>NZ_LOWY01000049.1:0-168924 GCF_001524185.1 Burkholderia sp. FL-7-2-10-S1-D7 | reverse complement strand
GCCGCGATCTTCGCGAGCGAACCGCCGAATTTGCCGACCGCGGTCCGCGCGGCCGATACGATCACTACGTCCGTCATGTTCTCTTCCTGCATGGAAATCAGTGGGTCGATCCGTATTGCGTGCCGGTACCGCGCAGCGGCGGCGCGTGAGCGCCATGCGGCCGGCGATGCGGCTGCACGTTCGCACGCTCATGCGTGCCGCGCATCCGCCCGCCCCGACCGTGTCCGGGCACGCTGCGGCGGCCGGACATACGCCGAACGCCACGCGGCACACGCGGCGGCCGGCGCCCGGCGGCGCCGCTCAATCAGTGTCGCGCTTGCGCGCGACATGCGCTCAGGCAGCCGACTCGCGCGAAGCGGCTTCCTTGCGAGCGGCGGCGGCGGTCTCCTTGGCACCGCGGGCCGTCGTTTCGCTGACTGCGTCGAAACCGCTTTGCGCGGCTTCGATCGCCTGCCCCGTCGCTGCACGCACGGAGTCGGCCGCGGCGGTCGCCGCGGACAGCGCCGAATTCAGCGCGGCGACCACGGCGCCCGAACCCGCCGGCGCATGCTTCGTCAACTCGCCGACCACTTCCTTCACGCGCTTGTCGTTCTCTTCGTACTGAGCCTGGGCAACCTTCGCCCACTCGGCCTGCGTCGACACGGCGATATCGAACAGATGGCGACCGTATGCGACGGCCTTGCCGGCGGCTTCCTGCGGTGCGGCGACTTGCTGCGCGAAGCCTGCAGCCGGGTTGTTCGCGTTGAACGCGTTCTTCAGCTTGTCCTCGTATTCCTCGAGCGCCGTCTTGGCCGCTTGCAGGTTGAGTTCGACGACTGCCTCGAAACCATTGATTGCCGGACGGGCAATCGCGAACCACGCGGCGATTCCGGACTGATAATCGGCGGCGAATTTTTCGGGGGCAAATACGGACATCGGGCACGCTCCTGTTGGCAATGCGAGAGAAGACGTAAAGAAAATGGAAGTCAGATCGAAGGCCTGCTTCCTTATTCACAACCCTCAGGCACGATTGATTGTGAAGAGTTGAGGGTAGCCATTCTAGATGGATTAATTGTCAATTAAATGGCATTAATGATAGGTGAAAACCCTAAGTTTTCGGAGCGACCGCTTCATGACGGTGCTTGCTCATAATGGGGTCGCGTCGCAACGCCTTGTCCGACAATGATTTTTACCTTTTTACAGCATAACCTACCGTAGCCAGCCGCAACATTTACCCCGTCATTATTCCCGTTATTAGAAAAAGGGCGCGCATTGAAAACGGGACAGATGCTTATGTAATCGTTTTTGCAGATTTATTTTGAAATCGTTTCCTGGATTATTAATGGCGAATTCAATGATCGCATATGAATTGCCGGGAGGACGCTGCGGCGACACCCTCACCCGACCAGTTCGCGATGCAGCGCGCGAAACTCCTGCGCGAGCTTGTGCGCCGGCTCGAGATGGATCACCGGCGTCGACTGCTGATGCGACTCGCGGATCTTCACCGACGCCGACAGCCGCGACGCCAGCACCGGCAACCCTTCCTCGACGAGTTCGTCGACCAGCCGCTGCGGCAGGCTCGCGCGTGGCTGGAACTGGTTGATGACGATCCCTTCGACCTCGAGCGCCGCGTTGTGGTCTTGCTGGATTTCCTTCACGTTCTCGAGCAGCGTGTACAGGGCCCGACGCGAGAAGTCGTCGCAGTCGAACGGAATCAGGCAACGCTCGACCGCGATCAGCGCCGAGCGCGTGTAGAAGTTCAGCGCGGGCGGTGTGTCGATGTAGACGGCATCGTAGGTGTCGAGCTCGTTGAGCGCATCGCGCAGCTTGTAGATCTTGTAGCGCGATTCGAGCTTGCCGTGCAGCGCGTCGAGGTCCGGATGCGCGGGCATCACGTCGAGCCCGTCGAACGGCGTCGGATGGATGAACGATGCGACGTCGACCGGCCGGAAGTTGAACGTCAGCGCGGTCTCGAAGAATTCGGCGACGCCGGGATGCGCGTCGGCCGCGCGGTCGCCGAGCAGGTAGCGCGTGGAATTCGCCTGCGCGTCGAGGTCGATGACGAGCGTGCGCAACCCTTCGCTCGCGCTGATCGCCGCCAGGTTGCAGACGATCGTCGACTTGCCCACACCGCCCTTCTGGTTGAATACGACCCGCCGCATGCTGTCTCCTTCGATCGAAACGTCGAAACAACCAGCTTAGCCGGTCAATCGTGGCGACTACGTGACATCCGTCAGATGCGCGGCAGCGGTCCCGACACATGACGGTTGCCGGGCACGCTCCATCGCCAGGGCAGCTCCTGGCCGACGCGAATGCCGACGCGCGGCCCGCCCGCGAGGTTCGCGGGCGGTGCCATGCCGTCATCCACGAGCGCGAAACCTTCACGCGCGGCGACCAGATCGACGCCGTCCTGCGCGCCGGCGATGCCGAGTGCCTGGGTGAGCCGCGCCGGCCCCCGGCACAGATCGCGATCGCGCGTCAGCGGCGGCCGGGCCGCGCGCATCCGTTCGAGCCCGTGCAGCGGCTCCAGCGCACGGATCAGCACGCCCGTGCCCGCGCCTTCCGGACCGCACACGCAGTTGCAGCACCAGTGCATGCCATAGGTGAAATAGACGTACATATGCCCGGGAGGCCCGAACATCGTCGCATTGCGCGGGGTTTTGCCGCGGTAGGTATGCGCGGCCGGGTCGATCGCACCCGCGTAGGCCTCCACTTCGACGATCCGGCCGGCACGGCCGTCCGCTGCCGCGAGGATCTTGTTCAGCAGTTGCGGTGCGACTTCGGTGGCCGCGCGATCGAAGAACGCGCGCGGCAACAGCGTGCCCGGCCAGCACGTCGCGGGCTTATTGCGCGGCATCCGACGCCCCCTGCCGCCGGCGGCCCGAAACGGCGTGCGCCGCTTCTCGCAGTTCGCGATACGCGTCGACCAGTTCGTCGATGCCGAATGCGCGGTTCCTGCCGCTCGGATTCGGCAGGATCCAGACGGCCGCGCGCTGCATATGCTCGGCTTGCCGGCCCCACGTGATCTCGCGTCGTCCGGAGAGCGCGGCGTAAGCGGCCTTGCCCAGGAACGCGACGAAGCGCGGCGCGTAATGCACGATCTTCTGCTCGAGGACGGCCGCACTGGCGACGAACTCCGCGTGCGACACCTGATCGGCGCTCGCGGTCGGTCGCGGTACGACCGCGGTCAGCCCGCATCCGTACGCGAGGATCGTCCGGTCGTCCCTCGGCGCGATTTCGTCCGGCGTGAAGCCCGCGAGATGCAGTACGCGCCAGAAGCGGTTGTTCCGGCCCGCGAAGTGATGCCCGGTCGCGGCGGCGGTCATGCCGGGATTGATCCCGCAGAACAGCACATCGAGCCGCGGGGCGATGAGGTCGGGGAGCGCGTCAGCCACTGCCGGTCTCCGGGGCGCGGGGCGTAAACGGAAAAAGACCCGAAGGTCCGTGCCAAGCGATTGGCTTGACTCGGACATTCGGGCCCATTCCGGTGCGGGATGCCGACGTTCCGTCAGAACGGAATATCGTCGTCCATCTCGTCGAAACCGCCGCCTGCCGGCGCGCTCGGACGGCTCTGACCGCCGCCTGCACCGCCGCGCGGCGCACCGCCGGCACGGCCGCCGCCACCACCGCGTTCCATCTGTTCGCCGCCGCGACCGCCGCCACCACCACCGTAGCCGCCGCCGTAACCGCCTTCGTCACCGCCGCCACCGCCGCCGCCCGAACCGCCGCGGCCGCCGAGCATCTGCATCTGGTCGGCGACGATTTCGGTCGAATAGCGATCCTGGCCGTCCTGGCCCTGCCACTTGCGCGTGCGGATACGGCCTTCGATATAGACCGACGAACCCTTCTTCAGGTATTCGCTGACGATTTCAGCGAGACGGCCGAAAAACGCGACGCGGTGCCACTCGGTCATTTCCTTGAAATCGCCGCTTGCCTTGTCCTTGTAGCGGTCGGTCGTCGCGAGACGGATGTTCGCAACCGCGTCGCCGCTCGGCAGGTAACGGACTTCAGGATCGGCGCCGAGATTGCCGACGAGGATGACCTTGTTGACGGATGCCATGTGTTTCTCCAGTAAATTCGATGCCGGGCCGCCCGCGAATGTCGTCAGAGCGGCCCGCCGGGCAAGCCGGCGAGCGCCGCCGGTGCCTGCCCGAAAAGAGGGTTCAGGCCTTGCGCGGCGGCGCTTTCATGCTGGCCGCGATTATAAGCCACGCCGCCACGAGCCCCGAGCAGGCATAGAAGACGGTGTTCGCGCCGCCGTGCTTCAGCAGCCAGCCGCCCACGATGCCGCCGAGCGCGAGCCCGATCGATTGCGTGGTGTTGTAGACGCCCGTGGCCGCGCCCTTGCGCGAACCGGGCGCGAGCTTCGACACGAGCGACGGCTGCGACGCTTCCAGGATGTTGAAGCCCAGGAAGTACACGAACAGGATCGCCGCCACAATCAGGATGGTATGCGGTGCGCTGCCGAGCAACAATTGGCCGATCAGGATAGCCAGAATGCCGCCGAGCAGCACCGGTTTCATCTTGCCCCGTTTTTCCGCGACGATGATCGCCGGGACCATCATCACGAACGCGAGCCCCATCACCGGCAGGTAGACCTTCCAGTGCGCGGCGACCGGCAGCCCGCCGTCGACCAGCAGGCGCGGCACGACGAGGAACAGCGCCGTCTGCGTCGCGTGCAGCACCAGCACGCCGAAGTTCAGGCGCAGCAGCTCGACGTTGTGCAGCACCTCGGCGAACGGCGCCGGCACGTGCACGGGCTTCGCCGCATCGGGCACGATCCACACCACGACGCCGATCGCGAGGATCGACAGCACGCCGACGATCGCGAACAGCCCGCTCATCCCGACCCAGTGGAACACGATCGGCGCGCCGACGATCGCGACCGCGAACGACACCCCGATCGAGCCGCCGACCATCGCCATCGCCTTCGTGCGGTTCTGCTCGGAGGTCAGGTCGGCGATGAACGCGAGCACCGCGGACGACACGGCGCCCATCCCCTGGATCACGCGGCCGACGATGATCCACGTGATGTCGTGCGCGAACGCGGCGACGAAACTGCCGATCGCGAAGATCACGAGGCCGGTCGCAATCACCGGCTTGCGGCCGAACTTGTCGGACGCCCAGCCGTAGAAGATGTAGAACAGCGACTGCGTGACGCCGTAGGCCCCGAGCGCGATACCGACGAGCAGCACGTTGTCGCCGCCCGGGATGGTTTTCGCGTAGACCGAGAACACCGGCATGATCATGAACAGGCCGAGCATGCGCAGCGCGAAGATCGCCGCGAGCGACGTGGTCGCGCGCAGTTCGGGCGCACTCATGCGGGAAGACGTGGCGGACGGATTGGACATCGGGAATGAATTTCGAATGATCGGAATGTCCGCCCGGCGGCGGGCGGCGGAAGATCAGGGCCACCGGCCCGGCAGGCGCTTTCCGGGACCGCATTTCGGGACCGCTTTCCGGGGCCGGATTCGGGACGTCACGCAGGCTGCCTGCGGGCCGCATCGAGCCGTGCGGCGCGGCCGCTTCCCCGGCGTGGACACCGCCTTGCTGCCAGCTGCTGCAAAGGCTGGGGACCCCCAACGACGGCCTCGAAAAGCCGTTATAGTAGCAGGTTTGGTTCCCTCCATTTTCGCCAGGTTCATGGAACAGATCCGTATCCGTGGGGCACGCACCCACAACCTGAAAAACGTCAATCTCGACCTGCCGCGCCACAAGCTGGTCGTGATTACCGGGTTGTCCGGGTCGGGCAAGTCGTCGCTCGCGTTCGACACCCTTTATGCCGAGGGCCAGCGCCGCTACGTCGAGAGCCTGTCCGCGTACGCCCGCCAGTTCCTGCAACTGATGGAGAAACCCGATGTCGACCTGATCGAGGGCCTGTCGCCCGCGATCTCGATCGAGCAGAAGGCGACGTCCCACAACCCGCGTTCGACCGTCGGCACGGTCACCGAGATCCACGACTACCTGCGACTTTTGTTCGCACGTGTCGGCACGCCGTATTGCCCCGACCACGACATCCCGCTCGAGGCGCAGAGCGTGTCGCAGATGGTCGACGCGGCACTCGCGCTGCCCGAGGAAACCAAGCTGATGATCCTCGCGCCCGTGGTCGCGAACCGCAAGGGCGAGCACGTCGAGCTGTTCGAGGAGATGCAGGCGCAGGGCTTCGTGCGCTTTCGCGTGCGCTCGGGCGGCGGCACCGCGAACGAAGGCGTCGCGAAGATCTACGAGGTCGAGTCGCTGCCGAAGCTCAAGAAGAACGACAAGCACACGATCGACGTCGTCGTCGACCGCCTGAAGGTGCGCCCGGACATGAAGCAGCGCCTCGCGGAATCGTTCGAGACCGCGCTGCGCCTCGCCGACGGCCGTGCGATCGCGCTGGAAATGGACACCGACCGCGAACACCTGTTCAGCTCGAAGTTCGCGTGCCCGATCTGCTCGTACTCGCTGCAGGAACTCGAGCCGCGCCTGTTCTCGTTCAACAACCCGATGGGCGCGTGCCCGGAATGCGACGGCCTCGGCCAGATCACGTTCTTCGATCCGAAGCGGGTCGTCGCGCACCCGTCGCTGTCGCTCGCGGCGGGTGCCGTGAAGGGCTGGGACCGCCGCAACCAGTTCTACTTCCAGATGCTGCAGAGCCTGGCGGCGTTCTACGAATTCGACATCGACGCCGCGTTCGAGGACCTGCCGGAGAAGATCCGCAAGGTGCTGCTGTTCGGCTCGGGCAAGCAGACGATCCCGTTCTCGTACATCAACGAACGCGGCCGCACGACGATCCGCGAGCACGTGTTCGAAGGGATCATCCCGAACCTCGAGCGCCGCTACCGCGAAACCGATTCGGTTGCGGTGCGCGAAGAACTCGCGAAATACCAGAACAACCAGCCGTGCCCGTCGTGCGACGGCACGCGGCTGCGCCGCGAGGCGCGCCACGTGCGGGTCGGCACCGGCGACTACGCGCGCGGCATCTATGAAATCAGCGGCTGGCCGCTGCGCGACGCGCTCGGCTATTTCGACGGCCTGTCGCTCGACGGCGCGAAGCGCGAGATCGCCGACAAGGTGATCAAGGAAATCGTCGCGCGCCTGACCTTCCTGAACAACGTCGGCCTCGACTACCTGTCGCTCGAGCGCAGCGCCGAGACGCTGTCGGGCGGCGAGGCGCAGCGCATCCGCCTCGCGTCGCAGATCGGCTCGGGCCTGACGGGCGTGATGTACGTGCTCGACGAGCCGTCGATCGGCCTGCACCAGCGCGACAACGACCGCCTGATCGCGACGCTCAAGCACCTGCGCGACCTCGGCAACTCGGTGATCGTCGTCGAGCACGACGAGGACATGATCCGCACGGCCGACTACGTCGTCGACATGGGCCCCGGCGCGGGCGAGCACGGCGGCGTGGTGGTCGCCGAAGGCACGCCGAAGCAGGTTCAGTCGAACCCGCAGTCGCTGACGGGCCAGTATCTCGTCGGCAAGCGCACGATCGAGTATCCGGACGAGCGGATCGCGCCCGATCCGGAGCGGATGCTGCGCATCGTCGACGCGCACGGCAACAACCTGAAGCACGTCGATCTCGAGCTGCCGGTCGGCCTGTTGACCTGCATCACCGGCGTGTCGGGTTCCGGCAAGTCGACGCTGATCAACGACACGCTGTACCACGCGGTCGCGCGCCACCTGTACGGATCGTCGGCCGAGCCGGCGCCGCACGAGGCGATCGAAGGCCTCGAGCACTTCGACAAGGTGATCAACGTCGACCAGTCGCCGATCGGCCGCACGCCGCGTTCGAATCCGGCCACCTACACGGGCCTGTTCACGCCGATCCGCGAGCTGTTCTCGGGTGTGCCGACCGCGAAGGAGCGCGGCTACGATCCGGGCCGCTTCTCGTTCAACGTGAAGGGCGGCCGCTGCGAGTCGTGCCAGGGCGACGGCGTGCTGAAGGTCGAGATGCACTTCCTGCCGGACGTCTACGTGCCGTGCGACGTGTGCCACGGCAAGCGCTACAACCGCGAAACGCTCGAAGTGCAGTACAAGGGCAAGAACATCAGCGAAGTGCTCGACATGACGGTCGAGCATGCGTACGAGTTCTTCAGCGCGGTGCCCGTCATCGCCCGCAAGCTGAAGACGCTGCTCGACGTCGGCCTGGGCTACATCCGCCTCGGCCAGTCGGCCACGACGCTGTCGGGCGGCGAGGCGCAGCGCGTGAAGCTGTCGCTGGAGCTGTCGAAGCGCGACACCGGCCGCACGCTGTACATCCTCGACGAGCCGACCACCGGCCTGCATTTCCACGACATCGCGCTGCTGCTCGAGGTGATCCACCGGCTGCGCGACCAGGGCAACACGGTCGTGATCATCGAGCACAACCTCGACGTGATCAAGACGGCCGACTGGGTGATCGACCTCGGCCCCGAAGGCGGTGCCGGCGGGGGCCAGATCATCGCGCAGGGCACGCCCGAGCAGGTCGCGAAGACGAAGGCGAGCTACACCGGCAAGTATCTCGCGCCGCTGCTCAAGCGTACTACCCGCAAGGCGGCGGCCGGCTGACGACTGCCGTCCCGCGCGCGGCTGCCGGCCGCGCGCGCCCGGCGCCCCCAGCGGCGCCGGCGTCATCGTTTTCCCTTCCGCGGTTTTCCCCTCTGCGTTTACACCACGAGCCAAACAGCCCCGTGGCGGACCATAATGGCAGCTATACTTTACGGTCGTAAGGTTCGCCATCCGCACCAATCCGGTGCGGCGCCGGGCAACCGCCGTCCTGCCGCCCACCGCGCGGCACGACACACGAACGACAGGAATCCACGATGGAGAAGCAACAAGAGTCGCGCGACGCCCAGAGCCGCGAGCCGCACCTGCGCAGCGTGCGGCTGACGAGCGACTTCAGCCTGCCGAAGCTGTCGGCGATCGAGATCGGCAGCTATCTGTTCGCCCTCGTCGCGATGGTGCTCGTCATCGAACTCAAGCTGCTGGGCGGTCTGCTGGCCGGTCTGCTGGTCTATCAGCTGATCCACACGATCGCGCCGGTCATCGAACGCCACACGACGAGCATGCGCGCCCGCTGGGTCGCCGTCGTGCTGTTGTCGATCGCGATCGTCGGCGGGCTCACCGGCCTGACGATCGGCATCATCGAGCACTTCGAGCACACGGTGCCGAACCTGCAGAGCCTGCTCGACCAGCTGATGCAGATCGTCGAGCAGACGCGCGCCCGCACGCCGGCCTGGATCGCGAACCTGCTGCCGGTCGACGTCGAACAGATGAAGACCAAGGCGGCGCTGCTGATGCACTCGCACATGGATCAGCTCCAGCAAGGCGGCAAGAGCGTCGCGCGCGGCTTCGGCCACGTGCTGTTCGGGATGATCATCGGCGCGATGATCGCGATCGGCGTCGAGCACGGCAAGGTGCGCCGGCCGCTGTCGACCGCGCTCGTCACGCGCGTGTCGCGCTTCGCCGAGTCGTTCCGCCGGATCGTGTTCGCGCAGATCAAGATCTCGGCGATCAACGCGGCATTCACCGCGGTCTACCTGCTCGTCGCGCTGCCGATCTTCCACCAGCGGCTGCCGCTGTCGAAGACGCTCGTGCTCGTCACGTTCATCGTCGGGCTGCTGCCGGTGATCGGCAACCTGATCTCCAACACGCTGATCGTCGCGGTGTCGCTGTCGGTCAGCATGGGCACCGCGATCGCGTCGCTCGCGTTCCTCGTCGTGATCCACAAGTTTGAATACTTCCTGAACGCGAAGATCATCGGCGGGCAGATCGAGTCGCGCGCGTGGGAACTGCTGCTCGCGATGCTGATCATGGAAGCCGCGTTCGGGCTGCCGGGCGTGATCGCCGCACCGATCTTCTATGCGTACCTGAAGCGCGAGCTGTACATGCTGCGGCTGATCTGACGCCCCCTCCCCGGCGCGTCACGCGCTTCACGCGAAAAAAAACGCCGCGCCCCGTCAAGGGCGCGGCGTTTTTGCATCCGGGCCAGCGGCCGGCCGATGGCCGCCCCGCACCGCCGATCAGCGGAACACGACCGTCTTCGTCCCGTTCAGCACGACCCGGTGCTCGACGTGCCACTTCACGGCGCGCGCGAGCGTCACGCACTCGACGTCGCGGCCGATCGCGGTGAGCTGGTCGGGCGTCATGCTGTGGTCGACGCGCTCGACTTCCTGCTCGATGATCGGGCCTTCGTCGAGATCGGTCGTCACGTAGTGCGCGGTCGCGCCGATCAGCTTCACGCCGCGGTCGAACGCCTGGTAGTACGGTTTCGCGCCCTTGAAGCTCGGCAGGAACGAATGGTGGATGTTGATCGCCCGGCCGGCGAGCTGCTGGCACATGTTCGGCGACAGGATCTGCATGTAGCGCGCGAGCACGACGAGATCGGCCTGGTGTTCGTCGATCACTTCGAGCACGCGCGCTTCCTGCGCGGCTTTCGCCGCATCGGACGAACCGCCGACGAGCGGGAAGTGATGGAACGGGATGTTGTAGCTCGCGGCGAGCTGGTAGAACTCCTTGTGGTTCGACACGATCGCCGGGATCTCGATCGGCAGCTGGCCGGTGCGGTAGCGGAACAGCAGGTCGTTCAGGCAGTGGCCGATCTTCGACACCATGATCACGACGCGCGGCTTCACGGCCGCGTCGTGCATCTCCCAGCGCATCGCGAACTGCTCGGCGAGCGGCGCGAATTCGTTGCGAAGCGTGTCGAGCGCCGACGCGGCATCCGCGCCCCCGCCGTCCTGCACGAAGTGCACGCGCATGAAGAACTCGCCGGTGCGGCTGTCGCCGAACTGCGCCGAATCGAGGATGTTGTTGGCGCGTTCGAACAGGAAGCCCGAGACTGCGTGGACGATGCCGTGCCGGTCGGGGCACGACAGTTTCAAGATAAAGCTGTGATCGGTCGGCATGACCGCTACTCCCTTCGTTTCGGTATTCGTCAAATAGGCCGTTCGTTCGGCCGCGCTCGGGCCGGCGTGCTGCGCGTTACGCGGCCGGCGCGAACAGCGCGTCGATGCCCGGCGCGTCGGCCGCCGCGAGCCAGCGATGGCGCAGCAGCGTGTCGAGCATCGCGAGGCTCGCATCCATCGTCGCGCGGCCTTCGCGCAGCCAGCCGATCACCTCGGATACACCGGCCAGCAGGTGCTCGGCCACTTCGCCATCCTGGTTGTGCGGCGCGAAGTCGCGCGGCAGCGGCAGGTCGTACACGAAGATCAGTTCGGACTGCGTGCCTTCCGGCAGCGAGCACAGCACCTGCACCGCCCGGCCCGCGATCGCCCGCGCCGCCAGTTCGGCCGGCATGCCGGCCTCTTCCCAGCATTCCTTCGTGAGCGTCTCGTGAACGCCCAGGCCCCAGCCGATGCCGCCCGCGACGACGTTGTCGAGCATGCCGGGATCGGTCGCCTTGGTCGCGCTGCGGCGGCCGAGCCACATCCGCGGCTCGGTCGGCTCACCCGGTGCAACCGCATATTCTACGATGCCGTTCAGGTGCACCGCATAGGTCTGTGTGCCGAAGAAGCGCGACGCAGCGCGTTCGATATACGCGAGCGGCGGATCGTCGAAGCGGTTGCGGATCGCGTAGATCTCGTCGCGCCAGCCCGGAATCGCGTCCTCGGCAGCCAGCGCGCCGATCGCGCTCGCGAGCGCCATGCTGCGCGCGTCGACCGTGTCATAACGCGCCGACAGCACGACGCGCGTGTCGGTCAGCTCGAACACGTCGGGCCAGCGGGCGAGCTTCGCGACGTCCTGGCGACGCACCCAGCCGACCTGCTCGCCAGCGATCTCGAAACGCAGGTGCGCGGCCGGATCGAAGCGGCGCGCGGCCGCGATGCACGGAAACGTCATGGGGCTCAGTCCTTCAGCGCCACGCGAATGCCGATCGCGATGAACGTCGCGCCGGCGATCCGGTCGAGCCACACGCCGGCCTTCGGGCGGCGCTTCAGCCATGCGCCGATCGCGCCCGCGCCGACGCCGAACAGCGAGAACACCACGGCCGTCTGCAGCATGAACAGCGCCCCGAGCTCGAACATCTGCAGCGTCACGCCCTGCACGCCATGCGGATCGACGAACTGCGGCAGGAACACGACGAAGAACAGCGTGACCTTCGGGTTCATCAGGTTACCGATCACGCTCTGCCGGAAGATCGCGCCGAGCGGCTGCGGCGGACGCGCGTGCGCGTTCGCGAGCCCCTGGCTGCGCAACGCCTTGATGCCGATCCACACGAGGTACGCGGCGCCAGCGAGCTTCAGTGTCTGGAACGCGACCGGCGACGAGCGCAGCACGGCCGCGACGCCGAGCGCCGCGAGCGTCGTATGGAACAGGATCCCGGCCGTGAAGCCGAGCGCGGCGACGAAGCCGGCCGCGCGGCCCTGCGAGATGCCGCGCGCGAGCACCTGCAGGTTGTCGGGACCCGGCGCGAACGTGATCGCGATCGACGTGGCGAGAAACAGCATGAAGTTGGGCATCGTGACCTCGCGGTGTGGGCCGGCGTCCAGTGGTTCAGTGGCCGGCGAATTCGGTGACGGTATAGACGGGCAGCCCCGCGTTGCGCAGCAGCGTCGAGCCGCCGAGATCGGGCAGATCGATGATCGCCGCACCTTCGACGACGACCGCGCCGAGCCGCTGCAGCAGGTTGCGCCCCGCCATCATCGTGCCGCCGGTCGCGATCAGGTCGTCCATGATGATCACGCGGTCGCCGGCGCGGCACGCGTCTTCGTGGATCTCGACGGTCGCGCTGCCGTATTCGAGGTCGTACGACTCCGAGCACGTCTTGTACGGCAGCTTGCCGACCTTGCGGATCGGCACGAAGCCGACGCTCAGCTCGTACGCGACGATCGGCGCGATGATGAAGCCACGCGCGTCGAGCCCCGCGACATAGTCGAGCTTCGCATCGACATAGCGTTCGACGAACAGGTCGACGAGGATGCGCAGCGCCTTCGGGCTCTGCAGCAGCGTCGTGATGTCGCGGAACATCACGCCCGGCTGCGGCCAGTCGGGCACGGTGCGGATCTGGCTGTGAATGAAGGCGACCGGATCGAGCGGTGCGCCCGACGACGAATGCGGCATGAAACTCTCCGAAAAAAACGGTGCGCGAGGATCGGGCACCGTTTCGAGTAAATACGGGTCAGGTTATTGAATCGCGACTCACGCGACTGCGGCCGGCGGTTCGCGCCGATGCCGCGACAGCCGCTCCTCCGCAAGCGCGAGCGCCTCGGGCAGCCCGCGCAGCACGACGATGTCGCTCGCGCGCAGCTTGGTCTGCGGATCGGGTTCGACGCCGCGGATGCCGTGCCGGCGGATCGCCGTGACTTCCAGCCCGAGCGCATACAGCCCGAGTTCCTCCAGCGAGCGCCCGACCGCGTCCGCGCGCGCATCGACCGGCACCGATTGTAGCCGCACCTGCTCGTGATCGTCGTCGTCCGCATCGTCCGCGCCGCGGAAATAGCCGCGCAGCAGGCTGTAGCGCTCGTCGCGCATCTCCTCGACGCGCCGCACGACCTTGCGCATCGGCACGCCGACCAGCACCAGCGTGTGCGACGCGAGCATCAGGCTACCCTCGACGATCTCCGGAATCACCTCGGTCGCGCCGGCCGCGAGCAGCTTCTCGAGATCGGCGTCGTCGACCGTGCGCACGATCGCCGGCAGCGTCGGCTCAAGTTCGTGCACGTGATGCAGCACGCGCAGCGCGGACGGCGTGTTCGCATACGTGATCGCGACGGCCGCCGCGCGATGGATACCGGCCGCGAGCAGCGACTCGCGGCGCGCCGCGTCGCCGAACACGACCGATTCGCCGGCCGTCGCGGCCGCGCTCACGCGATCGGGGTCGAGGTCCAGCGCCACGTACGAAATGCCTTCCTGCTCGAGCATGCGCGCCAGGTTCTGCCCCGCGCGGCCATAGCCGCAGATGATCACGTGGCCGCGCTGCTTGAGGCTTTGCGTCGCGATCCGCGTCATTTGCAGCGACTGCTGCATCCATTCCGTCGACGACAGCCGCATCACGATCCGGTCGGCGTTCTGGATCAGGAACGGCGCGGCGAGCATCGACAGCAGCATCGACGCGAGAATCGCCTGCAGCAGCGTCGAATCGACGAGATGGCGGTCGAGGATCAGGTTCAGCAGCACGAAGCCGAATTCGCCGGCCTGCGCGAGGCCGATGCCCGTGCGCATCGCGACGCCCGGCGTCGCGCCGAACAACCGCGCAAGTCCGGCGATCGTCGTCGCTTTGAACAGGATCTGCCCGACGAAGAAGCCGAACACGAGCAACGGATGCTCCCAGATCACGCGCGGATCGAGCAGCATCCCCGTCGTCACGAAGAACAGGCCGAGCAGCACGTCGCGGAACGGCTTGATGTCCTCTTCCACCTGGTGGCGGAACGGCGTCTCCGAAATCAGCATCCCCGCGATGAACGCGCCGAGCGCGAGCGACAGGCCAAAGCGGTCGGTGATGAACGCGGCGCCGAGCGTGACGAGCAGCAGGTTCAGCACGAACAGCTCCTGCGAGCGGCGCCGCGCGACGACGTTCAGCCAGCGCGTCATGAAACGCTGGCCGATGACCAGCAGCAGCGTCAGCGCGATCACGATCTTGACCGCCGCGAAGCCGAGCGTGAGCGCGAGGTCCTTCGACGACTCGGCGCCGAACGCGGCGATCACGATCAGCAGCGGCACCACGGCCAGATCCTGGAACAGCAGCACGCCGAAGATGTTGCGCCCGTGCGCGGTCTCGATCTCGAGCCGCTCGGCGAGCATCTTCGACACGATCGCCGTCGACGACATCGCGAGCGCGCCGCCGAGCGCGATGCAGCCCTGCCACGTGATGTGCACCCAGCGCTCGAACAGCAGGCCGAGCACCAGCGCGAGCACGAGCGTCGCGACCACCTGCAGCAGGCCCAGCCCGAACACGAGCCGCTGCATCGCCCGCAGCTTCGCGAGCGAGAATTCGAGGCCGATCGAGAACATCAGGAACACCACGCCGAATTCCGCGAGATGCTCGGCCCGCTCCAGATCCGCGGCGACGCCGAACGCGTGCGGCCCGACCAGGATGCCGACGGTCAGGTAGCCGAGCATCGGCGGCAGGTTCAACGAGCGAAATACGACGACGCCCACCACCGAGGCCAGCAGCAGCAGCAGGGTCATTTCGAGCGGGGAAATCACGGGCGAAGCGTCCTCGTTCGTCGGGGCCACGGCAATGCGGGCGCGGGTGGTGGCGGTGGGCATGCGGCATCGGACGAGTCCGAAGGCGCGGCGCGGCGAACAAACGCCTTTGCTATACTCCGCGCATGATAGCGAAAATCAATGATGATCGGGCGCTCGCGCTCGCCCGCGACGTGCTCGACATCGAGGCGGACGCCGTGCGCGCGCTGCGCGACCAGCTCGACGGCGACTTCGTCCAGGCCGTCGCGCTGCTGCTCGGCTGCCGCGGCCGCGTCGTCGTATCCGGCATCGGCAAATCCGGGCATATCGCCCGCAAGATCGCGGCCACACTGGCGAGCACCGGCACGCCGGCCTTCTTCGTCCACCCGGCCGAGGCCAGCCACGGCGACCTCGGCATGGTCACGTCGGACGACGTCTTCATCGGCATCTCCTATTCCGGCGAGTCGGAAGAACTCGTCGCGATCCTGCCGCTCGTGAAACGGATCGGCGCGAAGCTGATCGCGATCACCGGCCGTGCGGAATCGAGCCTCGGCACGCTCGCCGACGTGAACCTGAACGCCGCGGTCTCGAAGGAAGCCTGTCCGCTGAACCTCGCCCCCACCGCGAGCACGACCGCCGCGCTCGCGCTCGGCGACGCGCTCGCCGTCGCGGTGCTCGACGCGCGCGGCTTCGGCTCCGAGGATTTCGCGCGCTCGCATCCGGGCGGCGCGCTCGGCCGGCGCTTGCTCACGCACGTGCGCGACGTGATGCGCTCGGGCGACGACGTTCCGCGCGTCGGGCTCGACGCGACGCTGTCGGACGCACTGTTCCAGATCACCGCGAAGCGACTGGGCATGACCGCCGTGGTGGACGCCGACGGCCGCGTGGCCGGCATCTTCACCGACGGCGACCTGCGCCGCGTGCTGGCGCGCGACGGTGATTTCCGCACGCTGCCGATCGTCGACGTGATGACGCGCAAGCCGCGGACGATCGGCCCCGACCATCTCGCGGTCGAGGCCGTGGAACTGATGGAGCGCCACCGGATCAACCAGATGCTGGTGGTCGATGCCGACGGCGTGCTGATCGGCGCGCTGAACATGCACGACCTGTTTTCGAAGAAGGTGATCTGATGAGCGCAGCGCTGACTGCGGCCGAACGCGCGAGCCGCGTGAAGCTGATGGTTTTCGACGTCGACGGCGTGCTGACCGACGGCGGCCTGTTGTTTACCGCGGCAGGCGACGCGATGAAGTCGTTCAATTCGCTCGACGGCCACGGCGTGAAGCTGCTCGGCGAGGCCGGCATCGCGACCGCGATCATCACCGGCCGTCGCTCGGAAATCGTCGCGGCCCGCGCGAAGGAAATGAAGATCGCGCATCTGTTCCAGGGCGTCGAGAACAAGCTCGCCGTGTTCGGCGACCTGATCGCGTCGCTCGGCATCACGGCCGACGCCTGCGGCTATATGGGCGACGACTGGCCCGACCTGCCGGTGATGCTGCGCTGCGGCTTCGCGACGGCACCGGCCAACGCGCACCCCGAGGTGATCGCCCGCGCGCACTGGGTGGCCGAGGCCCGCGGCGGCCATGGCGCGGTGCGCGAAGTCTGCGACGCGATCCTGCGCGCGCAGCGCCGCTACGACGCGCTGCTCGCCGCTGCCTGCGGAGCCTGACGGATGAACACGCATTTCCGCTGGACCCAGCTGCTGCCGCTCGTCGCGGTCGCCGCGCTCGCGGGCATCACGTGGTGGCTGCTGCAGGCGACGCTGCCGCCGCCCGGCGAAGGCACCGTGCAGCCGAAGCGCCACACGCCCGACTATTTCGCGGACAACTTCTCGGTCACCGAGCTCGACCAGACGGGCACGACGCAGTATCGGCTGACGGCCGCGAAGCTGGTTCATTACGAAGACACCGAAAACAGCGACCTGACCGATCCGGCCATGCGCGCATTCCAGCCCGGCAAGCCGGTCGTGACGACCACCGCGAAGCGCGGCACCGTCAACGGCGACGTGTCGATCGTCGACTTGTACGACGACGCGCGCATCCTGCGCATGGCCGGCGGCGGCGATCCGCAGATGCAGGCCGATTCCCAGCATTTCCGGATCTTCGTCAATGACGATGTGATCCAGACCGAAAAGCCGGTTAAACTTCAGCGCGGCCTGTCGCTCGTCAACGCGACCGACGGCATGAAGTACAACAACGTCACCCGGGTCATCGAGCTTTACGGCAACGTGCGCGGCACGATCGCCGCGGCGGACACGTCCGGCGGCTCGAAAGGTCAATCCAGGTGACGCATCCCTCACGTGACTGCATGAACGAACCGTTCCCTCGACAGAATTCCGGCGGCGCTGCGCGCGCCGTCCGCGCCGCGCTCGCCGCGACGCTCGTGGCGCTCCCGCTCGTCGGGCTGGCGCCGCTCGCCCATGCCGAGAAGGCCGACCAGAACAAGCCGATCAACGTCGAGGCGGACAACCTGACCTATGACGACCTGAAGCAGGTGACGGTCGCGACCGGCAACGTCGTGATCACGAAAGGCACGATCATCATCAAGGGCGACCGCGTCGAAGTGCGCCAGGATCCCGAAGGCTATCAGTACGCGACGTCGTTCGGCAGCGGCAAGAAGCACGCGACGTTCCGTCAGAAACGCGAAGGTCTCGACGAATACATCGACGGCGACGCCGAGCGCATCGACTACGATGGCAAGCAGGACCTGACGACGCTGACCACCGCCGCGACCGTGCGTCGCCTGCAGGGCACGTCGACGATCGCCGACACCGTTCACGGCAGCGTGATCACGTACGACGGCCAGCGCGACTTCTACACCGCGAAGGGCGGCAAGGACGTGGCGGCACCGGGCAACCCGAACGGCCGCGTGCGCGCGATGCTGTCGCCGAAGAACGGTGGCCCCGGGCAGCTGAACGGCGCGCCGGCGAAGCTGTCGCCGTCGACCACGATCCAGGGAGCGCCGGGCCAATGAGCGCGCTTTCGAACCGCCAGCCGGCCGGCACGACGAGCTCGCTCGTCGTCCGCAACCTGAAGAAACGCTACGGCTCGCGCACGGTCGTGAAGGACGTGTCGCTCGACGTGAAGAGCGGCGAAGTCGTCGGCCTGCTCGGCCCGAACGGCGCCGGCAAGACGACGTCGTTCTACATGATCGTCGGCCTCGTGCCGCTCGACGCGGGCGAGATCTCGCTGAACGGCAGCTCGATCAGCCTGCTGCCGATCCACAAGCGTGCGTCGCTCGGCCTGTCGTACTTGCCGCAGGAAGCGTCGGTGTTCCGCAAGCTGACCGTCGAGGAAAACATCCGCGCGGTGCTCGAACTGCAGCACGGCGACGACGGCAAGCGGCTGTCGAAGGACGCGATCGCCGCGCGCACCGAGGCGCTGCTCGACGAGCTGCAGATCGGCCACCTGCGCGAGAACCCGGCGCTGTCGCTGTCGGGCGGCGAACGCCGTCGCGTCGAAATCGCGCGCGCGCTGGCGACCAACCCGAACTTCATCCTGCTCGACGAACCGTTCGCCGGCGTCGACCCGATCGCAGTGCTCGAGATCCAGAAGATCGTCAAGTTCCTGAAGCAGCGTAACATCGGCGTGTTGATTACCGATCACAACGTCCGCGAAACGCTCGGCATCTGCGACCACGCATACATCATCAGCGACGGTTCGGTGCTCGCCGCCGGCGCGCCGAGCGAAATCATCGAAAACGAAAGCGTGCGCCGCGTGTACCTCGGCGAACACTTCCGCATGTAACGTCCCCCGCGGCTGGCCGCCCCCTCCGGCGCCCGGCGGCCCCGGCCTGGGGCCGTGCGCCGCGCCGCGCGTAATCGCGGATGGCTCAAGGCACCTGGGTCGTGGCAAACTGCCGGTATGACTCCCTCTCTGCCATGAAAGCCAGCCTTCAACTCCGCCTGTCGCAACACCTGGCACTGACACCGCAACTGCAGCAGTCGATCCGGCTGCTGCAGTTGTCGACGCTCGAACTGCAGCAGGAAGTCGCGATGGCTGTCGCGCAAAATCCGCTGCTCGAGAACGATGACGACTGGATCGCGAGTCCGCTGCGCGTCGCGGCGGACGGATCGCTGATCGCGCAGACGCCGCCCAGCCAGAATACCGAGTCGGGCGCCGCGAACGGTAGCAGCCAGTCGAGCGATCGTGCCGAGCGCGACGAACCGGCCGCCGCCGACGAATACGACAGCTACGCATCGGGCGACGCCGGCGACGGCCCGCAGTGGAATCTCGACGAGTTCGGCCGCTCGAGCGGCGCATCGGACGACGACGACCTCCCGCCGCTGCAGGTGCAGGAAGCCGCGACGTCGTTGCGCGACCACCTGTCCGCGCAATTGCGCGTCACGCAGGCCAGCCCGCGCGATCGCGCGCTCGTGATGTTCCTGATCGAATCGCTCGACGACGACGGCTACCTGACCGCCTCCCTCGACGAAGTGCTCGCCGACCTGCCGCCGGAACTGGAAATCGACTGCGACGAACTGAACGCAGCGCTCGCGCTGCTGCACAGCTTCGATCCTGCCGGGGTCGGTGCCCGCTCGGCGTCCGAATGCCTGAAGCTGCAGTTGCTGCGCCTCGATCCGTCCCCGACACGCACGCTCGCGCTCGAGATCGTGTCGCAGCATCTCGAACTGCTCGCCGCGCGCGACTTCACGCGGCTGCGCAAGCACCTGAAGGCGACCGACGACGCACTGCGCGACGCGCACGCGCTGATCCGCTCGCTGGAGCCGTTCCCCGGCGCCGCGTACGGCAAGGCCGAGGCCGATTACGTCGTGCCCGACATCATCGTGAAGAAGGCCGGCCAGGGCTGGCTCGCGGAACTCAATCCGGAAGTGATGCCGCGCCTGCGAATCAACAACCTGTACGCGAACATCCTGCGCAACAGCCGCGGCGACCCGTCGGCCGGATCGTTGAAACAGCAACTCCAGGAAGCACGCTGGCTGATCAAGAACATCCAGCAGCGATTCGACACGATCCTGCGTGTCGCGCAGGCTATTGTCGAACGTCAGAAGAATTTCTTTGCGCACGGTGAAATTGCCATGCGCCCCTTGGTTTTGCGGGAAATAGCTGATACGCTGGGCCTACACGAGTCGACTGTCAGCCGTGTGACAACTGGCAAGTACATGCTGACCCCGTTCGGGACGCTTGAATTTAAGTACTTCTTCGGATCACACGTTTCGACCGACACCGGAGGCGCCGCATCGTCGACCGCCATCCGAGCCCTGATCAAGCAACTGATAGGAGCTGAAGACCCAAAATCGCCACTTTCGGACAGCCGCATTGCCGAGCTGCTGGCAGAACAGGGATTCGTGGTCGCGCGCCGCACGGTTGCCAAATATCGCGAAGCCCTCAAAATCCCGGCAGTGAATCTGCGCAAGTCTCTTTAAGCCTGCTGCCTGCCCGGCGGCAGGCGTGTTCCGGCCACCGCGCACACGGGGAACAGGCCGGGCGACTTGTCCGCGAATATGCCGCTACCTGCGGCAGGGGCAAGTCGACCGGAGCGCCGCCTCGATGCGGCCGGGTGGTCACTCGCTTGGAGAAGCACTATGAACCTGAAGATCAGTGGACATCATCTCGAAGTCACGCCTGCAATTCGCGAATACGTGATCACCAAGCTGGACCGGGTGCTACGGCATAGCGATCAGGTGATCGATGGCACTGTGATCCTCTCGGTCGACAATCACAAGGAAAAGGACAAGCAGCAGCGCGCGGAAATCAACCTGCATCTGAAGGGCAAGGACATCTTCGTCGAAAGCGCGAACGGCAACCTGTACGCTGCGATCGATCTGTTGATCGACAAGCTGGATCGCCAGGTCGTCAAGCACATGGAGCGTCTGCAGACCCATGCGCACGACCCGATCAAGCTGCAGCCGTCGATCGACCAGATCGAACTGCCGCCGCAATAACATTCACCGCAATACACACGCCGCCCGGTTCGCCGGGCGTTTTTTTTGTGTCCGAGCGGCAGTGGTGCGACCGGTCCGTCCATGCCGCGCCACGCGCGCGGCTGTGCTCTATAATGTTCCGGTTATCGCCGGGGGGCGTTGGGTGCGGTAGCTGCCTTGCAGGTTTCCGATGCCGAACGCCTTGATATCGCCGAACATGGAAAATCAGTCTGCCGCCGCAAGGAGACCCCAGGCCGCCCAATCGCCTGCCAACATGAATCGCCTAGCTAAAATCCTGCCCATAGAGAACGTCGTCATCGACCTCTCCGTCACCAGCAAGAAACGCGTCTTCGAACAAGCCGGGTTGATCTTCGAGAATCAGAACGGCATCGCCCGCAGCACCGTCACGGATAACCTGTTCGCGCGCGAGCGCCTCGGTTCGACCGGGCTCGGCGAAGGCGTCGCGATTCCGCACGGGCGCATCAAGGGGCTCAAGCACCCGCTCGCCGCGTTCGTGCGGCTGGCCGACGCGATCCCGTTCGAAGCGCCCGACGGCCAGCCCGTCGGTCTCCTGATTTTCCTGCTCGTCCCCGAGCAAGCCACCCAGCAGCACCTCGAGATCCTGTCGGAAATCGCGCAACTGCTGTCCGATCGCGACGCGCGCGAGCGTCTGCACAACGAAACGGATATCGCCGAGTTGCATCGCCTGCTCACTCAGTGGCAACCTTGAGCTGATCCGGGCGGAATTTTTCCGGTACGAGGCGGCACACGCCATCGTCCAGGGCCGCCCGGTATGGCGACGTCCGTCGCCGCGCGCCTGCACACCGGCCCATTGGAGTGACGAGAGTCATGGATACGTCCAGCATCAACGCCCAGAGCATCTTCGACGACAACGCGGCCACGCTGAAGCTGAGCTGGCTGACGGGGCATGAAGGCTGGGAGCGCGGTTTTTCGGCCGACACCGTCGCCAACGCAACGTCGAGCGCCGACCTCGTCGGCCACCTGAACCTGATCCACCCGAACCGGATCCAGGTGCTCGGCGAAGCCGAAATCGACTACTACCAGCGGCAGACCGACGAAGACCGTTCGCGCCACATGGCCGAGCTGATCGCCCTCGAGCCACCGTTCCTCGTCGTCGCCGGCGGCGCTGCGGCGCCGCCCGAACTCGTGCTGCGCTGCACGCGCTCGTCCACGCCGCTGTTCACGACGCCGATGTCGGCCGCCGCGGTGATCGACAGCCTGCGGCTCTACATGTCGCGCATCCTCGCGCCGCGCGCGACGCTGCACGGCGTGTTCCTCGACATCCTCGGGATGGGCGTGCTGCTCACCGGCGACTCCGGGCTCGGCAAGAGCGAACTGGGCCTCGAACTCATCAGTCGCGGCCACGGCCTCGTCGCCGACGACGCCGTCGATTTCGTCCGACTTGGCCCCGATTTCGTCGAAGGCCGCTGCCCGCCGCTGCTGCAGAACCTGCTCGAAGTGCGCGGCCTCGGCCTGCTCGACATCAAGACGATCTTCGGTGAAACGGCGGTGCGCCGGAAAATGAAGCTGAAGCTCATCGTCCAGCTCGTGCGCCGCCCGGACGGCGAATTCCAGCGGCTGCCGCTGGAAAGCCAGACGGTCGACGTGCTCGGCCTGCCGATCAGCAAGGTCACGATCCAGGTTGCGGCCGGCCGCAACCTCGCGGTGCTCGTCGAGGCGGCCGTGCGGAATACGATCCTGCAGTTGCGCGGAATCGACACGTTGCGCGATTTCATGGATCGGCAACGACTCGCGATGCAGGATCCCGACAGTCAGTTCCCCGGCAAGCTCGTGTAATGCTCCCCGCGCCGGCCTCGCAGCGCCGACGCGTCGAGCCGGTGCTATGATGAAACGTCAGGATTCTCTGCTTCCCATGCGCATCGTCCTTATCACCGGCATCTCCGGCTCAGGCAAGTCCGTCGCGCTGAACGCGCTCGAAGACGCAGGCTACTACTGCGTCGACAACCTGCCGCCGCACGTGCTTCCCGAACTCGCCCGCTACCTGGCCGACGGTGGCCAGCACCGGCTCGCGGTCGCGATCGACGCGCGTTCGAGCGCGTCGCTGGACGAAATGCCCGGCCTGATCCGCGCGCTGTCGCTCGAGCACGATGTCCGCGTGCTGTTCCTCAACGCGAGCACGCAGGCGCTGATCCAGCGCTTCTCCGAAACGCGCCGGCGCCACCCGCTGTCGGGCTCGCCGTCGCACGACGCGAACGTCGGGCTGCTGTCGTCGCTCGAGGAAGCGATCGAGCGCGAACGCGAGCTGGTCGCGCCGCTCGCCGAATTCGGCCACCAGATCGATACCAGCACGCTGCGCGCGAACGTGCTGCGCACGTGGGTCAAGCGCTTCATCGAGCAGAAGAACAACGACCTGATGGTGATGTTCGAGTCGTTCGGCTTCAAGCGCGGCGTGCCGCTCGATGCCGACCTGATGTTCGACGTGCGCGCGCTGCCGAACCCGTACTACGACCATGAGCTGCGCCCGCTCACCGGGCTGGACCAGCCGGTCATCGCCTTTCTCGACGCACTGCCGATCGTCCACCAGATGATCGACGACATCCATGCGTTCCTGACGAAATGGCTCCCGCACTTTCGCGAAGACAACCGCAGCTACCTGACCGTCGCCATCGGCTGCACGGGCGGTCAGCATCGCTCGGTGTTCATCGCGGAAACGCTCGCCGCGCGACTCGCGCACGATGCGAACGTGATCGTGCGGCATCGTGACGCGCCCGTGGATGTCGACGCGTCGTCGCGGCTCGTCGCCGAGGTCGAACGACCTTAGCGACACCGCCCTCTTGCCGGTGCGCCATGTCCACGCTATCGACCACCCTGATCGACCTGCCGCTGTTTCCGCTGCATACGGTGCTGTTCCCCGGTGGCTGGCTGCCGCTCAAGGTGTTCGAGGCGCGCTACCTCGACATGTCCCGCGCATGCCTGCGCGACGACGCGCCGTTCGGCGTGTGCCTGCTCAAGAGCGGGCCCGAAGTCGCGCAGGACGGCGCCGTGTCGGTGCCCGAGACGATCGGCTGCATGGCGCGTATCACCGAGTGCGATACCGGCGAATTCGGGATGCTGTATCTGCAGGCGATCGGCACGCAGCGATTCGAGCTGCTGTCGTATCGCGTCGAAGGCAACGGGCTGCTGGTCGGGATCGCGGAGCCGCTGCCCGACGACATCCCGCTCGAAGGTGAACAGGCGCTCGCGCAATTCGGCTCGTGTGCCGAGGTGCTGGAGCGCATCATCGAAGCGCTGAAGAAATCCGAACCGGACAAGATGCCGTTCGCCGAACCGTTTCGCCTAGACGACCCGAGCTGGGTATCGAACCGCCTCGCCGAACTGCTGCCGCTCGACCTGCGTGCGCGGCAGAAATTGATGGAATTTCCGGACGTCGGCGCGCGGATCGATGCCGTGCACCACATACTCGACCGGCACGGATGGCTGTAAGCCTCGGCTGGCCAGGCGCGTCGCAGCGGCGTCGCCGAGCGAATCATCCTGGCGGGCAAAACACCCGCGGCGGCCCGGCGCTTTCGTGAGGGCGCCGCGCCCTTCCCCCGTTCTTTACAGCAGCGGCCCGCTCAACGCATCGAGCAGTTTGCGCACGGGCGCCGGCACGCCGTACGCATCGAGCCCCGCCAACGGCACCCACGCCGTCTCGGCATCCTGCACATGCGTGAGCGGCCGCCCGCCGTTCGCCACATCGCTCAGCCGCGGCTCGATCTCGAGCCGGAAATGCGTGAACGTGTGCGTGAACGGCGCGAGCGGCACCGGGCCACCGCCGCCGAAACCGCGTGCGAGTTCCGCGAGTGCCGCATCGCCGTCTGCCTGCGGCAGGCACCACAGGCCGCCCCAGATGCCGGCCGGCGGACGCCGCTCGAGCAGCACGGCGTCGCCGTCGCGCAGCACGAGCATCCAGGTCTTGCGCGTCGGCACCGCCTTCTTCGGCCGCGCAGCCGGAAGTTCGCGCTGCCGGCCCGTCGATCGCGCGACACAGTCGCCCGCGAACGGGCAGCGCGCGCAATCCGGCTTGCCGCGCACGCACAGCGTCGCGCCGAGATCCATCAGCCCCTGCGTATAGGCACTCACGTCGGCCGCGTTCGCGGCATCCGGCAGCAGCGATTCCGCAAGCGCCCACATGTCGTTCTCGACGCGCTTCTCGCCCGGAAAGCCTTCGACGCCGAACACCCGCGCCAGCACGCGCTTCACGTTGCCGTCGAGGATCGTTGCGCGCGCACCATAGGCAAACGACGCAATCGCCGCGGCCGTCGAACGGCCGATGCCCGGCAGTTCGGCGAGCGCTTCCGGCGTCGACGGGAATACGCCGCCATGCTCGGCGACGACGACCTGCGCGCAGCGATGCAGGTTGCGTGCGCGCGAGTAGTAGCCGAGCCCGGCCCACAGCGCCATCACGTCGTCGGACGGCGCGGCCGCGAGCGCGGCGACGTCGGGAAAGCGCTCGAGAAAGCGCGTGTAATACGGGACGACGGTCGAGACCTGCGTCTGCTGCAGCATGATTTCCGACAGCCAGATCCAGTAGGGATCGCGGGTGTTCTGCCACGGCAGGTCGTGGCGACCGTGCACGCGCTGCCAGGCGATCAGGCGCGTGGCGAACGTGCGATGCAGCGGTGTGACGGGGAACGGAGCGGGAGCAATGCGGGGCGGCTTCAAGTGTTCGAATCTTTGGAAAGAGGTTGCAACGCGCGACTCAGCGCTGGCAGGTCGGGCAGAAATAGGTCGAGCGCTGCCCCTGCACGATCTGGCGGATCGGCGTGCCGCAGGTGCGGCAAGGTAGCCCCGCCCGGTCGTAGACGAAGCAGTCGAGCTGGAAATAGCCGCTTTCGCCGTTGCTGCCGACGAAATCGCGCAGCGTGCTGCCGCCGCGCTCGATCGCGTCGGCGAGGGTCGCGCGCACCGCGTCGGCCAGCCGCTCGTAGCGCGGCAGCGACACCTTGCCGGCGGCGGTCGTCGGCCGGATGCCCGCGCGAAACAGGCTCTCCGACGCATAGATGTTGCCGACGCCGACGACCATGTTGCCCGCGAGCAGCGCCTGCTTGACCGACACCGTGCGGCCGCGCGTGCGCGCGTGCAGCAGCGCGCCGGTGAACGCCGGCGAGAACGGCTCGACGCCGAGGCTGGCGAGCAGCGGATGCGCATGCACGTCGCCCGCTTCGCGTGGGTGCCACAGCACCGCGCCGAAACGGCGTGGATCGCGGAACCGGAGCACGAATTCGTCGAAGATCCAGTCGATGTGGTCGTGTTTCGCGGCGACCGGCACGCCGGCTGCGGGCAGCACGCGCAGCGTGCCCGTCATCCCGAGATGAACGATGAACCAGCCCGCGTCGACCTCGAACAGCAGATACTTGCCGCGACGCTCGACGGCGAGCACCTCGCGCGCGCGCAATTGCTCGGCGAGCTCCGCCGGCACGGGCCAGCGCAGCATCGCGGTACGGACGTCGACACGCTCGACGCGGCGGCCCGCGACAAAGGGCTCGATGCCCCGGCGCGTGACTTCGACTTCTGGCAACTCTGGCATGTTTTGCGGGTCTGAGACGGGATTCACGATCGTGCGTGTATTGTAGCGAGCGCGTTACAATCGGTTGAAACATCGAACGGATTTCCATGACTCTGCCCTCGAAGCTGCTTCTGAAGCGCCCCGCCGCCGTGCGCGGCGCGCGCGCCTTCCCGGTCCGCCGTGCGCTCGGCGCCTGGCTGCTCGCCGCGTGGACCCTCACCGCCTTACCGGCACACGCGCAGAATCCGGCATCGGACGACGCGGAGCCGCAGGGCGCGTTCGAGCACGTAATGCCGGACGAGAACAAGGATCTCCCGGGTGTCCCGCTGACGAGCCAGATCGTCTATCAGGTGTTGGCCGCCGAGGTCGCGCTCCAGCGCAACCAGCCTGCGCCGGCCTACCAGACCTACCTCGCGCTCGCCCGCGACACGCGCGACCCCCGCATGGCGCAGCGTGCGACCGAGATCGCGCTCGGCGCGCAAAGCCCGGCCGACGCGCTGTCGGCGGCCAATCTGTGGCGCCAGTACGCACCCGATTCGAACCGCGCATCGCAAGTCGACGCCGCGCTGCTCGTGCTCGCCGGCAAGCCGGCCGACGCGCAGCCGATGCTCGCGCGCGAACTGGCCCGCGCGACCGGCGAAACGCGCGGCCCCGCGATCCTCGCGCTGCAGGCACTGCTGGTGCGCGGCGCCGACCGCGTCGGCGGCCTCGCGGTGCTGAAGGACATGCTGAAGAACGACATGAACCGCCCCGAGGCGCAGCTCGCGATCGCGCGGCAGCAACTCGCGGTCGACGACAAGGAAGGCGCGGCGCAGTCGCTGAAGCAGGCGCTGCAGATCCGCCCCGACTATCTGCCGGCGGCGCTGATGCTGTCGCAGATGGGGCCCGCCGAGCGCGCGGCCGGCATCGCGTCGTTCGAGAAATATGTTCAGCAGAATCCGAAGTCGCGCGATGCGCGCCTCGCTCTGTCGCAGCTCTATCTCGCCGACGACCGCCTCGACGACGCGCAGAAGCAGTTCGAGACGATGCGCAAGCTCGACTCGAAGGACCCGACTCCGCTGATGGCGCTCGCGCTGATCAAGATCCAGCAGAAGAAGCTCGACGATGCGAGCGCGTACCTGAAACAGTACGTGCAGCTCGGCGACAAGCAGCCGAACCTCGACGTCGGCCAGGGCTACATCTACCTCGCGCAGATCTCGATCGAACAGGGCAACGACGTGCAGGCGTCGCAATGGCTCGACAAGGTCGACCAGACGAGCCAGCACTACCTGCCCGCGCAGATCACGCGCGCGCAGCTGCTGCAGAAACAGGGCAAGACCGACGAGGCGCGCAAGGTGCTCGACGACCTGCCGATCAGCGATCCGCGCGATGCGGCCGTGGTCGCACGCACCGATGCGTCGATCCTGTTCACCGCGAAGCGCTATCCGGAAGCCGAGGCGCGACTCGCGCAGGCAGTCCAGGATTTCCCGGACGATCCCGACCTGCGCTACGACTACGCCATGGCGGCCGAGAAGACCGGCCACTACGCGGCGATGGAAAAGCAGCTGCGCGAGCTGATCCGCACGCAGCCCGACAACCCGCAGGCGTACAACGCGCTCGGCTATTCGCTGGCCGATCGCAACCAGCGCCTGCCCGAGGCCAGCAAGCTGATCGACAAGGCCCTGTCGCTCGCGCCGAACGACGCGTACATCATGGACAGCCTCGGCTGGGTGAAGTACCGGATGGGCGACACGGCCGGCGCGACGAAGGTGCTGCGGCGCGCGTACGAACTGCAGCCGAACGCCGAGATCGGCGCGCACCTCGGCGAAGTGCTGTGGAAGAGCGGCGCGCAGGAGGACGCGCGCGTCGCGTGGCGTGCCGCGCAGAAGCTCGAACCCGACAACGACACGCTCGTGCAGACGCTCAAGCGCCTGCAGGTCAACGGCCTCTGATGCGGATGTTCCCGATGCTTTCCCCGTCTTCCCGCGCGCTGCACGCGCTGGCCGCGGCCGGCGCCGCGCTCGCGCTCGTCGGCTGCGCGAGCACGCCGCCGTCGGCAAATGCGCCGTCGGGCGCCGTGCTGCAGACGGCCGCGACACACGCGTACCACGGCCGCTTCGCGGTGCAGTACAGCGACAGCCTCGGCCGACCGCAGAACGTGTACGGCAACTTCGACTGGCAGGAGCACGGCGACGACGTGTCGCTCGAACTGCGCAGCCCGCTCGGCCAGACGCTCGCGGTCGTGAAATCGACGCCGCAGGCCGCATCGCTCGAACTGCCGAACCGCCAGCCGCAATACGCGACGGACGTCGGCGAACTGATGCAGAATGCGCTCGGCTTCTCGCTGCCGCTGGCCGGTCTGCGCTATTGGCTGCTGCCAACGCCCGCGCCCGCGACGCCCGCGCAGACGGTGCGCGACCCGGCGGACACGACGCACGTCAAGCAGATCCGCCAGGACGGCTGGACGATCGACTATCTCGCCTACGCAGACGCACCGGCGACGGGCGTCAAACGCGTCAACCTCGTGCGCGCGACGCCGCCGCTCGACATCAAGCTCGTGCTCGACCAGTAAGCACGTGAACCTAGCCCCGACATACGCATGACCGATTCGACCCGCTCGCTGCGCAACTGCCTTGCGCCCGCGAAACTCAACCTGTTCCTGCACATCACCGGCCGTCGACCGAACGGCTATCACGATCTGCAGAGCGTGTTCCAGCTGCTGAACTGGGGCGATACGCTGCACTTCACGCTGCGTGACGACGGTCGCGTCGCACGCGTCACCGACGTGCCGGGCGTGCCCGAGGAAAGCGATCTCGTCGTGCGCGCGGCCAACCTGCTGAAAACGCACACGGGCACCACGGCCGGCGTCGACATCGAGATCGACAAGCGCCTGCCGATGGGCGCGGGCCTCGGCGGCGGCAGCTCCGACGCGGCGACGACGCTGCTCGCGCTGAACCGTCTGTGGCAACTCGATCTGCCGCGCACGGAACTGCAGTCGCTCGCGGTGAAACTCGGCGCGGACGTCCCGTTCTTTGTTTTTGGAAAAAATGCGTTCGCAGAGGGTATCGGAGAAGAATTAGCTGAGGTAGAATTGCCGACTCGCTGGTTCTTGGTTGTGACGCCACGAGTTCATGTCCCCACCGCTGAAATTTTTTCAGATGAGTTGTTGACAAGAGATACGAAGCGCGTCACAATTACGGACTTTCTTGCACAGCAAAGCAGCGATGCGGGATGGCCAGATAGCTTCGGTCGGAACGACATGCAGCAAGTTGTGACAAGTAAGTACGCGGAAGTTGCGCAGGTGGTCAAATGGTTGTATGATGTGACCCCCGCGAGGATGACCGGCTCCGGAGCAAGCGTGTTTGCAGCGTTTCGTAGCAGGCACGAGGCAGAAGCGGCGAAAGCCAAGCTGCCCACCGGTTGGAACGGTGCAGTTGCCGAGAGCCTGAACGAGCATCCGCTCTTCGCTTTCGCGTCATGAAGTTTTGCTTTATCGGATAGCCTACATGTCCGGTGAAGTTATCAGTTGAGTGTAGGGGAGTCGCCAAGTTGGTCAAGGCACCGGATTTTGATTCCGGCATGCGAGGGTTCGAGTCCTTCCTCCCCTGCCAAAAATTTTCCCGCATTTCCCGCCTAAGCCTGAAGCAGGTGCACGATGAGCAGCCACAGCCATGATGGCTTGATGGTCTTTACTGGCAACGCGAATCCCGCGCTCGCCCAGGAAGTCGTCAATATCCTTGGAATCCCCCTCGGCAAAGCAATGGTCAGCCGTTTCTCCGACGGCGAGATCCAGGTCGAGATCCAGGAAAACGTGCGCGGCAAGGACGTCTTCGTCCTGCAATCCACGTGCGCGCCGACGAACGACAATCTGATGGAACTGATGATCATGGTCGACGCGCTCAAGCGTGCGTCCGCCGGCCGGATCACTGCCGCCATCCCCTACTTCGGCTATGCCCGCCAGGACCGTCGCCCGCGCTCGGCGCGCGTCGCGATCTCGGCGAAGGTCGTCGCGAACATGCTGGAAATCGCCGGCGTCGAGCGGATCATCACGATGGATCTGCACGCCGACCAGATTCAAGGCTTCTTCGACATCCCGGTCGACAACATCTACGCAACGCCGATCCTGCTGGGCGACCTGCGCAAGCAGAACTACTCGGATCTGCTCGTCGTGTCGCCGGACGTCGGCGGCGTGGTCCGTGCCCGGGCACTCGCGAAGCAGCTCAACTGCGATCTCGCGATCATCGACAAGCGTCGTCCGAAGGCGAACGTCGCCGAAGTGATGAACATCATCGGTGAAGTCGAAGGCCGCACCTGCGTGATCATGGACGACATGGTCGATACGGCCGGCACGCTCTGCAAGGCCGCGCAAGTGCTGAAGGATCGCGGTGCGAAGCAGGTGTTCGCGTACGCGACGCACCCGGTTCTGTCGGGCGGCGCCGCCGACCGCATCGCCGCATCGGCACTCGACGAGCTGGTCGTCACCGATACGATTCCGCTGTCGGCCGAATCGCTGGCGTGCTCGAAGATCCGCTCGCTGACGAGCGCGAGCCTGCTGGCCGAAACGTTCTCGCGGATTCGCCGCGGCGACTCGGTGATGTCGCTGTTCGCGGAATCCTGATCGCGGAACGACAAGACAAAGCATGCGCGGAAAGCGAAGCGGCAACGCTTCGCTTTTTGCACAATCGGACGGGATAGACGAAGCCCCGTCCGTTTCATCGGGGGCCGCCATTTCGCCGGCCCCGTTTTACTGCCTGGTCGCGGGCAGCTAATGGAGAATCACATGAAAGTCGTCGCTTTCGAGCGCCAACAGCAAGGTACGGGTGCGAGCCGCCGCCTGCGCAACGCCGGTAAGACCACGGGTATCGTCTACGGTGGCGAAGCAGCCCCGCAAAAGATCGAACTCGATCACAACGCGCTGTGGCACGCACTGAAGAAGGAAGCATTCCACTCGTCGATCCTCGAACTCGAAGTGGCTGGCCAGTCGCAACAGGTTCTGCTGCGCGACGTGCAATACCACCCGTTCAAGCAACTCGTGCTGCACGTGGACTTCCAGCGCGTCGACGCGAAGAAGAAGCTGCACACGAAGGTGCCGCTGCACTTCCTGAACGCTGAAGTCAGCCCGGCAGTGAAGCTGTCGAGCGCAATCGTCTCGCACGTCGCGACGGAAATCGAAGTCGAGTGCCTGCCGTCGGCTCTGCCGGAATTCCTCGAAGTCGATCTGTCGAAGATCGAAGCAGGTCAGTCGCTGCACGCGAAGGACATCGCACTGCCGAACGGCGTGACGCTGGTCGCGCACGTCGACGCGGAAAACCCGGTTGTCGCATCGGCGACGGTCCCGGCTGGTGCCGTGTCGGACGCAGCAGGCGAAGGCGAAACGCCGGCTGCCTAAACGGCCGCCTACGCGCCCGTTCGATCCGTTTCAAGAAACGGTCGACACAACCCGCCGCGGCTTGCCCGGCGGGTTTTTCTTTTTCTGCGCCCAGGCGGGCGCTGCCGCCTACGAAACGTCATGATCAAACTGATCGTCGGCCTCGGCAATCCCGGGGCAGAATACACTGCGACGCGCCACAACGCCGGCTTCTGGCTGATCGACCAGCTCGCCCGCGAAGCAGGCGCGACGCTGCGCGACGAGCGCCGCTTCCATGGCTTCTACGCGAAGGCGCGCCTGCACGGCGAGGAAGTCCACCTGCTCGAGCCGCAAACCTACATGAACCGCTCCGGCCAGTCGGTCGTCGCGCTCGCGAGTTTCTTCAAGATCCTGCCCGACCAGATCCTCGTCGCACACGACGAACTCGATCTGCCGCCCGGCACGGTGAAGCTGAAGCTCGGCGGCGGCAGCGGCGGTCACAACGGTCTGAAGGACATCACCGCGCATCTGTCGTCGCAGCAGTACTGGCGCCTGCGCATCGGCATCGGCCATCCGCGCGACCTGATCCCGGAAGGCGCGCGCGCCGGCGCGAAGCCCGACGTCGCGAACTTCGTGCTGAAGCCGCCGCGCCGCGAAGAGCAGGACGTGATCGACGCATCGATCGAGCGCGCGCTCGCCGTCATGCCGATGGTCGTCAAGGGCGAACTCGACCGCGCGACGATGCAGTTGCATCGCAACTGACGCCGCACCGCACCGGCATGGTGCAACGTGCCGTCCGGCTGCGCCGGGCGGCGTCTCCGTCGTGCGCAATCGCGCACCGCAGCATCCACATGCGGTAATCTGGCTGTTTTTGCCCGTCAGGAGCCAAGCGGTGAGCCGTTACTGGAGCGACGTCGTTCAGCAACTCGTGCCTTACGTGCCGGGCGAACAGCCCGCACTCGCACACCCCGTCAAGCTGAACACCAACGAGAATCCCTATCCGCCTTCGCCGCGCGTCGTCGCGGCGATCGCACGCGAACTCGGCGACACCGGCGACACGCTGCGCCGTTATCCCGACCCGCTCGCGCGCGCACTGCGCGAGACGGTCGCGGCCCATCATCGCATCAAGCCCGAGCAGGTCTTCGTCGGCAACGGCTCCGACGAGGTGCTCGCGCACGCGTTCCAGGCCCTGCTCAAGCATGACCGGCCGCTGCGCTTTCCCGATATTTCGTACAGCTTCTACCCGACCTACGCGCGCCTCTACGGTGTCGAGACCGCAATCGTACCGCTCGCGGACGACTTCTCGATCCGTGTCGAAGACTATCTCGACGATGTCGGCGGCGTGCTGTTTCCGAACCCGAACGCACCGACCGGGCGCGCGCTGCCGCTCGCGGACATTGAGCGGATTGCCGCCGCGAACCCGTCGTCGGTCGTGTTGATCGACGAGGCGTACGTCGATTTCGGCGCGCAATCCGCGATCACGCTGATCGACCGCCATCCGAACCTGCTCGTCGTGCACACGACGTCGAAGGCGCGCTCGCTCGCGGGCATGCGTGTCGGCTTCGCGTTCGGCGATGCGGCATTGATCGACGCACTGAATCGTGTGAAGGACAGCTTCAATTCCTATCCGCTCGACCGGCTCGCGCAGGTCGCCGCGCAGGCGGCATACGAAGACACCGACTACTTCGGTGCAATCTGCCGACGCGTGATCGACAGTCGCGCACGGCTCACGCACGCGCTGGAGGCACTTGGTTTCGACATCGTGCCGTCGAGCGCGAATTTCGTGTTCGCGCGCCATCCCGCGCACGATGCGGGCACGATCGCGGCAAAGCTGAAGGATCGGGAAATTTTCGTGCGGCACTTCCGGGCGCCACGCATCGACCAGCATTTGCGCATCACCGTCGGCACCGACGCCGAATGCGACGCGCTCGTCGCGGCATTGCGCGACCTGATCGGCTGAAGCGAAGGGAGAAGTGGAACCGGCGCCGAGCGGCGCCGGTCAGTCAATTCATGACGTTGCGACGCGCGCGTCACCGCACGGTCACTGCGCGTCGTCGCCCTTCGCGGCGATCAACGCGTGATACTTCGCCATCAACTGCGCGTGCGATTCGTCATGCTGCGGATCGCGCGGAATGCATTCGACCGGACACACCTGCTGGCACTGCGGTTCGTCGAAATGGCCGACGCACTCGGTGCACTTGTTGGGGTCGATCACGTAGATATCCGGGCCCATCGAAATCGCGCCGTTCGGGCACTCTGGCTCGCACACGTCGCAATTGATGCACTCGTCGGTAATCATCAAAGACATACTGATCTCACTTCTTCAGGCCAGCGGCCGGCTTCGCAACGAAACCGGCCGGCGCCGCGTCACGCGGCCGGGCCTCCCATCGCGGCGACTTTCTCGGTCAGCCACTTCTCGACGGACGGGAACACGAACTTGCTGACATCGCCGCCCAACTGCGCGATTTCGCGCACGATCGTCCCCGAGATGAACTGATACTGATCGGATGGCGTCATGAACATCGTCTCGACATCGGGCAACAGATAGCGGTTCATCCCCGCCATCTGGAACTCATATTCGAAATCGGACACGGCACGCAGGCCGCGCACGATCACGCGCGCGTTGTTGGTGCGGACAAAGTCCTTCAACAGGCCCTTGAAACCCATCACCTTCACGTTCGGATAATGGCCGAGCACCTCGTTCGCAATCTTCAGACGTTCTTCCAGCGAGAAAAACGGCTTCTTCGCGCGGCTGTCGGCAACACCGACCACCAGCGTATCAAAAATGCTCGATGCACGCCGCACGAGGTCTTCGTGACCGCGTGTCAGCGGATCGAACGTACCGGGATACACGGCGACTACCATGTCGCTCCTCCTGTCATCACGCAAACGGGGTGGCAGCCGTGCGACGCGCACGCCGCTGCCGAGATGGGCATGCGTCGCCTTTGCGGCGCGCCGCCTCGTATGGAACGCGCATTATTCATCATTTTCGCGCTGCAGCAAATGATAGTGAACCGCACCCGCCTTGCCGTGCTTCACCACCTGCCAACCGGCCAGCGCTTCGTGCGCGGCCGGGTCGAGCTCCGCGCCCGTCTCGACGTACAGGGCGCCATCCGGCGCGACGAGCGGCGCCGCCAGTGCGATCGCGCGATCGAGCACGGCCGGCTCACCGAACGGCGGATCGAGGAACACGACGTCGAACGCACCCGGGGTCAGCCCGGCCGCGAGCCGCAGCGCGTCGGCTTCCGCGACCTCGACCGAGCGTGCGCCGAGCTTGTCCTTGATCGCGCGCAGTTGCTGCGCCGCGCGCGGGTGGCGCTCGACCATCACGACGCTCGTCGCGCCGCGCGACGCGGCCTCGAACCCGAGCGCGCCGGTGCCCGCGAACAGGTCGAGGCAGCGCCGGCCTTCGAGATCCTGGCCGAGCCAGTTGAACAGCGTCTCGCGCACGCGATCGGGCGTCGGCCGCAGGCCGTCGAGATCGAGCACGGCGAGCGGCGTGCGCTTCCAGTCACCGCCGATGATGCGGATCGTGTGCGGCTTGCCGCGGCCAGTGGGGGCCGTCGGGCGGCCGGAAGAGGAACGGGACATACGGAATATCGACAACGGAGGGACCGGGTGCGCAAGAGGGCGCACCGCCAAACAGGCGCACGTTACCACAGCGGCGGCACCGGCTGACGCGAGTGCGCCGCCGCACTGATAAAATGCACGGTTTCGGCCGCCATGCGCACGCACGACGGCCCGTCCGGCGCTGCGCCCGAGCGGCGCCCCGCCCTCTTCCCGACGTCAGACCATGTTCAGCTTCTTCAAACGATTCAAGAAAGCGCAGGAGCCCGACTCCGCGGAATCGCAATCGATCGATGCGCCGCAACCGGACGAACCATCCGACACGCGCCCGGCGATCGAAGCGCCGCAAGCCCCCGCGCAACCGCAGCAGGCCGCGCCGGCCGTCGTGATGACGGTCACGCCGACCAACGACGGCACCGACGAAGTCGTCGAAGCGGTCGAGATCGTGCCGCCGCCGACGCAGGACGCCTCCGCGAAGAAATCGTGGCTCGCGCGCCTGAAGTCGGGCCTCGCGAAGACGGGCTCGAGCATCACCGGCGTATTCGTCAATACGAAGATCGACGAGGACCTGTACGAAGAGCTCGAAGCCGCGCTGCTGATGTCCGACGCCGGCGTCGATGCGACCGAGTACCTGCTCGGCGCGCTGCGCGAGAAGGTGCGCGTGGGCCGGCTGACCGATCCGCAGCAGGTGAAGGGCGCGCTGCACGACCTGCTCGTCGAACTGCTGAAGCCGCTCGAGAAATCGCTGATGCTCGGCCGCGCACAGCCGCTCGTGATGATGATCACGGGCGTGAACGGCGCAGGCAAGACCACCAGCATCGGCAAGCTCGCGAAGCATCTGCAGAGCTTCGACCAGTCGGTGCTGCTGGCTGCGGGCGATACGTTCCGCGCGGCTGCGCGCGAACAACTGGCAGTCTGGGGCGAGCGCAACAACGTGACGGTCGTCCAGCAGGAAAGCGGCGACCCGGCTGCCGTGATCTTCGACGCGGTCAGCGCGGCGCGCGCGCGCAGGATCGACGTGATGATGGCCGACACGGCCGGCCGCCTGCCTACGCAGCTGCACCTGATGGAAGAACTGAAGAAGGTGAAGCGCGTGATCTCGAAGGCGCACGATGGCGCGCCGCACGAGGTGCTGCTCGTGATCGACGCGAACACGGGCCAGAACGCGCTCACGCAGGTGAAGGCATTCGACGATGCACTCGGCCTCACGGGCCTGATCGTCACGAAGCTCGATGGCACGGCGAAGGGCGGCATTCTCGCCGCGATCGCGCGGCAGCGCCCGGTGCCCGTCTACTTCATCGGCGTCGGCGAGAAAGTCGAGGACCTGCAGCCGTTCAGCGCAGTGGAATTCGCGGACGCGCTGCTCGGCTGAACGCCGCCGGCCCGCACCGCACGGGGCGCCTTCGGGCGCCCTTTTTCATGCGCGTCCGCCAGCCGTCGGCCGGCGGCTGGCTGACCCACGGCGTCATTCGGCGTCGGGCTGCACGCCGGGCTCTGCGGCCTTGAACGCGTCGAGCGTCGACGCATGATCGGCGATCCGCTGGATCGTCGGAAAGCGCGTCGTGTCGATCGAGAAACGGTTCGCGTTGAACACCTGCGGCACGATGCAGATATCGGCGAGCGTCGGCGTGTCACCGAAGCACAGCTTGCCGGTGCGCGGATCGTTCGCGAGGCGTGTCTCGAGCGATGCGAAACCCGCCTCGATCCAGTGCCGGTACCAGTCGTTCTTCGCTTCCTCGGACACGTTCAGCGAGTGTTTCAGGTACTTGAGCACGCGCAGGTTGTTCAGCGGATGGATCTCGCACGCGACCTGCAGCGCAATCGCCCGCACATATGCGCGGTCGACCGGCTGCTTTGGCAACAGCGCTGGTTCGGGATGCGTTTCCTCGAGATATTCGATGATCGCGAGCGATTGCTGCAGCGTGGCATTGCCGTCGATCAGCGTCGGCACGACCGCATCCGGATTCACCGCGCGGTAGGCGTCCTTCAATTGCTCGCCGCCGTCGCGCAGCATGTGCACGGGAACCGTGTCGTACGGCAGCTGCTTCAGGTTCAGGGCGATCCGCACGCGGTACGACGCGGAACTGCGGAAATAGCTGTAGAGCTTCATGGGATGTCTCTCTGGTTCGTATTCGGCCGGCGACTGCGTCCGCGGCGCACGCGGCACCGCCGGGAACCCGAGTGTAGCGCGCCGCGCCGCGTCGGCGCGCGCCGCCGTGCCCGTGCGATACTCGGGGCATTCCTCACCGCTCACCGCGCGGCCCGATGCCGGCCGCCCCCCACGCCCCGATGACCGCTCCCCTCGACTCCGCTGCCTCGCCGTTTCCTTGCGCCCGCTTCATCAAGGAAATCGGCCGCGGCCCGCACGGCGCACGCGCGCTGTCCGCCGAAGACACGTTCGAGCTGTATCGCGCGATGCTCGATGCGCGCGTGTCGGACGTCGAACTCGGCGCGATCCTGATCGCCTATCGCCTGAAGGGCGAAAGCGCCGATGAACTGGCCGCGATGCTCGCCGCCGCGCAGGCGTCGTTCAAACCCGTGCACGTGCAGGACGCCGCGTTCCGCCCGGTGTCGATCCCGAGCTACAACGGCGCGCGCAAGCAGCCGAACCTGGTGCCGCTGCTCGCGCTGCTGCTCGCGCGCGAAGGCGTGCCGGTGCTCGTACACGGTGTCGAGCGCGATCCGGGCCGCGTGACGAGCGCGGAGATCTTCTCTGCGCTGTCGATCCCGCCGTCGACATCGCACGACGCGATCGAGGACATGCTCGCGGAGCGCCGCGTCGCGTTCGCACCCATTGACGCGCTGGCGCCGCGCATCGCGCGTCTGCTGTCGCTGCGCAGCGTGCTCGGCGTGCGCAACTCGACGCACACGCTTGTGAAGATCCTGCAGCCGTTCGCGCCGGCGGGGCTGCGGCTCGTCAACTACACCCATCCGCCGTACCGCGACAGCCTCGCGCAACTGTTCCGCGATCATCCGGACGCCGCACTGGGCGGCGCGCTGCTCGCGCGCGGCACCGAAGGCGAAGCGGTGGCCGACACGCGGCGCCAGGTACAGGTCGACTGGCTGCACGACGGCGTGTGCGACACGCTGATCGAGCCAGAGCGCTCGTCGAGCGACGCGCCGCCCGTGGCGCTGCCCGAATCGCGCGACGCGGCCACCACGGCCGCGTGGACGGACGCCGTGTTGCGCGGCGAAATTCCGGTACCCGACACGCTTGCGCGGCAGGTCGAGACGATCGTACGAATCGTTCGAATCGAGCGGACAGCCCGGCTCGCACCGTGACCGGCATCCCGGGCCGGCACGCTGTCACACCGGCCTTTCAACCGACCATTTGACACGCGCACGCATCCTGGCATAGAGTTGTCGCCATGCGTTCCTTTCCGAACACCCTCCGAATTACCTCCGGCCGCCTAGCGCGGTCGCTATCGCTACGACTAGCCTAAGGCTGTCGTAGCGCCGTGTGCTGTCCGCACGGTCCCTCCCTGCAGTTCCTCGCAGCACCCTTCTCGCAGTTTTTACAACCCGAAGTCGTCAGCATTCGTCCGTCCATCCGTCGGCCGATTCGCGAAGATCATCCGCATCCGTAGCCCGTTTCCGGCGCCACGGAGCGAGGCAGCGCCACCCGTCGCCCATGCCGCCCGTCTTCGCTCGCGACTTGAGACCCGAGGTCCAGAAGATGAAGCGCAACCCGCAAAACAAGTACCGTCCGTTCGAACCCGTCCGCATCAATGGCCGCCGCTGGCCGACCCGCACCATCGAGCGTGCGCCGGTCTGGATGAGCACCGACCTGCGCGACGGCAACCAGTCGCTGATCGAGCCGATGAGCATCGAACAGAAGCTGGAATTCTTCGACATGCTGGTCGCGATCGGTTTCAAGGAGATCGAAGTCGGTTTTCCGTCGGCGTCGCAAACCGATTTCGATTTCGTCCGCAAGCTGATCGACGACAAGCGCATTCCCGACGACGTGACGATCGAAGTGCTCGTGCAGTCGCGGGACGACCTGATCGCGCGCACCTTCGACGCGCTCGACGGCGTGCCGCGCGCGATCGTGCACCTGTACAACGCGATCTGCCCGTCGTTCCGGCGCATCGTGTTCGGGATGTCGAAGGACGACGTGAAGGCGCTCGCGGTCGAGGGCACGCGACTCATCAAGGAACACGCGGCGGCCCGCCCGGACACGCACTGGACCTACCAGTACTCACCGGAAACCTTCAGCATGACCGAGCTGACGTTCGCGCGCGAAGTGTGCGACGCGGTCGCGCAGGCGTGGCGTCCGACCCGCGATCACAAGATGATCGTCAACCTGCCGGCGACCGTCGAAGCCGCGAGCCCGAACGTGTTCGCCGACCAGATCGAGTGGATGGACCGCAACCTCGCGTATCGCGACAGCATCGTGCTGTCCGTGCATCCGCACAACGATCGCGGCACCGCGGTCGCGGCCGCTGAACTCGCGCTGCTCGCGGGCGCCGACCGCATCGAGGGCTGCCTGTTCGGCAATGGGGAGCGCACCGGCAACGTCGATCTCGTCACGCTCGCGCTGAACCTCTATACGCAAGGCATCGATCCAGGCCTCGATTTCTCCGACATCGACGCGGTGCGCCGCGTGGTCGAGCGCTGCAACCAGATTCCGGTGCATCCGCGCCATCCGTACGCAGGCGACCTCGTATTCACCGCGTTCTCTGGCTCGCACCAGGATGCGATCCGCAAGGGCTTCGCGCAGCAGCGCCCCGACGCGGTGTGGGAGGTGCCGTACCTGCCGATCGACCCGGCCGATCTCGGCCGCAGCTATGACGCGGTCATTCGCGTGAACAGCCAGTCCGGCAAGGGCGGCGCGACGTTCCTGCTCGAACGCGGGATGGGCTTCACGCCGACGCGGCGCGTGCAGATCGAATTCAGCCACGCGGTGCAGACGCTCGCCGATGCCTCCGGCGAGGAAGTGACCGGCGACGCGATCTGCGCGCTGTTCGCCCGCGAATTCTTCGAGACCGCCGGTCCGGCCGCGCGCCACGGCGACGCCGCACGCTGGCAGAACCGCGACATCGCGGGCGCACCGCCGGCCGACGCGACACCCGAAGAGGTCGTGCAACGCATGGCCGCGGCCTTCGCGACGGCGGCCGGCGCGACGGTCGACGTCGCCTCGTGCGAACACGCACGCACGACGGACGGACGAATCGCGGTATCGGTCGGCTGCCGGGTCGGCGATGCGCCGCTGCGGCACGGCGTCGGAGTGCATGCCGATGCGAGGAGCGCCGCGCTCGATGCGGTCGTCAGCGCGATCAACCGCTCGGCCTGGCAGCGCGCCGACCGCCGTGCGGCGGCCTGACCGGCGGGTTTTCGCTTCAGGGTTCAAACGTCAAGCGAGCGGTGCGTGACCGCCCGTGCTTCGCGCAATCCGCGCCGCACGGGCAATAAAAAGCGGCCCAGAAGGCCGCTTCGGTCGGGACACGAAAAAGGAGCGCCACGCGCGCTCATGTCTCGGTCGCGCACCGCGTCGCCTGCCACGCCAGCAGGCGCCACTGCCCCTGCTCATGGGTATGGACGGCGGTATAGGCGATCGGAAACACCAGCCCGCCGTTGTTGGTTTCCATCTCGATCAGTGCGCGCCCGGTGACGACGCAGGTTGCGTCACCGACGGGAAGCAGATCCTGCGACTGGATTTCGATCTGGCGATAGCGGCGGCGGCCGGCGACGATGGCGTCGATGAACTGCTGCTTGGTTTCGCGTTTGCCGTTGGTGTGCACGAAGAACACCTTGTCCGACAATTGCGCATCGAGCGCCTCGCCGTCCCCGTCGACCATCGCCCGGAACCGATCGCGCTCGAGCGCGCGAATCGCATCGACCACCTTCGCCATCGCCTGACTCCTCGGCAACGCGCCCGCCGTGCGCGGGCGTGCGGATCAGAAGTTGTACTGCACGTAGAACTGGTGGAAATTTATACCAGGATTCGGCTCTTTGATACCCGCGTTAGACACATGTTGAAAACGGTAGCCGAGCTGATACTGTTGCCGTTCTCCGAACTGCGCGCCGACACCGACGACGTCCACGAACTGGAACGACGTCGATAGCGACAGATTGTTGGAGATCGTCGGGGAAGTCAGGAAGCGGATGCCCGCGCCGGCCTCGATGAACGGGCGCACCTGGCCCGCGCTCTTGATGAAGCGGAACATCGGCTGCGCGCCGAATTCGCCGATGCTGCCATGAACATTGCCGCCCGTGTGCCAGTAGCCGGCGTGGCCTTCCATCACGAACGCGAAGTGCCAGCCGCCGATTTCCCACCAGTTCCAGCCCGGATCCCACACGACGCCGAGATCGGCCTTGTCGATCCCGTGGCGATCGGAAAACCCGCCGCCTGCCTGGATCCCCCATCGATCCGCGAACGCCGCACCCGATCCGCCCAGCAGCGACGCCGCCAGCAGTGCATGCAGCGCAAGCCGACTACGGGGCCGGCAATTCTTCTTATTGTTCATTAGACACTCCAACTTTGTGGATTGAATGGAGCCTTGCCGCAGCGGCCGGGCCCGAGCGAACTGAATGGTATGGTAAAGGACTTTTCGGATCGGCATCACGAAGCGAAATTGTTTGCTTCCAAATCTACAAAAATCGAAACCGTCTACCGATTACTATCAGAAACAACAGCTTACGGAACTTCCTCCGGCCCACCCTGTCGCAGATTAGACTATCGATTCCACAAGTTCGATAGAGAATCGGGAACTTGGATGCCCCCGCCCCCTCTAAGGAATTAGCACTCAGATTACGGGAGTGCTAAGATGAGCCTCGGAATCTCATCCGAGACCAGGGGTTTGTCCCTGATTCCAAAGGAGTTTTTTAGTGAGCTACGCCCTGACCCTTCCGAACACCCTGAGCCCGACGCCGGCCAAGGCCGAATCGGCAGGCTCGCTGGCGCTCGCAACTCAATCGATGTTGCCGGGCCAGCTTGGCAACATCGACGCGTACATCCAGGCCGTCAACCGGATCCCGCTCCTGACCGCCGAAGAGGAACGCCAGTACGCGACCGAATTCCGCGAAGACAACAACCTCGATTCGGCACGCCGCCTCGTGCTGTCGCACCTGCGGCTCGTCGTGTCGATCGCGCGCAACTACCTCGGCTACGGCCTGCCGCACGGCGACCTGATCCAGGAAGGGAACATCGGCCTGATGAAGGCTGTGAAACGTTTCGACCCGGCGCAAAACGTGCGCCTGGTGTCGTATGCGATCCACTGGATCAAGGCCGAGATCCACGAGTACATCCTGCGCAACTGGCGGATGGTGAAGGTCGCGACGACGAAGGCGCAGCGCAAGCTGTTCTTCAACCTGCGCAGCCACAAGAAGAGCATGCAGGCGATGACGCCCGAGGAAATCGACGGCCTCGCGCAGGAGCTCAACGTCAAGCGCGAAGACGTGACCGAGATGGAAACGCGTCTGTCGGGCGGCGACATCGCGCTCGAGGGCCAGGTGGAAGACGGCGAGGAGTCGTATGCACCGATCGCCTACCTGGCCGATTCGCACAACGAGCCGACCGCCGTGCTCGCCGCGCGTCAGCGCGACATGCTGCAGACGGACGGCATCGCGCAGGCGCTCGACGCGCTCGACGCGCGCAGCCGCCGGATCATCGAGGCGCGCTGGCTGAACGTCGACGACGACGGCTCGGGCGGCTCGACGCTGCACGATCTCGCGGCCGAGTTCGGTGTGTCGGCGGAACGCATCCGCCAGATCGAAGCGAGCGCCATGAAGAAGATGCGCACGGCACTCGCCGAATACGCCTGACTCCCCGATTTAGAGCGCTTTACCCAAAACCGCTGCCCGCCCGGCAGCGGTTTTTTTTCGTCTGTGGTTTCGCCTCGATCGCCCCGAATTAACCGGCCATATTGATCGGGTATCGGGCAAATTCCGTCCCCTTCCGCATAACCTTGATCTGCCTCAAGTTTTGACATGCGCTTCGCGACGGTCTGCCGCAGCGCAACACTCGGCATTGGAAAGCCGGCATTTTAAAATTGGCATGTCGGCTTAAAAGGATTAAAACAGCTTAACCGCCGTCATAAATCCGACGTAGAGTCGCCCCAAAACCCACGTAAATCGATTCAGGATAATCACCTTGATCTCGATCAATAAAGAGCCTGCGCCGCCTCCTCCGCAGGCCACCGGCACGCTCGGCTGGCGCGCGCGCATCGCCGCGTGGGCTCGCGGGCCGACCCTCGCCCGCGACATCACCCTGGTGCTGATCGTCAAGCTGATCCTTTTGATGTCGCTCAAATACGCATTCTTCAATCATCCGCAGGCTGAGCACATGTCGCTTCCGCCTGCCGCCGTCGCCGAGAAGTTGCTCTCGGTACCGGCGCCCGCACCTACCGAGGGAGACCACCATGATAAGTAGTGAAGTCGTCGATCTGTCACGTCTGCAGTTCGGCATCACGGCGCTCTACCACTTCCTGTTCGTGCCGCTGACGCTCGGCCTGTCCTGGCTGCTCGTCATCATGGAAGCCGTCTACGTGATGACCGGCAAACAGGTCTACAAGGACATGACCCAGTTCTGGGGCAAGTTGTTCGGGATCAACTTCGCGATGGGCGTGACGACCGGCATCACGCTCGAATTCCAGTTCGGCACGAACTGGTCGTACTACTCGCACTACGTCGGGGACATCTTCGGCGTGCCGCTCGCGGTCGAAGGGCTGATGGCGTTCTTCCTCGAATCGACGTTCGTCGGCCTGTTCTTCTTCGGCTGGAACCGCCTGTCGAAGGTCAAGCACCTGATGGTCACGTTCCTCGTCGCGCTCGGCTCGAACCTGTCCGCGCTGTGGATCCTCGTCGCGAACGGCTGGATGAACAACCCGGTCGGCGCCGAGTTCAACTATCAGACGATGCGCATGGAGCTGACGAACCTGTTCGACGTGCTGTTCAACCCGGTCGCGCAGGTGAAATTCGTGCACACGGTGTCGGCCGGCTACGTGACGGCCGCGATGTTCGTGCTCGGCATCTCGTCGTGGTACCTGCTGAAAAAGCGCGACACCGATTTCGCGCTGCGCTCGTTCGCGGTCGCGGCCGGCTTCGGCCTCGCGTCGACGCTTTGCGTGATCGTGCTCGGCGACGAGTCGGGCTACACGACCGGTGAAGTGCAGAAGATGAAGCTCGCCGCGATCGAGTCCGAATGGGAAACGCAGCCGGCACCCGCATCGTTCACGCTGATCGGCCTGCCGAACCAGGAAGAACAGCGTACCGACTACGCAATCAAGATTCCGTACGCGCTCGGCCTGATCGCGACGCGCTCGATCGACGAACCCGTGGTCGGCCTGCGCGAACTCGCGAAGCACAGCGAGGAGCACATCCAGAGCGGGATGGTCGCGTACGGCGCGCTGCAGAAGATGAAGGAAGGCGATACGAGCGCGGCCACGCGCGAACTGTTCGACCAGCACAAGCAGTATCTCGGCTACGGGCTGATGCTCAAGCAGTTCACGCCGAACGTGGTCGATGCGACGCCCGAGCAGGTCAAGGCCGCCGCCTTGAAGACGATCCCGCCGGTCGCGCCCGTGTTCTTCTCGTTCCGGATCATGGTGTTCCTCGGCTTCCTGTTCCTCGCGACCTTCGTCACCGCGTTCTGGTTGTGCGCGCGCCGCCAGTTGCTGCAGGACAACCGCCGCTGGTTCCTGCGCTATGCGGTGTGGGCGATTCCGCTGCCGTGGCTCGCCGCGGAATTCGGCTGGGTCGTCGCCGAACTCGGCCGCCAGCCCTGGACGATCGCGGGCATCCTGCCGACGCATCTGTCCGCGTCGAGCCTGACGCCCTCGGACCTGTACCTGAGCCTCGCCGGTTTCATCGCGTTCTACACGGCGCTGTTCGTCATCGAAATCAAACTGATGTTCAAGTACGCACGCCTCGGCCCGTCGTCGCTGCATACCGGCCGCTATCACCACGAACTCGTGGCGGACAGCGAGCGCGCTCCGGCCTGAGCACGCACCTGAAACGGAACAAGGAATCGCTATGGACTATGCAACTCTCAAGCTGATCTGGTGGCTGCTCGTCGGCGTGCTGCTGATCGGCTTCGCCGTCACCGACGGCTTCGACATGGGCGCGACCGCGCTGCTGCCGTTCCTCGGCAAGACCGACGACGAGCGCCGCATCATCGTCAACACGGTCGGCGCGACGTGGGAAGGTAACCAGGTGTGGCTGATCACGGCCGGCGGCGCGATGTTCGCCGCCTGGCCGCTCGTCTATGCCGCGTCGTTCTCCGGCTTCTACTTCGCAATGCTGCTCGTGCTGTTCGCGCTGTTCTTCCGGCCGGTCGGCTTCGACTATCGCAGCAAGCGGCCCGACCCGCGCTGGCGCGCGGGCTGGGACTGGGGCCTGTTCGTCGGCGGCTTCGTGCCGGCGCTGGTGTTCGGCGTCGCGTTCGGCAACCTCCTGCAGGGCGTGCCGTTCAAGTTCGACAGCGACCTGCGCGTCACCTACTACGGCGGCTTCTGGGCGTTGCTGAACCCGTTCGCGCTGCTCTGCGGGCTCGTCAGCCTCACGATGCTGGTCGCGCACGGCGCCGCGTTCATCAAGATGAAGACCGACGGCGTGATCGCACGCCGCGCATCGGTCGCGCTGCGCGTGTCGGCGCTCCTCGCGGTCGTGCTGTTCGTGCTGGCCGGCGTGCTGATCGCGTCGACCATCGGCGGCTTCCACATCACGCACGCCGCGCCGACCGACACGGTCGCGAACCCGCTGCTCAAGGACGTCGCCGCCGGCTCGGGCCTGTGGCTCGCGAATTACAGCGAGTATCCGTGGATGATCGCGGCACCCGTGGTCGGGATCGCGGGCGGCCTGCTCGCGCTGCTGCTCGCCGGCTCGAAGCAGGAAAAGACGGCGTTCTTCTGCACCGGCCTGATGATCGCCGGCGTGATCCTGACCGCAGGCTTCTCGATGTTCCCGTTCATCATGCCGTCGTCGCTCGACCCGCGCAGCAGCCTGACCGTGTGGGATTCGACGTCGAGCCACATGACGCTGCAGGTGATGCTGTTCGCGGTGATCGTCTTCCTGCCGATCGTCCTGCTCTACACGGGCTGGGTGTACCGCGTGATGCGCGGCAAGGTCACGCATCAGGCGCTCGAAGAGAACAAGCACTCGATGTATTGAACCCGGCCGGGGCGCCTGCGCGCCCCCGCCCACCGTTTCGCAAGGAGTCGGATCATGTGGTATTTCAGCTGGATTCTCGGTATCGGCGTCGCGCTGTCGTTCGGCATCGTCAACGCGATGTGGCTCGAAGCGCGGCAGAAGCCGCAGGAAGCGTCGGTGCGCGCACGTCGCGACTGACCGCGCGCGGGAAGCGCACACGGTGCGCGGTGCGCACGAATGTATCGCGCACACGCCCCGCCAAGAAAAAACGGCTTGCGACGCATCGCAAGCCGTTTTCGTTTTACCGACCGGCGGCCCGAACCCGCCACGCAGACCGGGCCTGCCTCATCGCATCATGCCGGATCAGGCCGGTTGCGGAGCCGCCCCGCCGTCCGTCGACGTCAGGCGTGCGCCGAGCTGTTCCGCGTAGCGTGCCGCCGCGTTGCCGCAGACGATGTGGAACGTGTCCAGCGACACCCATGCGACATCGAGCGCGCCGAGTCGATCGCGATCGACCGCCGATGCGTCACGCACGACGACACGCAAGCGCGTGGTCGCGATCGCGTCGAGCGAAGCGACGTTGGTCGCACCGCCGAACACCGCGAGCCAGCGCAGCGGATCGGGATCGAGCGGACCGGCCGCCGCACCCGTGACCGGCTGAGCTGCAGCGGCCGCAGCCGGCGCCGCGGCGACGGTCGCGCCGCTGCCGATCGCCGAGCGCATCTCGTCGGCAATGATGTCGGCCTCGGGCCCGATGATCACCTGCACGCTGTTGCCGCCGCGCTTGAGCACGCCGCGCGCGCCGATCGACTTCAGTTCCGGCTCCGACACCTTCTCCGGATCGACGACGGTCAGGCGCAGGCGCGTCGTGCATGCGTCGACGACCGTCAGGTTGCCGACGCCGCCGAGCGCGGCGATGTAGCGATGTGCACGCGGTGCCGCCGCCGCCGCGCCGGCTGCCGGCGCGACGAAGCCGCCCGATGCGTACGACTCGGCCGCACCGTCGGCCGAGGCTGGCTCGCGGCCCGGCGTCGCCATGTTGAACTTGCGGATGAAGAAGCGGAACAGTCCGTAATACGCGACGCCGTATGCGATACCGAGCGGCACCGCGATCCAGCCCTTCGTCGACAGCCCATAGTTCAGCACGTAGTCGATCGCGCCGGCCGAGAACGTGAAGCCGAGCTTCACGCCGAGGATCTGGCAGATCGCGAGCGACAGCCCCGTGAGCACCGCGTGGATCACGTACAGCACCGGCGCGAGGAACATGAAGCTGAATTCGATCGGCTCGGTCACCCCCGTCAGGAACGACGTGAGCGCCATCGAGAACAGCAGGCCGCCGACCATCGCGCGGCGCTCCTTCGGTGCTTCGTGCAGCATCGCGAGACACGCGGCCGGCAGGCCGAACATCATGATCGGGAAGAAGCCGGCCATGAAGGTGCCCGCGGTCGGATCGCCCGCGAAGAAGCGGTGCAGGTCGCCGTGCACGAGCTCGCCGCCGGCCGGCGGCGTGAAGTTGCCGAACACGAACCACGCGAGCGAATTGATGATGTGGTGCAGGCCCGTGACGAGCAGCAGGCGGTTCAGGAAGCCGAACACGAACGCACCGATCGCGCCCGCCGTCGTCAGCCACTGGCCGGCCGCGTCGATCGCATGCTGGACCGGCTGCCACACATACCCGAACACGATGCCGAGCACCACGCAGGCCAGCCCCGTGATGATCGGCACGAACCGTTTCCCGCCGAAGAACGCGAGGTAGTCGGGCAGCTTGATGTCCTTGTAGCGGTTGTACAGCAAGCCCGCGACCACACCCGCGATGATCCCGGACAGCACGCCCATGTTCAGCTTGGGATCGATATCCTTCATGATCGCGGTTTCGATCAGGTAACCGATCGCACCCGCGAGTGCCGCCACGCCGTTGTTGTCCTTCGCGAAACCGACCGCCACGCCGATTGCGAACAGCAGCGGCAGGTTGTCGAAAATCGCGCCGCCGGCGTCGGCGATCATCTTGATGTTGAACACGTCCGGCTGCCCGAGCCGCAGCAGGATGCCGGCGACCGGCAACACCGCGATCGGCAGCATCAGCGCCCGGCCCAGGCCCTGTATCTTCAGAAACGGATTCCCGTCCATTCAGTCCTCCAATCCATGTCTCGTCATTAATCGTCGTTGACCTAATTGCTTGCGTCGTGAAACGCTCGCGCGCCCGCCGTCGACGTTCAGTCGAGCGGCCAGACCTCGCGGCTTGCTGCCCTTACCGCCTGTGCCGAGTCGAGTGCGAGCAGATCCTGCGCACGCTGGCGACACAACTGGTAATCGAGACGGCGCACGCGCGCCTTGATGCCCGGCACCGACACCGGGTCGACCGACAGTTCGGTCACGCCGAGGCCGACGAGGATCGGTACCGCGAGCGGATCGCCGCCGAGCGCGCCGCACACGCCGACCCACTTGCCGTGCTTCGCCGCGCCGCGCACCGCGATGTCGATCAGGCGCAGCACGGCCGGATGCAGGCCGTCGGACTGCGCGGCCAGATCGGCCTGGCAGCGGTCCATCGCGAGCGTGTACTGGGTCAGGTCGTTGGTGCCGATCGACAGGAAATCCGCGTGCTGCGCGAGCTGGTCGGCGAGCAGCGCCGCCGACGGCACCTCGATCATCACGCCGACTTCGATAGGCTCGGTACGGCCCTGCGCACGCGCGAACTCGTCGATACGCTTGCGCAGCCGCACGATCTCGCCCGCATCCGTCACCATCGGCAGCAGGATCCGCACCGCGCCGAACGGCTTCACCGCGAGCAGGCCCTGCAGTTGATCGTCGAGCAGATCGGGGCGCACCTGTGCGAGGCGAATGCCGCGCAGGCCGAGCGCCGGGTTCGGTTCGGGCGGCAGCGTCAGGTAGTCGACTTCCTTGTCGGCGCCGACGTCGAGCGTGCGGATGATCGCGGTGCGGCCTTGCAGCGCGTCGACAATCGACTGGTAGCTCTGCTGGTGCTCGACGACGGTCGGCGCGGCCTGGCGATGGATGAACATCAACTCGGTGCGCAACAGGCCGACCGCGTCCGCGCCGTTGTCGACCGCGGTGTTCGCGTCGTCGAGCGTCGCGATGTTCGCGGCGACCTCGATGGCGCGGCCGTCGACGGTCGCGGCGGCAGCGCCGGCCAGTTGCCGGTTCGCTTCGCGCACGCCGTCCAGGCGCTGGCGTTCGTGGCGCGCACGTTCGACGTCGAGCGCGGTGGGCGCGTGTTCGAGACGGCCCGCGCTCGCATCGACGACGACCTGCGTGCCGTCCGGAATCGCGTACAGCGCGTCGCCGACCGCGACGAGCGCCGGAATGCCGAGCTGACGCGCGATGATCGCCGCATGCGACGTCGCGCCGCCGCGTGCCATCACGAGCGCGGTCACGCGCTGGCGATCGAGCGAAGAAAGGTCCGACGGCGTGAATTCCTCGGCGGCGAGCACGGCCTCGTCGGGCAGCGTGCGCGTCGCGCCGCTCGTGTGGCCGAGCGCGCGCAGTACGCGCTTCTCGATGTCGCGCAGGTCCGCCGCACGCTCGGCGAGCAGTGCGTCGTCGAGCTTCGACAGCGTGTCGATCTGCGTGCTGATCGTCGCGCGCCACGCGAAGCCCGCGCTCTTGCCGAGGCTGATCTGGTCGCGCGCCGCGTCGACCAGCGTCGGATCCTCCAGCAGCACGCGATGCACCGCGAAGATGCCCGCTTCGCCGACCGCGCCGCGCGCCGATGCGTTGCGCACCGTTTCGTCGAGTTCGGCGTCGACCGCCTTCAGCGCCTGATCGAGCCGGCGGCTTTCCGACGCGGGCGTGCCGGTCGCGTGCTCGGGCGGCACGATATCCGCATCGTCGAGACGCACCAGCGTGCCGACCGCGATGCCGGGCGCCGCGCACACGCCCGCGAGCGTGTTCGGATCGAGTGTTGCGCCGGTGTTGCGCACGATCGGCTGCGGTGCGGGCGACTTGAGCCGCGCCGGCGTTTCCTCGACCTCGCCGTGCGCTTCGCGCAGCAACTCGTGCTCGACCGCTTCGACGGCTTGCTGCGCGTGCGCACCGCGGCCGACCAGCTCGATCGTCGCGCCTTCGCCGGCGCCGAGGCCGAGCAGGCCGACCACGCTTGCGATCGGCGCCTTGCGACCGTCGAAATGCACTTCGACATGTGCGTCGAGCCCGCGCGCGGCTTCGCGCGCCCGCGCGGCCGGACGCGCATGCAGGCCACCGGGCTGCGTCAGCACGACCTCGCGGCGCACTTCGTTCATCGCCGCCGCGCCGGCCTGGGCCGCCTGCGCGGCGGCCTCGCCCTTGCCGCGCAGCGTCAGCAGCGGCGTCTCGCCGGCCGTCGCGAAACCGCTCGCGCGCTCGACGACGTCGAACGCGTCGGAGTTCGCGATGGCGATCACGGAGACCAGCGAATGCGCGCTGCGCGCGACCGCGTCCTGGTCGAACTCGATCAGCAGGTCGCCCGCCGCGACACGCGCGCCGGCTTCGACGCGCGCGGTGAAGCCCTGTCCGTTCAGCTCGACGGTGTCGATGCCGATGTGCAGCAGCACTTCCGCGCCTTGCGGCGTCGTGATCGTCACGGCATGGCCGGTGCGCGCGAGATGCGACACGATGCCGGCGCACGGCGCGACGAGCCGGCCCGCGAGCGGATCGATGCCGATGCCGTCGCCGAACATCCCGCCGGAGAACACCGGATCGGGCACATCGGCCAGCGCGACGATCGGCCCGGTCAGCGGGGCAAGCAGGACGATCTGATCATGGGTGGAACTCTTCAACTGGGACTCCTCGGCGCGTCTCATCGGCGGTCTCGGCTATCAGTGCGTTTCGGTGACTTTGTTCAGGTGGCGCGGCGTGTCGGGATTGCGGCCGCGCGCGACGGCGAGATCCGCCGCCATCACGTAGAACGAAAGAATGGCGGCGATCGGGTCGAGCGCCGAATGAGCGGACTGCGCGAGCGGCAAGGTCGCGCCGGGCGTGCCGGCGGGCGCCGCGAGCAGCACGGCCGCGCCACGTGCGCGCATGTCCTGCGCGAGCTGCAGCAGCCCGGCCTGCTCCGGGCCCGGCGGCGCGAACACGAGCAGCGGATAGTCGCGGTCGATCAGCTCCATCGGGCCGTGACGGACTTCGGCGCTCGAGAATGCCTCGGCCTGGATGCCGGAGGTTTCCTTCAGTTTCAGCGCGGCTTCCTGAGCGATCGCAAGACCGAGGCCGCGGCCGATCACGATCATCCGCTCGACGCCCGCGAGCGCGGCGACGGCCGGCGACCAGTCGAGCCCGCCGGCCTGCGCGAGCACGTCGGGCAAGCCGCGCAATGCCGTCATCAGCGCGGCGTCGCGCTGCCAGTACGCGACGATCTGCGCGGACAGCGACAGCATCGCGATGTAACTCTTGGTCGCGGCGACCGACAGTTCGGGGCCGGCAAGCAGCGGCAGCTGGTGCTCGCATGCGTCGGCGAGCGGCGACGGCAGCACGTTGACGGCGGCGACGGTGCGCGCGCCGGCTTCGCGCAGCGCGGCCATCGTGTTGACGAGGTCGGGGCTCTTGCCCGACTGGGAGAATGCGATCGCGAGTTGATCCTGCACCTTCAGCGGCGCCTGCTGCAGTGTCGCGACCGACATCGGCAGCGACGCGACGGGCACGCCGAGGCGGCTCATCGTCAGACTCGCGAAATAGCTGGCGGCGTGATCCGAGCTGCCGCGCGCGACCGTCAGCGCGACGGCCGGCGGGTGATCGATGAGCTGGCCCGCGAGCGCTTCGACGCGCGTGGTGTCGGCGAGTTGCGCGGCGACGACTTGGGCGGACTCGCGCGCTTCCTTAAGCATATTCGACAATCGATTCTCCTTCGACGTAGGTCGCGGTGAGGTTCAGGTCGCGATCGAACACGGCGAGGTCGGCCCATGCGCCTCGCTCGAGGCGGCCGCGATCGGTGACGCCGAGGTAGTCGGCCGCATAGCGCGACATCCGGTTCGACACGTCGGCGATCGGCAGGCCGAGCGACACGAGGTTGCGCAGCGCCTGGTCCATCGTCAGCGTGCTGCCGGCGAGCGTGCCGTCGGCGAGCCGCACGCCGCCGAGGCACTTGGTCACGTGCTGGCTGCCGAGCCGGTATTCGCCGTCGGGCATGCCGGTGGCGGATGTGCTGTCGGTCACGACGTACAGGCGCGGGATCGCGCGCAGCGCAGCACGAATCGCGCCCGGGTGGACGTGCAACAGATCGGGGATGATTTCCGCGTATTCGGCATGCGCGAGTGCGGCGCCGACGAGGCCCGGGTTGCGGTGATGCAGCGGCGACATCGCGTTGAACAGGTGCGTGAAGCCGCATGCGCCGTGCTTGAGCGCGGCGACGGCGTCGTCGTAGGTCGCGAGCGAGTGGCCGAGCTGCACGCGCACGCCGCGCGCGGCCATCTCGCCGATGATCTCGATGTGACCGGCGATTTCCGGCGCGAGCGTGACGACCCGGATCGGCGCGATCGACAGGTACTTCAGCACTTCGTCGAGCACGGCCGACACGGCCGCGTCCGGCTGCGCGCCGAGCTTGCCGGGGTTGATGTACGGCCCTTCGAGATGCACGCCGAGCACGCGCGCGCCGCCCGGCGTGCGGGTGCGCGCGACGGTGCCGAGATTCGCGACGACCTGCATGAGTTCGTCGCGCGGCGCGGTCATCGTCGTCGCGAGCAGGCTCGTCGTGCCGAACTGCGCGTGTGTGCGTGCGATCGTCTCGATCGCATCGCCGCCTTCCATCACGTCGGCGCCGCCGCCACCGTGCACGTGCAGGTCGATGAAGCCGGGCAGGATGTACGGCGCATCGTTCTTCGCGGGGTCGGCGGGCGTGCCGTCGAGCGTGGTGATGCGGCCGTTCTCGCTGTTGAGCGAGCCGAGAATCCAGCCGTCGGGGGTCAGGATGTTTCCAGTCAGCATGACGTTTCTCTTGATGATCTGGTGACGCGGACATCCGCGTCGCGATTTGCAAATCCGTGGTGCTTCGTTGCGCTCCGCCGCGCGTAGCGCGCGGGCAATCTCGTGCGTCAGCGTTTCAGTTCGGCGACGAAGTCGTAATAGTCGTCGCGGCAATACGTTTCGGACACTTCGATCGCGCGCTGGTCGGCACCGTAGCCGATGCGCGTGATCACGAGCAGGGCCGAGCCCGGCTTCACCGACATCCACTTCGCAATCTCGTGCGTCGCGTTCGCCGCGCGAAAGTGCTGCAGCGCGCGCACGACGGTCATCCCGCGCGCGTCGAGGTATTCGTACAGCGACGCGCCGAGCGCCTGCGGATCCGGCACCACCGCAGCCGGCAGCGTCGAATGCTCGACGGCCATCACGATGCCGTCCGCGCGGCGCAGCCGCTCGAGCCGCGCGACCGTCGCGCCCGGCGCGAGGCCGAGACGCGTAATCTCGTCGCGGCTCGCGGTGCGCAGCGTTCGCGACAGCCACACCGAATCGGGCACGAAACCGCGCTGCTTCATCTTCGCGGTGAAGCCGACGAGACGCGACAGCGGATCGGCAACGCGCGGCGTGATGAAGCTGCCCGCCCCGCGCGCCCGCTTGATCAGCCCCTGCTCGACCAGCAGCGCGAGCGCACGGCGGGCCGTGATCCGCGACACGCCGACCGTTCCCGACAGCAGCCGCTCCGACGGCAGCGCCTCGCCGGCCCGCCACGCGCCGGCGTGAATCGCGCTCGCCAGGTTGCGGGCGAGCTGCAGATAAAGCGGCGTGTCGCTGAGGGGATCGGGCGCCAGTTCGGACCAGCCGGTTTCCATGTGCCTCCGGGTGTCGGACGACGATCTCGAACCGTCGAAAGTGAACGCATTATATAACCACCATAATACCAGTCAACGAACTGGTATTAGTGGCGCAAAAATCGCCGGAAGCCTTGCCCCGCAAGCGTTTTAGTTGCCGGAAAGCCTTTGTTTACAATGCGATGCGGGATAGGGATTTACCCGGATTGGTATGCAAGGGGACAGTTCCAAGATCGGATTTTCCAGGCTTTGGAAGCCGGAAACGACACCGGAATAGAACCAGTTGAGCCGACTGGTATGCATGCGGCGGCGGTGCGCGGGCAGCGTGCCGGCGCGTCGTGTCAGTGGAACTCGCGGCTCGACGTGCGCAGGCCGCCGAGCAGCGGCGTCAGATCCTCGAAATGCTGCGCGACGAGGTGCCTCACGTCGCTGACGACCTGCCACACGCCGGACGCCGCGAGCAGTCGCGAATCGAGCGTTTCGCGGCGCTGCCGCGCGAGCAGTTCGGGCCGCACGATCACGTTCACGCAGCCCGTTTCGTCCTCGAGCGTCATGAACATCACGCCCTTCGCGGTGCCCGGCATCTGCCGCGCGGTCACGAGCCCGCACGCGCGCGCGAGCCGGCCATCGGGACGGTCGCGCAACTCGGCCGCGGACGACAGCCGCTGCGCGCGCAACGCGGGCCGCAGCAGCGCGACCGGGTGGCGGTTCAGCGTGAGGCCGGTGGTGTGATAATCGGCAAGGATGTCGTCGGCTTCCGACGGCGCGCCGAGCACGGGCTGCTCCGTTTCGTCGATCGGCGCGGCGGCGAGCAGGTCGCGCTCCGGTGCCGCGGCGACGGCCTGCCACAGTGCATCGCGGCGATGGCCGGCGAGCGTCGCGAGCGCGTTCGCGGCGGCGAGCGCTTCGAGATCGCGTCGTTCGAGCTGCGCGCGGCGCGCGAGCGCGTCGACGTTCTCGAACGGGCCGGCCGCGCGCGCGGCCTCGATGCGCCGCGCGGCAGCCTCGCCGAGGCCGCGCACGAGCGACAGGCCGAGCCGCACCGCGGGCTGACCGTGCGGCGGCGGCTGGCCGGGCAGCGCTTCGAGCGAGGCGTCCCAGTTGCTTTGCGTCACGTCGATCGGCAGCACCTTCACGCGATGACGCTTCGCGTCCTGCACGAGTTGCGACGGCGGATAGAAACCCATCGGCTGGCTGTTCAGCAGCGCGGCGAGGAAGATCGCCGGTTCGTGGCATTTGAGCCAGCTGCTCGCATAGGCGAGTTTCGCGAAACTGGCCGCATGGCTCTCGGGGAAACCGTATTCGCCGAAGCCCTTGATCTGCTCGAAGATCTGCTCGGCGAATTCGCGTGTGTAGTTGCGTTCGAGCATCCCGTCGACGATCTTGTCGTAATACTTCTCGAGGTTGCCCTTGCGTTTCCACGCGGCCATTGCCCGGCGCAACTCGTCGGCCTCGCCAGGCGTGAAGCCTGCCGCGACGATCGCGATCTGCATCACCTGTTCCTGGAAGATCGGCACGCCGAGCGTGCGTTCGAGCACTTCCTTGAGCGCATCGCTCGGATACGTGACCTCACCCTCCTCTTCGCCGGCCATGATCCTGCGCCGCTTCAGATACGGATGCACCGCGCCGCCTTGAATCGGACCGGGCCGCACGATCGACACCTGGACGACGAGATCGTAGTAGTTGCGCGGCCTCAACCGCGGCAGCATCGACATCTGCGCACGCGATTCGATCTGGAATACGCCGACCGTATCGGCGCGGCAGATCATGTCGTAGGTTGGTTCGTCATCCTGCGGAATATGCTTCAGCGTGAACGGCTCACCCCCCGGTTCCGGCGGCCCGCGCCATGCGGTGCGCATGTCGAACGCGCGATGCAGCGCCGACAGCATGCCGAGCGCGAGCACGTCGACCTTCATCAGCCCGAGCGCCTCGAGATCGTCCTTGTCCCACTGAATCACGCGCCGCCCGTCCATCGCTGCGTTCTCGACCGGCACGAGCCGCGTGAGCTTGCCTCGACTGATCACGAAGCCGCCCGAATGCTGCGACAGGTGGCGCGGAAAGTTGAGCAAGCGCCCCGCGAGTTCGGCCCATGCGCGAATGATCGGCGTGGCCGGGTCGAGCCCGGTCGTCGCGAATTGCTGCAGCAGGTCGCGGCTGCCGTCGAACCAGCGATGCCCCTTCGCGACGCGATCGATCAGCATCGGATCGACACCGAGCGCCTTGCCGGTTTCGCGCAGCACGCCGCGCGGACGATACGTCGAGACCGCCGCCGCGAGTGCTGCGCGATCCTTGCCGTATTTTTCGTAGATATGCTGAATGACCTCTTCCCGGCGCTGATGCTCGAAGTCGACGTCGATATCCGGCGGCTCGCCGCGCTCCTCGCTGATGAAGCGCTCGAACAGCATCGTGCTCTGGTCGGGATCGACCTCGGTGATGCCGAGGCAGTAGCAGACGACCGAGTTCGCTGCCGAGCCCCGGCCCTGGCACAGGATGTTCTGGCTGCGCGCGTATTTGACGATGTCGTAGACGGTCAGGAAGAACGGTTCGTAGCTCAGTCTTGCGATCAGATCGAGTTCATACCGGATCTGCTTCTCGACCCTCTCCGGAATGCCTTGCGGATAACGCCCCGCCGCCCCCGCGAAGGTTTCCTGTTCCAGATAGCGCGTCGGCGTCAGCCCCTGCGGCACGATCTCGTCGGGATACTCGTAGCGCAGCGAGCCGAGGTCGAAATCGCACGCGTCGAGAATCGCGCACGTCTCCGCGATCTCGTCCGGCGAATACAACTGTCCGATCCGCTGTCGCGAACGCAGATGCTGTTCCGCATTCGGCGCGAGCGCATAGCCGCACTCTGAAACCGGCATTCCGACGCGGATCGCCGTCATCACATCCTGCAGCGGCTTGCATGAACGCCGGTGCATCGTCACATCGCCGAGCGCGACGATACGCACGCCGCGCCGCGCGCCGGCCGCACGAATCTCCTCGCGCTGCGCGCCATCGAGTGCGCGCTGCAACTGCACGAGCCCGAGCCGCGCACGTTCGCCGAACGTCGCGCGAAACCACGCGACCTGCGCATCGAGTACATCAGCACGCACCGGATACGCGGGCACGAGAATCGCGAAGCAGTCGGGCATGCCGCGCAAGTGGGCAAACTCGGCAGGCGGCGCCGACAGCATCCGCGACGTCAGCGTGTAAGTGCCCTTCGGCGATGCCATCCGTCGCCACGAAATCAACTCGGACAGGTTGCCGTAGCCCTCGCGGTTCTGCGCAAGCAACACGAGCCCGAACGCGCCGGGGCCCGGATCGTGGCCGGGCGCGACTTCATCCGGCGTGACTTCGAAATACGAACCGATGACGAGCGGCAGCCCGTTCGCCTTCGCCGCGACATGCATGCGCGGCGCACCTGCGAGCGAGCATTCGTCGGTGATCGCGATCCCGCGATAGCCGAGTTCGGCCGCGCGCTCGACCAGTTCGTCCGCATGCGACGCGCCATGCAGGAACGAGAAGTTCGAGCGGCAGAACAACTCCGCGTAATCGGGCAGCCAGCTGAATTCCGCAACCATGACGGTTCACCCGAACAGGCCGTGCAGGAACCAGCGCGGCTCGGACTCGCTCCCCGCCCGTTCCTTGAATACCCAGTAGCACGCACCGGCCTCGTCCTGCGCGACGCAGTAATCGCGTGCAGCAAGCTGACCATCGAACCACCCCGCCTCGATCCGCTCCACCGACGACATCATCCTGAGCGGCGTATGGAACACCGGGCGCTCCCCGCGCATCAGCAACGGCAGCGGCTCGGCCAGCAGCCACGCGGGACGCGGCGGCACGGCAGGCGGCCCGCCGGCCGGCTTGCCCGCTTGCGCATCGAGCGGCAGCCAGCGGTTCGCGACCTCCGGACGGTGATCGGCGACGGGTGCCGCGCGCAGCACGTTCTCCGCGCCGAGCCGTGCGATCAGCAGTTCGAACAGCCGCGCGCGCGTCTCGCGCGTGCCGCCCGGCTCGGGAAAGAGATCGTCGGCCGGCGGCGCGACCGATTCGACGCGCGTGGCCTTCAGGCGCACCGCGATCACCGCGGCCGGCAATTCGACGCGCGCGAGCCGCTCGCCGAGCAGCCGCATGAAGTGCGTCTCGTCGCGCACGGGCGCGGCGAACGCGAGTTCGAGCGGGGTCGGCGGCACGGCCTGACGGCCGCGCTCGTGCTCGAGATCGAACGTCATCGCGGCCAGCGACAGCTGCCGCGCGGCCAGCCACCCGCAGAGCTGCACGACGAGCCGCCGCGCGGCGAACAGCACGGCTTCCGCGTATTCGACGCGCTCCGGCAATTCGAGCCGCACGTCGAACACGGGCGGCACCGCCATCCACGCAAGCGGCTCGACCGCATCGCCGTACGCGCGATCGAGTGCGGCGAGCAGCGCCGGGCCGCAGCGGCGCTGCAACCCCGCGCGCGGCAAGCCGCGCAGATCGGCGAGCGTGCGGCAACCGAGGCCGTCGAACCAGCCCGCATACGGGCGCGCGTCGGGCAGCAACGCGCACGGCAGCCCATCGAGCGCACGAACCAGCGACGCAGGGGCGGCCAACCGGCGCCGGATCCGCGCGCGGGCCGAGACACGCGCGAGCAGCCACGCACCGCGCCCGGTCGGCGCGGCGGACAGGCGCGCCGCATAACCGAGCGCCGCGAGCGTCGCGCGCACCTGGCGGCACAGCGACGGCAAGCCGCCGAACAGGCGCAGGCTCGGGCCGACGTCGACGATCAGCGTCGCTTCGTCGTCGAACGCGACGCATGGCGAGAAGCGCAGCAACGCGAGCGCGACCGCGCGCAGCGCATCGGCCTCGCGCGCGGGATCGCGTTCGACGAGTTGCGTCTCGGGCGCGAGCGTCAGCACGCCGCCGCGCTTCATGCCCGCGCGCACGCCTTGCCGGCGCGCGGCCGCATCGGCGATCAGCACGACGCCTTGCTCGAGCACCGCGCAGCCGGCGCCGCCGGCCGCTGCGTCAGACGGCTGCGGGGCGCACACGTCGAGCGGCAGGCGCGGCAGATGGATGCCGAGCAAGACGCGCATAGCGGCTCTCCACGATGGGCGACGGCAGGTCGAGCACGAGCGGCTCGCCGCTCGCAGGTCCGCGACGCTTGACGATGTCGAGCGACACGCCGCCCGGCACGGGATACAGCGCGACGCGCAGCACGGCCGGCGACGGCTGCCGCGCGGCCGACAGCGGGCGCAACATCACGAACAGCGTGTCGCCCGTGCGCGCGGCCGCGAGATGCAGGCGCCGCAGCGCATCGGGCCGCGCGTCTTGCCAGAGCAGCAGCGCACCGCAACAGCCGGTCTTGAGCGCCTGTTCGGCGGCCCACAACGCATCCGTGCGGCTGCCGGCGCGCAGCCACAGCAACGCGTCGGCCGGCACGCCGAGACTGGCGAGCGCGGTCGCATGTGGCGATTGCGGCGGCGCGACGAGCGCGAGCGGACGCCGCGCGCTGACGGTACGCGCGAGCGCGGGTGCAAGCAGCCGCATCTCGCCGCAGCCCGGCTGCGCGGCCAGCAGTTCGACGAGCCCGCCGACCGGCCAGCCGCCGCCCGGCAGCTCGGCGGACAGCGGCGCGAAGCCGGTATCGATCGTGCGCAGACCGCCGCGCGCGAGCTGCGAGCCACGCCAGAGCGATGGATGAAGGGATTCGGGAGAAATGGAGGATGCGAGCATGACGCCACCCACAACTGTATGGATATACAGTATATGGCAATGCGCTCGCATCGCACAGCGCCGGTGCGAAACCGGTTTTTGTCAGAGGAAAAACGGGGAGAAGCCGGCGTACCCGTCATGTTACGGCGCGCCGGATCGGGCGTGGCCGGGATCGTGCCGCCCGAACGCCCGCCCCAACCATCCGGCCCGATGCGGCGCACACGCGCCGAATCGCCCTGCCGGTTCGGCATGCCCACCCTCACGCAAACCGGCACGATGCAGCACCTCGCACCGCGCCGGCCCGCCCGCCGCGCGTCAGCCGAGCAGCAACGCGTCGTCGTCGAGCTGCTCGTGCCGCACCTTCTCGAACATCTGCAGCAGGTCCGGCACGTCGAGCCCGCGGCGCTGGTCGCCCGACACGTCGAGCACGACCTGCCCCTGGTGCAGCATCACCGTGCGGTCGCCGTAGTCGAGCGCCTGCCGCATGCTGTGCGTGACCATCATCGTCGTCAGCTTGCTTTCGTCGACGATGCGCGCGGTCAGTTCCAGCACGAACGCGGCCGTCTTCGGGTCGAGCGCGGCCGTGTGCTCGTCGAGCAGCAGGATCCGCGACGGCCGCAGCGATGCCATCAACAGGCTCACCGCCTGCCGCTGGCCGCCCGACAGCAGCCCGATCCGGTCGGTCAGCCGGTTTTCCAGCCCGAGATTCAAGAGACGCAGCTTGTCGCGGAACAGCTCGCGCGACGGACGGTCGAGCGCGGCCCGGAAGCCGCGCCGCACGCCGCGCGCCATCGCGAGCGCCATGTTCTCCTCGATCGTCAGCGCCTCGCAGGTGCCGGCCATCGGATCCTGGAACACGCGCGCGACGAGGTGCGCGCGATCCCACGCCGGCTGGCGCGTGACGTCCGTGCCGTCGATCGCGATGCGTCCCGAATCGACGCGCTGGTCGCCGCTGATCGCGTTGAGAAAGGTCGACTTGCCCGCGCCGTTCGAGCCGATCACCGCGACGAACTGGCCGTCGGGAATCTCGAGCGACAGCCCGCGCAGCGCGCGCGTCTCGATCGGCGTGCCGGGGTTGAACGTGAGCTTCAGGTCTTGTGCGGACAGCATGTCAGGCCCCTCCATTCTTGCGCGCGAACAGCTTCTTGCGCGTCGCCGGCAGCACCAGCGCGATCGTGACGAGCGCGGCCGTCACGAGGTTCAGGTCCTGCGCTTTCAGGCCGATGAATTCGCTGTTCAGCGCAAGCGCGATGAAGAAGCGGTAGACGATCGCACCGACCACGACCGCGAGCGTCGTCAGCACGAGCCGGCGCGCGGGCAGCAGCGTCTCGCCGATGATCACCGCGGCCAGCCCGATCACGATCGTGCCGATCCCCATCGAGATGTCGGCGCCGCCCTGCGTCTGCGCGAACAGCGCACCGGCGAGCGCGACGAGCGCGTTCGACAGCGCCATCCCGGCGAGCGTCGCGCGGCCCGTCGCGATGCCCTGCGCGCGCGCCATCCGCGGGTTCGCGCCGGTCGCGCGCATCGCGAGGCCGAGCTGCGACGAGAAGAACCAGTCGAGGCCGAGCTTCGCGACCACGACGACGATCGCGAGCAGCGCCGGGCGCAGCACGTAGTCGGGCATCCAGTCGGGCTGCAGCACGGTGAAGATCGTCGGCTCGGTGATGAGCGGCACGTTCGGCCGGCCCATGATCCGCAGGTTCACCGAATAGAGCGCGATCATCATCAGGATGCTGGCGAGCAGGTCCATGATCTTCAGGCGCACGTTGAGCCAGCCGGTGACGAAGCCGGCCAGCGCGCCCGCGACGATCGCGAACACCGTCGACGTGAACGGGTCGTGGCCGGCGGAGATCAGCGTCGCGGCGACGGCGCCGCCGAGCGGAAAGCTGCCGTCGACGGTCAGGTCGGGGAAGTTGAGGATGCGAAACGAGATCAGCACCCCGAGGGCGACGAGACTGAAGATCAGGCCGATCTCCAGCGCGCCCAGAAACGAGAACAGAGACATGATGGGGAAATCCTGTTGCTTCCCGGCCTCACGTGTACGGCCGGGCGAAGCGGACGGGCAGCCCCGGGTGGGAGCCGCCCGTCCGGCGGTTTCGTTCGGGCCCGGATCGGGCCGCAAGCGCGGCGGTCGGGCCGCGGCTTACTTGATGACCGTCTTCGCTTCCTTGAGCAGATCCGGCGACAGTGTCACGCCCTGCTTCGCGGCCGCGCCCGTGTTCGCGAACAACTCGAGGTTGCTGCTCGTCTCCGACGCGATCGCGCCCGGCTTCTCGCCCTTCAGGATGCGCGCGACGACCTTGCCGGTCTGCCGGCCGAGGTCGCCGTAGTTGATGCCGAGCGCCGCGATGCCGCCGCGCTTCACGCTGTCGGTGTCGCCGGCGACGAGCGGGATCTTCGCTTCGTTCGCGACCTTCACGAGCGCTTCGTACGCGGACACGACGTTGTTGTCGGTGTTCGTGTAGATCACGTCGACCTTGCCGATCAGGCTCTTCGCGGCCGGGCCGATGTCGACGGTGCGCGGCGCGGCCGCTTCCTTCAACGTCATCCCCTGCTTCGCGAGGATCTCCTTGAGCTCCTTCACGACCACGACCGAGTTCGCCTCGCCCGGGTTGTAGACCATGCCGACCGTCTTCGCCTTCGGCACGACGCGCTTGATCAGCGCGACCTGGCGATCGAGCGGCAGCTTGTCGGAGACGCCCGTCACGTTGGTGCCCGACGGGCCCCAGCCCTTCACGAGCTGGGCTGCGACCGGATCGGTCACCCCCGAATAGACGACCGGCACGCTCTTCGTCGACGCGACCACCGCCTGCGCGGCCGGCGTCGCGATCGCGACGATCACGTCGGGCTGGTCGCCGACGAACTTGCGTGCGATCTGAGCGGCCGTGCCCGTGTTGCCCTGCGCGCTCTGGTATTCCCACTTGAGCTTGTCGTCGCCGTAACCTTCCGCCTTCAGTTCGGCGCGCACGCCGTCGCGGATCGCATCGAGTGCCGGGTGGTCGACGATCGACAGCACCTTGACCGTCTGTGCGTGCGCGGCGCCCGCGAGCGCGAATGCGGCGACGCCGGCCGTGATCGAACGGATCGCGAAAATCTTGAAACGCTTCATGGGTGAGTCTCCCCCGTATTTGTATCGGTTCTGGATGATGGATTCCCGCCGCCGTCATGCAGGTGCCGATGCACGCGCAACCGGGTGACGGTGTGGGCGGCAGCGGCCCCGCGCGGGCCCCGGGAAGGCGCGCGGCGGCGAACGCACGAGGATACCATTTCCGCAGACCACCACCTGACTTCGCGCTTTCGGTCGTCCGGCCGGCGCACGCGGCCACCGAGCCGCCGCGAAACGCTCGGGAAGCCCGGCCGGCGAGGCTTGGCGCCGGCCCCGGCGCAACACGTCAGCCGCGTTCACAGCTTTACGTTATGCTGTCCGCCGACCCAATCCACACCCACGGAGCGTGCATGAAACGGGGAATCCGTGCGATCGCGTGCGCGGTCGCCGCGCTGGTGCTGCCGGGCGCGGCATTCGCGCTGACCGACGGTAGCGCGCCATACGACGACTGCATGCTGGGCGCGCTGCGCGAGAGCCGCAACGGCGCGGCCGCGCAACTGATCCAGCGCTCGTGCGACGCGCTGTACCGCAACAACGCGATGCTGCTGCCGCGCGAGCGGCGCTTTCACGAGTGCGTCGTGCAGTCGCTGCCGGGCGTGCGCGACAACTACGCGATCCAGCAGATCATGGCGATCTGCTCGCGGCGCGGCGAGATGTGAGCCAGCGCTGAACGCCGGGCGCCGCGCAATGATCTGCGGCCGCGCCAATGAAAAAGGGCCTGCGCGAGGCAGGCCCTTTCGTTTCAGCGGTCCGACCGGGGGGCGGCGTTCAGAACGACGCGACCATCGAGCCCTTGAACTGCTTCTTGATGAATTCCCGCACTTCCGGCGACTGGTACGCCTTGACCAGCTTCTTCACCCACGGCTGATCCTTGTCCTTCGCACGCACGGCGATCAGGTTCGCATACGGGCTCGTCAGCGATTCGAGCGCGATCGCGTCCTTGGTCGGCTGCAGGTTCGCGGCAAGCGCGTAGTTCGTGTTGATCACGGCGGCGTCGACATCCGACAGCACGCGCGGCAGTTGCGCGGCGTCGAGCTCGGAGATCTTCAGCTTCTTCGGATTCTCGGCGATGTCGAGCACCGTCGCGTTGTTGCCGCCCGTGCCGGCGCCGGCCTTCAGCTTGATCACGCCTTGGGTCTGCAGCAGCAACAGCGCGCGGTTCTCGTTCGACGGATCGTTCGGCACCGCGAGCTTCGCGCCTTGCGGCAGGTCCTTCAGCGCCTTGAACTTCTTCGAGTACACGCCGATCGGCGAGATGTAGGTCAGGCCCGCGCTGACGATCTTGTAGCCGCGCTGCTTCACCTGGCTGTCGAGGTAGGGCTGGTGCTGGAAGCTGTTCGCGTCGAGGTCGCCCGCATCGAGCGCCGCGTTCGGCTGCACGTAGTCGTTGAACTCGATGACCTTCACGTTCAGGCCTTCCTTCTCCTTCGCGACCTTCTGCACGACCTGCCACACTTCCGCATCCGGGCCGGCGACCGTGCCGACCTTGATGACCTTGTCTTCGGCGTGCGCGCCCGCCGACAGCGTCAGCGCGGCACCGGTGGCCAGCACGGAAAATACCTTCAGGAGACTGCGACGCTTCATCTGTTTCTCGCTTTCTTGCTAACTGAAAATGGGGCGCGATACGGGTATCCCCGAACTCGCAGGAAGGGGCAAATGGTGTCACAGGATCGGCCGGAAGTGAAATACATCCCGCTCATATGGGTATGCACCGCAGCGGTGCTGGCGACAGATGCGCGACCAGGCCGCCACTAGGCCGCCTCCAGGCCGTTAGTTGCATTCAATGCACGCGGCCACCGGCATCGGCGACCCGGAACGCACCGATCGCGTCGCGCAGCCGGCCGGCCTGCTCCTGCAGCGACGCCGCGGCCGCGGTGGCCTCCTCGACGAGCGCCGCGTTCTGCTGCGTGACCTGATCCATCTGTGTGACCGCGCGCCCAACCTGCGTGATGCCGCTCGCCTGCTCTTCGGACGCCGCCGCGATCTCGCCCATGATGTCGGTCACGCGCGCGACCGCCTGCAGGATCTCGCCCATCGTCGTGCCGGCCTGGCCGACCAGCGTCGAGCCGTTACGCACGCGCTCGACCGAATCGACGATCAGTTCGCGGATCTCCTTCGCGGCCGTCGCGCTGCGCTGCGCGAGCGAACGCACCTCGCCCGCGACCACCGCGAAGCCGCGCCCCTGCTCGCCGGCCCGCGCGGCCTCGACCGCCGCGTTCAGCGCGAGGATGTTGGTCTGGAACGCAATGCCCTCGATCACGCCGATGATGTCGGCGATCTTGCGCGAGCTGTCGTCGATCTCGCCCATCGTTCCGATCACGCGACTGACGACGTCGTTGCCCGCCCGCGCGATCTCCGATGCGTTGTTCGCGAGCCCGCTCGCCTGCCGCGCGTTGTCGGCGTTCTGCTTCACCGTCGCGGTCAGCTGCTCCATGCTCGCGGCCGTTTCCTCGAGCGACGCGGCCTGCTCCTCCGTGCGCTGCGACAGGTCGTCGTTGCCGGCTGCGATCTCGCGGCTCGCCGACGCAATCGACTCGGCCGACTGGCGGATTCCGCCGATCGTCGCCTGCAGGCGCGCCTGCATGTCGCGCATCGCCGCCATCATGCTCGTGTCGTCGCCTGCGCGCACCGGCACGGGCCGCGTGAGGTCGCCCTGCGCGATGCGGGTCGCCAGCGCGGCCGCTTCGTCCGGCTCGCCGCCAAGGCTGCCGCGCACGTTGCGGATGATCACGAGCATCGCCGCGCTGATCGCGAAGCCGATCGCGAACACGACCGCGAGGTGGCCGAACAGCGTCCGGTAGTAGACGGTATCGATGTCCTTGAGGAACACGCCGCTCGAGATGTTCCAGTCCCACGGCGCGAAGCGCGTGACGTAGCTGATCTTCGGCACCGCGGTCTCGCTGTGCGGCAGCCGCCCGCGATACTCGGCGAAGCCGCTGCCGGTCGCCTTCGCGGCGTTCAGGATCGTGACGAACAGCGGCTTGCCGTCCGGGTCGAGATAGTCGCCGACCTGCGTGCCGACGAGTTTCGGCAGCGTCGGGTGCATCAGCACGACGGGTTTCGAATCCATCACGAACACATAGCCCGACTCGCCGTAGCGCATCGCGGCCACGCTCGCGAGCGCGTCGCGCTTCGCGTCGGCCTCGGACAGCGTGCCGCTCTGCGCGAGCGCGTGATATGCGCTGACGATGCCGGCCGCCGACTCGACCAGGTTGGCGATGCCTGCCTTGCGTTCGGCGAGCATCGTCGCGCGCGTCTCGTATGCGCTCCATGCGCCGACGCCGATCAAGCCGATCCATACCAGCGCAAGCGCGAGCCACAGCTTGCGATTCAAACTCATTCTGCTCATCTGCGTGCCTTGTTGTCGAAGTCGATGCCCGCGATACGCGCGAACGGCCGGTCGCGCGCAAACGGTTGCCTCCATATTTACGGCAGCGTGACTTACAACTTGAATACACGCACGACGGCCGGCACGACACGGGACGGCCGCTGTGCTAAAAAGACCGGCTGACCGGCACACGACGCGCCGGCGACATTCCAGGGCCATCCATGTACGTCATCGACATCCACTACAACGCGTCGCTCGAGCGCATCGACGATGCGCTCGAACGCCATCGTGCGTATCTGCAGCCGCTGTTCGAGCGCGGCATCTTCATCGCAGCGGGGCCGAAGGTGCCGCGCGAAGGCGGCGTGATCCTCGCGGCCCGCATCGACCGCGACGAACTGGACGCGATCCTCGAGACCGATCCGTTCGTGACCGAAGGGCTCGCGACGTATCGCGTGACGGAATTCCGGATCACGCGTGCTGCGCAGGGCTTCAACGTGCCGGCACTGCCGTAACGCGCGCCGGCGCGCGAATGTGCGTACGCACGCCGCCTCGCGAGGCGGCGCATGCAGATCGAGGGGAAACAGGAGGAATGCGTGACGGCGCGTCGCGGCCGTCACGCGTTTCGCCGGGGGAACGCCCGGGCGAACATGCGGCGCGCGCCGCTCAGTCGACCAGCAGCTTCAGGTCGTGAACCCACGGGCCGGGGCCCTGGCCGTCGCGCACGAACAGGCGCAGCTTGCCGTCGCGGTCGAACACGTAGCTCGCGGCGGTGTGATCCATCGTGTAGCTGCCGGGCGTCTTGCCGGGCACCTTCGCGTAGTACACGCGGAAATCCTTCGTGACCTTCTTGAGCGCCGCTTCGTCGGCCGGCCGCAGGCCGATGAACGACGGATCGAACGCGGGCACGTATTGGCCGAGCAGCGCGGGCGTGTCGCGCTCCGGATCGACGGTGACGAACAGCACCTGCACGCGCTTCGCGGCATCGGGCCCGAGCTGCTTCAGTGCTTCAGACAGCTCGGCCATCGTCGTCGGGCACACGTCCGGGCAGTGCGTATAGCCGAAGAACATCACGACAGCACGGCCCTTGAAGTCGGCGAGCGTGCGCACCTTGCCCGTCGTGTCGGGCAGCGAGAAATCGCTGCCGAATTGCGTGTTGCCGGTGATGTCGAGATTCTGGAACTTCGGCGCGTTGTCGCAGCCGGCGAGCAGCGTGGCTGCCGCAAATGCGCACGCGAGCATCCAGCCTTGGCGCGCGCGGCGCCCGAACCATGAATGGATCATTGCGTTCAAACCGTGCGGTTACACGCCGAGCAGCGGGCGTGCATAGTGATCGACGAGCAGCGCGGCGAACAGCAGCGACAGGTAGACGATCGAGTAACGGAAAGCCTTGCGGGCGAGTTCATCCGAATAGTCGCGGTGGATCTTCCACGCATACGCGAGGAATACCGCGCCGAGCAGCACCGCGCTCGTCAGGTAGACGGCCCCGCTCATCCCCGAGATGAACGGCATCAGCGTGACCGCGAACAGGATCACCGTGTACAGCAGGATGTGCAGCCGCGTGAATTTCTCGCCGTGCGTGACGGGCAGCATCGGCAGGCCCGCGTTTTCGTAATCCTTGCGGCGATACAGCGCGAGCACCCAGAAATGCGGCGGCGTCCACACGAAGATGATCAGCACGAGGATCCATGCGTCGCCGGGCACCGCGCCGGTGACCGCGGCCCAGCCGAGCGCCGGCGGCATCGCGCCCGATGCGCCGCCGATCACGATGTTCTGCGGCGTCATCGGCTTGAGCAGCAGCGTGTAGATCACCGCGTAGCCGACGAACGTCGCGATCGTCAGCCACATCGTCAGCGGGTTCGTGAACGTATAGAGCGTCCATGCGCCGACGCTGCCGAGCACGGCCGAGAACAGCAGGATCTGCGGGGTCGTGATCTCGCCGCGCGCGGACGGACGCCATGCGGTGCGCCGCATCATCGCGTCGATCTTCTGTTCGACGAGGCAGTTGATCGCGAACGCCGCGCCGGCCAGCAGCCAGATGCCGACGGTGCCGCCGATCAGCACATGCCACGGCACCATGCCCGGCGTCGCGAGAAACATGCCGATCACAGCACAGAACACCGCAAGCTGCGTGACACGCGGCTTCGTCAGCGCCATGTACTGAGAAAACCGGCTACCGGGCGATTGGGAAAGGGTGCTTTGCATGGGGGCGGTCACGCCGGGGCGGCGTCGCGCGCAGGCTGCGCGACACGGCCGGGGCGGCTTGAAAGGATGCGAAAGTTTAACATGACGACGAGCAGCAGCAGGATCGCGGCGCCGCCGTTGTGCGCGACGGCGACCGGCAGCGGCCACTGCAGCACGATGTTGGTCAGGCCCGTCAGGAACTGCAGCAGGACCACCAGCAGCACGCCGTTCGCGGGCCGGCGCAGCGACTCGAAGCGGCGCATCTTCAGCGCGAACGCGACCAGGTACGCGACCACGACGAACGCGAACGTGCGGTGCGTCCAGTGGATCGCGACCAGCGCGTCCTGCGTGATCGCGTCGCCATCCTTCGTCATGCCGAGCGCGCGCCACAGATGGAAGCCCTGCTCGAAATTCATCGGCGGAATCCACTGACCGTTGCAGGTGGGGAAGTCGGTACACGCGAGCACCGCGTAGTTGGTGCTCACCCAGCCGCCGAGCGCGATCTGCACGACCAGCAGCACCAGCGCCGCGAGCGCGGCCGCGCGGTAGCGGCCAGCCTCCGGGTCATGCGACGGCAGCGGCGTCTGCCGCGCCGCGAGCCAGCCGAGCGTGCCGAGCAGCGTAAGGCCGAGCAGCAGGTGCGTCGTGACGATCACCGGCTGCAGCTTCATCGTGACCGTCCACGCGCCGAACACGCCCTGCACGACGATCAGCAGCAAGAGGCTCGTCGGCCACCACGGCGACACGTGCAGCGGGCGGCGGCGCAACCGCGCGGACCACGCAATCACGACCTGCGCGATGATCAGCACGCCGATCGCCATCGCGAAATAACGGTGGATCATCTCGATCCACGCCTTCGTCATGCTGACGGGGCCGGTCGGCATCGCCTGGTGCGCGGCCGTGATCGCGGCGTGCGCGATGAACGGCGACGACGTGCCGTAGCAGCCGGGCCAGTCCGGGCAGCCGAGGCCCGAATCGGTCAGCCGCGTGAAGCCGCCGAACATCACGAGGTCGAGGGTCAGGAACGTGGTGATCCACACCAGCTTGCGGAACTTGTCGTCGTCGGCCTTGACCCACACGTACGACAGCGGCAGCAGCGCGATGCAGAGGCCGATCAGGCCGAGTTGCAGTAGATACGACATTGAATGGTTGCCTCGTCGTCTCGCCTTAACCGATGCTCGACCACTTCAGCAGCTTCGTGACGTCCGCCTTGATCTTGCTGGGGTTCGGGTCCTTCGGGAAACGCATCATCAGGTTGCCGTTCGGGTCGACCATGTAGATGTGGTCGCTGTCCCTGGTGCCGGCTTCCGCCGGCAGCCACGCGGCGACCGCGGCCGGATCGGCGATCAGCCGGCGCGTGTCCGGATAGGCCTCCAGCACCTTCGGCGGTACCGCGCCCGCATCGCTGCGCAGCCATACCATCGTGATCCGGTGTCGCTCGCCCGCCTGCGTGACGCGGACCTGGCGCATGAAGTAGAGCTTTTGCGCGCAGGCGTCATCGCACGCGCTGCGGTCGGTCATCACGAACAGCCACACGCCGCGCAGCGACGACAGCGGCACCGTCTTGCCGGTTTCGTCGGTCACCTGCAGGTCGGCCGGGATCGGCCGCTGCGGCTCGATCAGCGTGCCGTAGTTGGTCGAGCCGCCCTTCGGCTTGATCACGTAATAGGTGAAGTACGACGCGATGATCGGTGCTGCGCACACGAGACCCAGCAGCACGAGCATCCAGCGGCCGCGCTTGCGGGCCGCGGGCGAGATCGGCGCTGCGGCCGGACCCCGACGGGAAGATTGCATGGACAAATCAGACCTCTCGAAACGAACCCGCGGCGCTTGCGCCGCGTCCTGGCATGGCGCTCACGCGCCGGCCGACTTCTTCGCCGCACGCCGCGCGGCGTACAGGCCGAAACCGAGCGCGGCCGCCGCCATGGCCCACCACTGAAACATGTAACCGTAATTGCGCTCGACGCCGGTCGTCGCCGCCGGCCAGTCGCGCACGAGCTTGTCGCCGTCGTCGCTCGTCTGCTGGATCACGAACGGCTGCAGCGGCAACCCCGTTTCCTTCGCATACGCGGCGACGTCCAGGTTCTGCCGGATCTTCTGGTGCGCGGCCGAGCCGCCTTCGCCAAGCTCGAACGCGCGCGACGCATCGGCGCGCGCGATGCCTTCGATCTCGATGTCGCCGTCCGGCGTCGAAAACGGCTCGATCGCCGTGCGATCGGCGATGTTGCGCGGCAGCCAGCCGCGGTTCACCAGCACGACGCCGCCGCCCGAGAGTTTAAACGGCATCACGACGTAAAAACCCGGCTGATCGTTATACGGCCGATTGTCGAGGAACACCGCTTGCTCCGGCAGGAAGCGCCCCCTGGCCCGCACGCGGTGGAACTCGATCGACGCGAGCGGAATCGGCTGCGCACCGACGTCGACGGGCACCGCGTGCTCGTAGCGCACGATGCTCGCCTGCAGCGCCTCCTTCTGGTGCGCACGGTCGCGCTGCCAGAATCCGAGGCGAATCGTAACCGCGACGACGGCGAGTATCAGCAGCGCAGGCAGCCAGCGGATCTTCATCGGGCCACCCGCGACACGCATGCGCGAAAGCGAAGTGCGATAATTATCCTCTTCCTTTCGAATTGCCGTCGTCCGGTTCGTGTCATGCACATCCTCGTTCCCATCGCCTTCGTCCTCATCGTCGCCAGCATGGGCTCGGCGCTCTACTTCATGATGCAAGACCGCGGCCATACGAAACGCATGGTGTGGTCGCTTGCCACCCGCGTCGGGCTGTCGATCTCGCTGTTCCTGTTCATCCTGCTCGCGAACTGGATGGGCTGGATCCATTCGACCGGCCTGCCGATCGGGCGTTGATGCATGCGTGCCGGCGGTCACCGTGACCGCCTCGGCCGCTCTGACCGCTGTGACATTTCGCCGCACAACGGCGCCACCAAGTAAAAGCGCCGCCTGACGAAGTCGCGGCGGCGCCGGGTTGGCGTTGAGCGCAGGCAACCAGCCGCTGCCCCGTCCCCGCCAATGAAAACGGCCCGCGCATCGCTGCGCGGGCCGTTCCTGCATTTACAGCCAGTAGACGACGACGTACAGGCCGAGCCAGACGACGTCGACGAAGTGCCAGTACCACGCGGCGCCTTCGAATGCGAAGTGGTGATCGGGCTTGAAGTGGCCGCGGATCATCCGCACCAGCACCACCGCGAGCATCGTGCCGCCGAGGAACACGTGGAAGCCGTGGAAGCCCGTCAGCAGGAAGAACGTCGAGCCGTACACGCCCGAGTTCAGCGTCAGGTTCAGTTCGTTGTACGCGTGGTAGTACTCGAAGCCCTGCATGAACAGGAAGCAGACACCGAGCACGAGCGTCGCGGCCAGCCAGGCGATCGCCTTGTTGCGGTGATCGTCGCGCAGCGCGTGGTGCGATACCGTCAGCGTCGCACCCGACGCCAGCAGGAACGCAGTGTTCAGCGTCGGGACCGGCCACGGGCCCATCGTCTTGAAGTGACCGGCAAGCGCGGCGGGGCCTTCGTTCGGCCACACGGCGGAGAAGTCCGGCCAGATCAGCTTGTAGTCGAGGCTGCCGAGCTGGTGCAGCGCGATTTCACGCGCATAGAACAGCGCGCCGAAGAATGCGCCGAAGAACATGACTTCGGAGAAGATGAACCAGCTCATGCTCCAGCGGTACGATTTGTCGACGTTCTTGCCGTAATGACCGCCTTCCGACTCGGCGATCGCGTCGCCGAACCAGTGATACAGCGTGAAGAGCAACCACAGCAGGCCAAGCAGCGCCGTGTACGGAGCCCAGTCGTGACCGTTGATCCACAGCGCCACCGACGCGAGCATGACCAGCAGGCCGATGGCCGCGCTGATCGGATGCTGCGACGGATGCGGCACGAAATAGTACGGGGTCTGGTTTTGACCGCTCATGCTTGATTCTCCACTTCAGTCCAATTTGTGTACCGGAAACCGCTCCGGATTTATTTCTTGCACGGCGCGTGCCGCCGCCGCTCTTTCCCGCACGCGGCGCCCGGGCGCCACGCACTGCATTCTTTCGTGGCCGCGGGCCTCAACCCACGACCGCGCGCACGATCAGGATCAGCACGCCGATGAACACACCGGCCGCGATCAACGCGACGATCAGCACATGCAGCGGATTGAGCTGCGTCGCATCGGCCTCCAGGTCGCGCCGCTTGCGCACCCCGAAGAACGACCACAACACCGCTTTCACCGCCTGGCCGAACGACCCGCTCCGCTTGGTCTCTGTCACCGCCCCGTCTCCGTCGTCATGCGTCCGGCTTCGCCGCGCCCTGCGCCGCCGTCTTGCGCGTTGCCGGCGCCGGCGTGGCTGGCGTGTTCAGCTCGAAGAACGTGTACGACAGCGTGATCGTCTTCACGTCCTTCGGCAGCTTCGGATCGATCACGAACACCACCGGCATCTTGCGCGACTCGTTCGCGGCCAGCGTCTGTTGCGTGAAGCAAAAACATTCGATCTTCTTGAAGAATTCCGTTGCCTGCTTCGGCGCGTAGCTCGGAATCGCCTGCGCCACCATCGGCCGGCCCTGCCCGTTGGTCACGTCGTACACGATCGTCGTCAGTTCGCCCGGATGCACGTCGAGGCTGTTGTGCTCCGGCTTGAACCCGAGCGGGCCGCGCGCATTCGCATCGAACTCGACCGACACCGTGCGGCTGTAGTCGACCTGCGAGTTCTTCGCCTCGCGTTCGCTGACATCGCGCTGCACCAGGTTGTTGATACCGGTGATCTGGCAAATCGCGCGATACATCGGAATCAGCGCGAAGCCGAAGCCGAACATCAGTCCGGCCACGACGAAGAGCTTCATCAGCATCGAACGATTGAACGCGCGATCGACGGCGCCCTCTTCCGGCTTCGACATACGACTACTTCCTCGCTACTGCGTCAGTTGCTGCATCAGTGAGTGGACAGCCACCACTGCTTGATCACGACACCCACAAAAAAAACGGCGGCGATGACGAGCAGGATGAGGCCGAGCCGCTTGTTGCCCGCGCGAATCTGCTCGGGCGTTCGTCTTTCTTGTGGATTCCGGTTCATCTGAAACTTCGCTGAAACTTCGATTCGGCGCCCGCCGCGCCTGCCTGCACGGCAGGCAGCGACGGAACGCCGGTTGAAACTTATTCGACGTGCGGCGGTTGCTCGAACGTGTGGAAGGGAGCCGGGCTCGGCACCGTCCACTCGAGGCCCGTCGCGCCATCCCACGGCTTGTCCGACGCCTTTTCCAGCTCGCCGCCGCCACGGTAGGCCGGCAGCGCGACCGCGAACAGGAAGTACACCTGCGCGAGGCCGAAGCCAAATGCACCGATCGTCGCGACCTGGTTGAAGTCCGTGAACTGCGCCGGGTAGTCCGCATAGCGGCGCGGCATGCCCGCGAGACCGACGAAGTGCATCGGGAAGAACGTCAGGTTGAAGAAGATCATCGACGCCCAGAAGTGGATCTTGCCGCGCGTCTCGTTGTACATCCAGCCCGTCCACTTCGGCGCCCAGTAGTACCAACCCGAGAACAGCGCGAACAGCGAACCGGCCACCAGCACGTAGTGGAAGTGCGCCACCACGAAGTAGGTGCCGTGGTACTGGATGTCGAGCGGCGCCATCGCCAGCATCAGGCCCGTCAGGCCGCCGAACGTGAACACGAACAGGAAGCCGATCGCGAACAGCATCGGGGTTTCGAACGTCATCGAGCCGCGCCACATCGTCGCGAGCCAGTTGAACACCTTCACACCCGTCGGCACGGCGATCAGCATCGTCGCGTACATGAAGAACAGCTGGCCGGTAACCGGCATGCCCGTGGCGAACATGTGGTGCGCCCAGACCATGAACGACAGGATCGCGATCGAAGCCGTCGCGTACACCATCGAGCTATAGCCGAACAGCGTCTTGCGTGCGAACGCCGGGATCACCTGCGACACGATCCCGAACGCCGGCAGAATCATGATGTACACCTCGGGGTGGCCGAAGAACCAGAAGATGTGCTGGTACATCACCGGGTCGCCGCCGCCTGCCGCGTTGAAGAACGACGTGCCGAAGTGGCGGTCGAACAGCACCATCGTGATCGCGCCTGCCAGAACCGGCATCACGGCGATCAGCAGGTACGCGGTGATCAGCCAGGTCCATGCGAACATCGGCATCTTCATCAGCGTCATGCCCGGTGCGCGCATGTTCAGGATCGTCACGACGATGTTGATCCCGCCCATGATCGACGAAGCACCCATGATGTGGACCGCGAAGATCGCGAAGTCCATGCCCGGGCCCATCTGCGTCGACAGCGGCGCGTACAGCGTCCAGCCGGCGGCCGTCGCGCCGCCCGGCGCGAAGAACGAACCGACCAGCAGCACGGCTGCGACCGGCAGCAGCCAGAAGCTGAAGTTGTTCATCCGCGCGAACGCCATGTCGGACGCGCCGATCTGCAGCGGAATCATCCAGTTCGCGAAGCCGACGAACGCCGGCATGATCGCGCCGAACACCATGATCAGGCCGTGCATCGTCGTGAGTTCGTTGAAGAACTCCGGACGCATGATCTGCAGGCCCGGCTCGAACAGTTCGGCACGGATGGCGAGCGCCATCACGCCGCCCGACAGGAACATGATGAACGAGAACAGCAGGTACAGCGTACCGATGTCCTTGTGGTTGGTGGCGAACAGCCAGCGCCGCCAGCCGTGCGGGGCTTCGTGCGCGTGGTCGTCGTGCGCGTGGTCCGCGGCTACGTCGTGCCCGATGCTAGACATGAGAATCTCCTAATGCGAATACGTCGACTAACTCAGCGACACGTCAAGCCGCCGGCCCGATCTCGACACGCCGGGCTTCCTTGGCGTCAGCCCCGCCCGTGATCGTTTCCGGCTTTTTGAGAATAATGTGGTCTTCCGCCACGCCTGCTGCCTTCAGCGCGTCGCGCACGGCCTGTGCACGATGCTTGGCGAGTTCGGCATTCGCGTCGGCCGAGCCCGTCTTGTCGGTGAAACCCGACAGCGCGAGCTTCGCGTCCGGATGTGCCTTCGCATAGTCGGCCGCTGCTGCGATGGCCGCTTTCGCGTCGGCCGGCAGCACGCTCTTGCCCGTCTCGAAGTAGATCGTCGACAGCGCAGCCGATGCCGACGCTGCCTCCGCGCCCGACGCGGCTTGCGCCGGTGCCGAGGCCGCTTCGGCCGGGGCCGCCGCACCTGCCGCGTCTTCCGGCATCTTGCCGTTGCGCGCGTCAGCCACTTGCTTCGGCTGCAGCAGGTCGTTCTTGTGGTTGCCCCACGAATTGCGCTCGTACGTGATGACCGATGCGATGTCGAGGTCCGACAGCGATGCCCACGACGGCATTGCACCCTTGCCGTGCAGCACGCGCTCGACGTGACCTGCGATCGGGCCGTTCACGATCGGGCTGCCGTCCATCGCCGGGAAGGCGCCGAGGCCCTTGCCGCTCACCTGGTGGCAGGCCGCGCAGTTCGCCTTGTAGACTTCCTCGCCGTGCGCGACGAGTTCGGCCATCGTGTAAACCTTGTTCGGATCGACCGAGGCGCTGGCCAGCTTGGCCTTCTGCGCGGTGACCCACTTCGCGTAGTCGTCGTCCGACAGCACGACGACCACGACCGGCATGAACGCGTGTTCCTTGCCGCACAGTTCGGTACAGAAGCCACGGAACGTGCCGACCTTGTCGGCCTTGAACCACGTGTCGCGCACGAAGCCGGGGATCGCATCCTGCTTCACGCCGAACGCAGGCACGTACCACGAGTGAACGACGTCGTTCGCGGTCGTGATGATGCGGATCTTCTTGTTGACCGGCACGACGAGCGGGTTGTCGACTTCCTGCAGGTACGTCTCGGTGATCGGCGTCTTGCCCATCACTTCGTCACGCGGGGTGCTGAGCGTCGACAGGAAGCTGATGCCCTCGCCCGGGCCCTTCACGTAGTCGTAGCCCCACTTCCACTGGTAGCCGGTGACCTTGATCGTGAGATCGGCGTTGGTCGTGTCCTTCATCGCGACGACGGCCTTCGTGGCCGGCAGCGCCATCAGCACGACGATGATGAACGGCACGATCGTCCAGATGATTTCGACGGTCGTGCTTTCATGGAAATTGGCGGCCTTGTGGCCTTTGGACTTGCGGTGCGCGAAGATCGAATAGAACATCACGCCGAACACGCCGACGAAGATCACCGTACACAGGATCAGCATCATCGTGTGGAGATCGTAGAGCTCCTCGGCGATCTTCGTGACAGGCGGCTGAAAGTTGATTTCATTGACGCGGGGGCCGCCCGGGCTATCACCGACCGCCAGAGCAGCGCCGGCAAAGAGCAATCCGCTGCATGCCAGCACGCCCGTGAGGGCTCGCTTGATTGTTTTCATAGCATCCTTACCCAAAATTTCCATTCAAACCCCTCCCCCGTCGCAAGCCGCCGGCCCGTTCCGGCCGATGCCCGCGCCTCGTCAGCCGCAGCGCCTGAGCGACACGCGCAGTTCGTCGGCGAACTGCGCACGCTTGTACTGCGCGAGATGCTGCCCGATTACGACGGTCTGCCCGCGCGATACCAGTCGAATCGGATCGCGTGGCGTCGCCCCCGGCTCGACCCGCACCCAGCGCGGGTTGAATTCGATCTGCGTGAACCGCTCCGCATCCATCCGCTCGATCACGAGCCGGTGCGGAAACAGCCTGATGCGCTCGTAATCGACCGCATGACGGGCGTAGACCGCAAACGCGACGCCTACCGCCAGCAATTCGATTCCAGTGAAGGGCATGACGAGCCAGGCCCCCCGCCACATCAGCAATGCCGCGATCACCAGCGAGAAGCCCGCGAGCGACGCGTAAAACAGCACGAACTGGCGCGGCGACACCGAACAGTTACGTTTCATGAGCCAGTCTTCGAGGACCGGCTCACCGTTCGTCGTCTCCGCCAAAACCCTCGCTGCTTCCATCGCCGCCTCACGCGAATGGCATGCGATGCATGCCTGCATCGGACTCGTCGGCCCGTATTGCGGGGACCCCGGGACGACAAGCTGACGCATTATAGGCGGGTTCAATGGCATCCACAAGCAAGCGGCTATCGGCCCGCGAGCCAAGCGCCACAAGCTTCCCGGCCGTTTTTCACGTCAATTCGACCCCGCTTTGCGCCGCTAATTTCAGACATAACAAAACCCCTCTTTACCGCTTTACCGATTCTTCGGACGCCCCTTTCCGATATCTTCGATGCGCACGATCCCGTGCCCCTCGGCGGTCGTGCGCGGCACGGCCTTCCACGCGTGGCCGTAGATCACTTCGAACGTCAGGGCAATCGTGCCGTCCGCGCGCCGGCGCGCTTCCAGCGCATCGCCGAGCGCCGCGCGAAAGCGCCGCGCCGCCCGCTGCGGCACCGCGCGGTCGAACGGATAGGCGCCCCAGCGGCGCACGTCGGCCAGCAGGGAATCGGGCGTCTTGTACGTCACGGTCAGCACTTCCTGGTCCATCACCGGAATCTCGAAGCCGCTTTCGACGAGCATGTCGCCGAGGTCGTGCATGTCGACGAAATCGACGACGCGCGCGGAGGGCGGCGCGATGCCGAGCGCCGCTTCGGCGTCCGCGCAGGCCGCACGCAGTTCGCGCAGCGTGTCGGGGCCGAGCGTGCTGAACATCAGCAGGCCGTTCACACGCAGCACGCGCTGCCATTCAGGAAATACCGTATCGGGACGCGAATGCCAGTGCAGCGCGAGATTCGACCAGATCAGGTCGAACGCGCCGGCCGCGAACGGCAGCATCGAAAAGTCGGCCTGCGCGACGCGCGGGCCGCGCTGGCCCAGCGCCCGGCCGAGCGACGCGGGCAGCCAGCGGCGCCAGCTCGTCTGCTCGACCTCGCGGTGGCCCGCCCGCGCGAGCATCGCGCCGGACAGGTCGACACCGAACACCGGCGCTTCGGGAAAGCGCGCGCGCAGCGCCGGCAGGTCGTCGCCCGGACCGCAGCCCGCGTCGAGCACCGCCGCGGGGCTCACCTTGATGTATTCGAGGCGCTCGTTCATCCGCTGCGCGATCTCGCGCGGCAGGAACGCGACCGCGTCGAACACGGCGGCGCGGCGATCGAAGATCCGCCGCAAACGCCGGGCGTCATTGGCCGGACGGCCGGTTGAAGTCGAAGCTGGGGACATGTCGGGCACACTGGCGAAGAGCCCGAAGTATACTCGCTCGCCTCGTTGCCTTCAGCGAGACGCGGGCCGCCAGGAGTGTTCGCGATGGATCGCCGTTTCGCCCCGCGCCCAATGCGCGTCGTTTTGTCGCAGATTGGTGCGCTAGCCGTGCGCGTCGTCGCGCTCGCGTTACCGAATCGGTGCGCACTGTGCGGCAATTTGTCACACACGGTGATTTGCAGCGCCTGCGACGCAGCGTACTGGAACGAAGCGCGGCTGCGCTGCGCCGTCTGCGCGGTGCCGCTGGGCGTCGTGCAGACGCGCGGAGCGCGCGGCCGGCACGGTAGCGCCGGTTTCGCATCCGCGTACCGGTGCGACGCATGCCGCACGACGCCGCCGCCGTTCGATGCGACGCTCGCGCTCGCCGATTACCGCGCGCCGCTCAACGGGCTCGCGCGCAGCCTGAAGTTTCATTCACGGCTCGCGCTGGGTGCGGAATTCGCGGCCCGGCTCGCGGAGCGGGTCGACGACACGGACGCGATGCGCGCCGCCGGCGGCTTCGACGTGATCGCACCGGTGCCGCTGTCGCGCGGACGGCTCGTCGCGCGCGGCTACAACCAGGCGTGGGCGATCGCGCGGCCGCTCGCGCGCCGGCTCGGCGTGCGCGCCGACGCGGCGCTGCTTGCACGCGTGACCGAGACCGCGCCGCAGTCGCGGCTCGACCGGCGTGCGCGGCGCGACAACGTGCAGGCAGCGTTCGCAGCGGCGGGCGACCTCAGCGGCCGCCACGTGGCGCTCGTCGACGACGTGATGACGTCCGGTGCGACGCTCGCGGCAGCCGCGAATGCATTGAAGGCGGCGGGTGCCGCGCGCGTGACGAATCTGGTTGCGCTGCGCACCGCCAGGGATTAATTAGTTAGAGAGGCCGGCCGCCCGCACGCGGCGACGGTCGTCACGAACCGGCCGGCCGGGACGGAATGCACGCTGCTCCGCCCCGGCCGGCCCAGCCAGACCCAACCATGTTCAACGTCGTCCTCGTCGCCCCCGAAATTCCGCCGAACACCGGCAACGTGATCCGCTTGTGCGCCAATACCGGCGCGCGTCTGCATCTGATCGAGCCGCTCGGCTTTCCGCTCGACGACGCGAAGATGCGTCGCGCGGGCCTCGACTATCACGAGTACGCGGAAATGCGTGTGCACCGCGACTGGGACGCGTTCATCGCCGCCGAAGCGCCCGATACCGCGCGAATGTTCGCGTTCACGACCCGCGGCTCGGGCCGCTTCCACGACCATGCGTTCGTGCCGGGCGACTGGTTCGTGTTCGGCTCCGAGACGCGCGGCCTGCCGGCCGAATTGCTCGAACGCTTCCCGAACGAACAGCGCGTACGCCTGCCAATGCGGCCAGGCAACCGCAGCCTGAACCTGTCGAACACGGTGGCCGTGGTCGTGTTCGAGGCGTGGCGCCAGGCCGGTTTCGAAGGCGGCGCCTGACGCGCGCCCGGCGCGGCCCGCACCGCGCCGCGCGGCCGGGCAGCGCTAGCTGCGCGCGAGCCGCGCGCGATACAGGTCGTAGATGTCGGATGAAAAACACGCGAATATCACGCGTGCGAGGTTCGGCGCCTGCGGCAGCATTTCGGCGACCGTGCCGACGGCGATGTCGACGGCCTCCTCGGCCGGATAGCGGTACACGCCGCAGCTGATCGCCGGGAATGCGATCGACGTCGCCGCCACTTCCTCGGCCAGCTCTATCGCGCGCCGGTAGCATGCCGCGAGGAGCTCGGGCTCGCCGCGCCCGCCGCCGTGCCACACCGGGCCGACTGCATGAATCACATACTTCGCCGGCAACCCGTGGCCGCGCGTGAGCTTCGCGTCGCCGGTCTCACAGCCGCCGAGCGTGCGGCACTCGGTCAGGAGGCCCGGGCCGGCCGCGCGATGGATCGCGCCGTCGACCCCGCCACCGCCGAGCAGCGAACCGTTCGCGGCGTTGACGATCGCGTCGACGTCGAGCGTCGTGATGTCGACGAGTTGCGCGTCGAACGTGGTGGAACCGATCTGCAGCATGACACCCTCCCGAAACGCCGGAGACTATTCAAGCGTAGTGCGCTTTGGCGCTGCCCGCTTTGCGCGAGCGCGCCCGGCCGCAATAATCGGTGAGATTCGTCCGTGCTATTCGGCGCGCGCGTCGCGCCGCAGCAGGCCGCTGACCGCATCGCGCGGTGCGACGCCGTCGAACAGCACGCCGCACACGGCTTCGGTGATCGGCATTTCGATCGGTTGCGCGCGCGCGAGCGCGAGCACGGCCTGCGCGCAGCGCACGCCTTCGGCCACATGGCCGAGCGCGCCGAGGATGTCGTTCAGCGAGCGGCCAGCCGCCAGTTGCAGGCCGACCGTGCGATTGCGCGACAGGTCGCCCGTCGCGGTGAGGATCAGGTCGCCGAGGCCCGTGAGGCCCGTGAAGGTTTCCGCACGGCCGCCGAGCGCGACGCCGAGCCGCGACATTTCGGCGAGGCCGCGCGTGACCAGCGCGGCGCGCGCATTCAGCCCGAGCCCGAGGCCGTCGGAGATGCCGGTCGCGATCGCCAGCACGTTCTTCACCGCGCCGCCAACCTCGACGCCGACCACGTCGTCACCCGTATAGATCCGCATCGCGCCGTGATGGAACGCGGCGAGCGTGCGCTCGCGGCATTCGGCGGAGGTGCTTGCGACCGTCAACGCGACGGGCAGCGCGAGCCCGACCTCGCGGGCAAAACTCGGCCCCGACAGCACGCCGTTGCTGTGCTGCTCCGGCAGCTCGGCCGCGATCACCTGATGCGGCAGCAGGTGCGTGTCGGCCTCGAAGCCCTTGCAGACCCACACGATGTGCGCAGGCACGCAGCCTGCGTCGCGCATCGCGCCGAACAGCGAGCGCAGCCCGGCCACGGGCGCGGCGATCACGCACAGCGCGTCGTCCGCGGCGCCGTGCGCAAGCGCGGCGCCGAGATCGGCGTCGTAGCGCAGCGCATCGGGCAGCGCGATGCCGTCCAGATAGCGGGAATTTTCGTGCCGGGCCTGCAGCCCGGCGATCAGCGCAGCGTCGCGCGCCCAGAGAAGCGTATCGTGCCGCGCGGCCAGATGGCCCGCGAGCGCGGTGCCCCAGGCACCGGCGCCGAGAACGGCTACTTTCATACCCAGCACCGGTCCGGAGTGAAACGTCAGTTCAGCGTCGTGCCGTTCGGCGCGCCTGCCGCACCGGCCTGCTGCTGCTGAAGCTGAGCGAGACGCTGCTCGTACAGCGCCTGGAAGTTGATTTCCGCCAGGTGGATCGGCGGGAAGCCCGCACGCGTGATCGCGTCGGCGATGTTCGAGCGCAGGTACGGGAACAGGATCGTCGGGCACGCGATGCCGACGAGCGGGTCGAGCTGTTCGTCCGGAATGTTGCGAATGTCGAAAATGCCGGCCTGCTTCGCTTCGATCAGGAACGCGACCTTGTCCTTCACCTTCGCGGTGACGGTACCCGACACGACGACCTCGAACACGCTTTCCGCGAGGCGGTCGGCCTTGACGTCGACTTCGACTTCAACCGACGGCATGTCCTGCTCGAGGAAGATCGCCGGCGAATTCGGCTGCTCGAGCGACATATCCTTCAGGTAGACGCGCTGGATGTTGAAGAACGGTTGGTTTTCGACGTCGGACATGGTGTTTCCCTAAAAGTGGTGACGGGGCGGCCCGGCTTCACGCCGGTCGCCTCGGTTGAATCCTGCGCGCTCGAGCCGCGGCGCGACCGGCGGCCATTCTGCCCTAATCAGGCCGCTTGCAGAAGCGGCAAGAGGCCGCCTTCGCGATCGAGCTTCGACAGATCGTCGTAACCGCCGACATGCGTGTCGCCGATGTAGATCTGCGGCACCGTGCGACGGCCCGTGCGCGTCATCATTTCCTCACGGCGGGCCGGGTCGCGGTCGATCAGGACCTTTTCGATCTGCTCGACGCCGCGCAGCTTCAGCAGGCGCTCGGCCTGAATGCAATACGGACACACCTGCGTGCTGTACATCAAAACCTTGCTCACTTCGCCACTCCTTGTTTGACGACCGGCATCCCGGCCTGCTGCCACGCGGCGACGCCGCCCTCGAGCACGTGGACCTCGGCATAGCCCGCCGCCTCGACCTCGCGCGCCGCCTTCTGCGACTGCTGGCCGTTCTGGCAGACGAGCAGCACGGGGGTGCTCTTGTTTTTCGCGACCTGCGCGATCTTCGCGCCGATCTCGCCGGCGGCGACCTGGCGCGCCGACGGCAGATGGCCGGCGGCGAAGTCGGACGCGGTACGCAGGTCGATCACGACCGCGTTGCGGCGATTGATGAGCTGCGTCGCCTCCGCGGCCGACAGGCCGCCGCGGCCGCGGCGCAGGGCCGGCCACGCGAGCAGGCCGCCGGAAACCACCAGGATCGCGATAAGGGCCAGGTTCGTGTAATTGGTAAAGAACGTCACGGAATGCCGCCGGAAAAAGAGAAATCGGAAAAGGACAATCCCGCCATTATAAAATAACCGTCTTGCGCGATGGCGGACCCGGATCGGGTACCGCGCGACGCGCCCCGCTTCCTTCACTACCGACCGCAAGATCCATGTACAAACTCGTTCTCATCCGCCACGGCGAATCGACGTGGAACAAGGAAAACCGCTTCACCGGCTGGGTCGACGTCGACCTGACCGAGCAGGGTCGCAACGAAGCCTACCAGGCCGGCGAATTGCTCAAGGAAGCCGGCTACACGTTCGACATCGCGTACACGTCGGTGCTCAAGCGCGCGATCCGCACGCTGTGGCACGTGCAGGACAAGATGGACCTGATGTATCTGCCGGTCGTTCACTCGTGGCGCCTGAACGAGCGCCACTACGGCGCGCTGTCGGGCCTGAACAAGGCGGAAACGGCCGCCAAGTTCGGCGACGACCAGGTGCTCGTGTGGCGCCGCAGCTACGACACGCCGCCGCCGGCGCTCGAGCCGACCGACGAACGCGCGCCGTTCAACGACCCGCGCTACGCGAAGGTGCCGCGCGAGCAGCTGCCGCTCACCGAGTGCCTGAAGGACACGGTCGCGCGCGTGCTGCCGCTGTGGAACGAATCGATCGCACCGGCCGTCCGTGCGGGCAAGCAGGTGCTGATCGCCGCGCACGGCAACTCGCTGCGCGCGCTGATCAAGTACCTCGACGGCATCTCTGACAGCGACATCGTCGGCCTGAACATCCCGAACGGCGTGCCGCTCGTGTATGAACTCGACGAGAACCTGAAGCCGATCCAGCATTACTACCTGGGCGACCAGGACGCGATCGCGAAGGCTCAGGCCGCCGTCGCGAAGCAGGGCAAGGCGGGCTGATACCCGCGATGCCGGGCATGCCGCCGCGCGCGCGGCCTGCCCGGCCCACCCCGGCGTGCGGCGCGAACCTTCGCGGCCCCAGTGCTGTCGAATTCGCTTTCGAATCCGCTGCGCGTGGGGCGGCCCCCGCCGGGAACCAGGGCTCCGGGGCCATTTCGCACCGTTGCACTGAGCAATCGGACGAACAGTTATACTTGTCCGCTACATCCCCGCTACCGCCACGCGCTTCCCGACCGCACCAGACTCTCTATGCGAATGAAATTGAAGAACATCGGCCTGATTGCCGCGGGCCTCGCCACGGGCGTATTCGCCACGCTGCAGGTTTCGGCGTCGGCCGAGCAGACCGCCACGGCGCCGCTTCCCCTCGACCAGCTCCGCCTGTTCGCGGAAGTGTTCGGCCAGATCAAGCGCGAGTACGTCGAACCGGTCGACGACAAGAAGCTGCTGACGGCGGCGATCAAGGGCATGGTGTCGAGCCTCGACCCGCATTCATCGTTCCTCGACAAGACCGACTATGACGAACTGCAGGAGCAGACCAAGGGTCGCTTCGCGGGTCTCGGCATCGAGATCTCGCAGGAAGACGGCCTCGTCAAGGTGATCTCCCCGATCGAAGATACCCCCGCGTTCCGCGCCGGCATCCGTCCGGGCGACCTGATCACCCGCATCAACGACAAGCCGGTGCGCGGCATGACGCTCGACAAGGCCGTCAAGCAGATGCGCGGCGAGCCGGGCACCAAGGTCACGCTGACGATCTTCCGCAAGAGCGACGACCGCACGTTCCCGATCACGGTCACGCGCGCGATCATCCGGGTCCAGAGCGTGAAGATGAAGCTGCTCGACCCGGGCTACGCATACATCCGGATCACGAGCTTCCAGGAGCGCACGACGCCCGATCTCGCCGCGAAGCTGCAGGACATCGCACGCCAGCAGCCGAATCTGAAGGGCCTGATCCTCGACCTGCGCAACAACGGCGGCGGCCTGCTGCAAAGCGCGGTCGGCGTCGCCGGCGCGTTCCTGCCGCCCGACTCCGTCGTCGTGTCGACCAACGGCCAGATTCCGGATTCGAAGCAGGTCTACCGCGATACCTACGACAACTATCGCCTGCCGTCCTTCGACGGCGATCCGCTGAAGAGCCTGCCGCCGGTCTTCAAGACCGTGCCGATGGTCGTGCTGACAAACGCGTATTCGGCGTCCGCGTCGGAAATCGTCGCCGGCGCGCTGCAGGATTCGAAGCGCGCGCAGATCATGGGCAAGACGACGTTCGGCAAGGGCTCGGTGCAGACGGTCCGTCCGATGACGGCCGACACCGCGCTGCGCCTGACGACGGCCTACTACTACACGCCGAGCGGCCGTTCGATCCAGAACAAGGGCATCACGCCCGACGTGCCGGTCGATCAGTACGCGGACGGCGATCCGGACGACGTGCTCGTGACGCGCGAGGTCGACTACACGAACCACCTCGCGAACACGCAGGATCCGAACGAGAAGAAGGAACAGGAAGAACGCGAGCAGCGCCGGATGGACCAGCTGCGCGTCCTCGAGGAGCAGAACGACAAGAAGACGCCGGAGCAGCGCCAGAAGGACCGCGATCGCAAGCCGATCGAGTTCGGCAGCACCGACGACTTCATGATGCAGCAGGCGCTCAACAAGCTGGAGGGCAAGCCGGTGCAGGAATCGAAGTCGCTGCTCGCCGAAAGCACGGCGAAGAGCCCGGCCAGCAAGGCCTCGTCCGTCACGAAGGCGTCGGGGGCGAAGGCGGCCGCACCGAAGCCCGCGCCGGCACCGCAGTAAGCGCCGGCCGGCATCCGACGGGCCATCGCGGGAAGACCGCGATGGCCCGTTTTTCATGTGCGCCTAGAATGAATCGATACGCCGGCGCTTGCGCCCCGCTCACGACTGTCCCATGAACGACGATCAACTTCTCCGCTACTCCCGCCACATCCTCGTCGACGAAATCGGCATCGAGGCACAGCAGCGCTTTCTCGACGCGCATGCGATCGTCGTCGGCGCCGGCGGTCTCGGTTCGCCGGCCGCGATGTATCTCGCGGCATCCGGGGTCGGCACGATCACGCTCGTCGACGCCGACACGGTCGACCTCACGAACCTGCAGCGGCAGATCCTCCACGTGACTGCATCGGTCGGCCGCAGCAAGGTCGAATCGGGGCGCGACGCGCTCGCGCAGCTGAACCCGGACGTGATCGTGCACGCGGTCGCGGCGCGCGTCGACGATGCGTGGCTCGACGAACACGTGCCGCGGGCCACCGTCGTGCTCGACTGCACCGACAACTTCGCGACGCGCCATGCGATCAACCGCGCGTGCGTCGCGCACGGCGTGCCGCTCGTGTCGGGCGCCGCGCTGCGCTTCGACGGCCAGATCAGTACGTTCGACTTCCGCGACCCGGCCGCGCCCTGTTACGCGTGCGTGTTTCCGGAAGACCAGCCGTTCGAGGAAGTCGCGTGCGCGACGATGGGCGTGTTCGCGCCGACGGTCGGCATCATCGGTGCGATGCAGGCCGCCGAGGCGCTGCGCGTGATCGGCGATATCGGCACGACGCTCAACGGGCGGCTGATGATGCTCGATTCGCTGCGGATGGAATGGACGACGATGAAGATCGCGCGCCAGGCCGACTGCCCCGTGTGCCAGGGCCGGCACTGACGCGCGCGGGATGCATGCGCCGGGCGGCGCATGCGTGACGTTTCGCAACCATCGCGACGGTTCCTCGGCGCGGCGCGTGCCGCCTAGGCGGCCGCGTCCGCGCGCGGTTCCGCGACCGACAGGCGCTTGAGCGCCGCCTGCACTTCTTCCGGCTCGAATGCGGCCAGCACGTCGGCCGTGGGCTTCTCGAGCGCCTTCAGGTGCGCGCGCAGGATCTCCTGCTTCACGACGAGCAACTGGCTCGGGTGCATCGAGAACTCGGTGAGTCCCATCCCGAGCAACAGGCGCGTGAGCGCCGGATCGCCCGCCATCTCCCCGCACACCGACACCGACACGCCCGCGCGCTTCGCTTCGCGCAGCGTATAGGAGATCAGGTGCAGCACGGCCGGATGCAGCGGGTCGTACAGGTGCGCGACCGCGTTGTCCGCGCGATCGATCGCGAGCGTGTACTGGATCAGGTCGTTCGTGCCGATCGACAGAAAATCGAACCGCTTCAGGAACAGCGGCAGCGCGATCGCCGCGGCCGGAATCTCGATCATCGCGCCGATGCGCACGTTCGGATCGTACGCGAGCCCCGCGTCGTCGAGCTGGCGCTTCGCTTCGCGGATCAGGTCGAGCGTCTGGTCGATCTCCTGCGCATGCGCGAGCATCGGGATCAGGATCTTCACCTGCCCGAACGCGGACGCGCGCAGGATCGCGCGCAACTGCGTGAGGAACATCTGCGGCTCGGACAGGCTCCAGCGGATCGCACGCAGGCCCAGCGCCGGGTTCGGCGCCGTCTCGTAGCCTTCGTCGAGCGCCTCGAGCGGCTTGTCCGCGCCGACGTCGATCGTGCGGATCGTCACCGGCATGCCCTTCATCCACTCGACCGCGCGCTTGTACGCGGCGAACTGCTCCTCTTCCTCGGGCATCTCCTTCTGATGCATGAACAGGAACTCGGATCGGAACAACCCGACGCCGACCGCGCCAGCCTCGACCGCGGCCTTCGCGTCGTCGGGCAGCTCGATGTTCGCGTACAGGTCGATCTTCGTGCCGCACAGCGTTTGCGTCGGCGAGAACTTCAGGCGCTGCAGCTTGCGTTGCTCGAGCAGCTTCTCGGACTGGCGGTACGAATATTCCTCGAGGACGATCGGCGCGGGATCGACGATCACGATCCCCTGGTCGCCGTCGACGATAATCAGGTCGTCCTGCCGGATCAGCGAGCTCGCATGCTGGACGCCGACCGCGGCCGGAATGCCGAGGCTGCGCGCGACGATCGCCGTGTGCGACGTGCGGCCGCCGAGATCGGTGACGAACGCCTGGAACGACTGCGACTTGAACTGCATCATGTCGGCCGGCGCGATGTCGTGCGCGACGACGATCATCTCGTTCGTACCGTTCGCGGCCGCGCGGTCGAGCGCCTGCGACGCGGACGGCGCACCGGCGAGTGCCTTCAGCACGCGCTCGACCACCTGTTCGATGTCGGCCTTGCGCTCGCGCAAGTATTCGTCCTCGATGTCGTCGAAGTGGCGCGTGAGCAATTCGAGCTGCTCGGTCAGCGCCCACTCGACGTTGTAGCGACGGGTGCGGATCAGGTCGATGGTTTCCTGCACGAGCATCGCGTCGCTCAGGATCATCATGTGGACGTCGATGAATGCGCCCACTTCGCTCGGGGTGTCGTCGGTCAGGTCGGCGCGCAACGCGTCGAGTTCGCGATGCACGACTTCGAGCGCCGTGCGGAAACGCTCGACCTCGGCGTCGATCTGGTTCGCCTCGACCAGGTAATGGGCGACGTCGAGCGCCGCCGGCGCGATCAGATACGCTCGCCCGATTGCGATACCACGTGAGACGGGAATGCCATGCAGCGTGAAGGACACGCGCACCTCCTCTGTACATGTAAAGCCGCGGCACACTGCTGCGATGCGCTTATGACCCCGGTTGGCAATTATAAATTCCGTACCTCCATGCTGACTGCGTGCACCGCAGCATTGCAATATCCGCATCAACGCCGCGGACGAAAAAAAATGCCGCGGCAAACGCGGCATTCTGCTTCGAAACGACAACGATCCCGCGCGGGGATCACTGACCTTCGCCGAACTTGTCCGCGATCAGCTTGAGCAGTGCATCCATCGCCTCGCGTTCGTCGGGACCGTCGGTCTCGATCGACACGGTGCTGCCAATGCCGGCCGCGAGCATCATCACGCCCATGATGCTTTTCGCGTTGATCTTGCGTCCGTTACGCGTCATCCAGACTTCGGACTGGAAGTTGCCGGCCAGTTGCGTAAGCTTGGCCGATGCGCGTGCATGGAGCCCCAATTTGTTGACGATGGTGGTTTCTTGTTGAAGCATGATTCTCGGTCGGGTCGGTCGCGGCCGCCGGCGACGTGCGTCGGCGGGTCGGTCTAAAACGAAAAACGGGACGGTCAGTGCGATTCGGTGCGCGGTTGCGGCTCGGGCGGAATCGGCGCGCACTGGCCGCAGCCGACTTCGGTCGGCGGCGGCGGTGTACCGGCCGCCACTTCGTGGACGCCCTTCGCGCCGCCGGACAGCGCCTTGTCGACGAGCTTGTCCAGCGGCACGGTACGGTAGCAGACGGCCCGCACCAGCATCGGCAGGTTCACGCCGGCCAGCACGCGCACGTTGTCGAGCTTCGCGAGCTGGCCCGCGATGTTCGCGGGCGTCGCGCCGTACATGTCGGTCAGCACGACGACGCCGTTTTCTTCCCTGAGCCGCGCGAGCTCCGCGTGCGCGAACGCCATCACCTGGGTGGGATCGCTGTCGGCCAGCACGTCGATGCAGCCGATGCGCGCGGGCACGCCGCCGTAGATGTGCGCGATGCAGTCCCGCAGCGCGGTGGCGAGCGGTGCGTGCGCGATGATCAGAATCCCGGCCATGTCAGACTGCCCCCGGCCGCCCTTGGCGGGCCGACGCCCCGCAGCGGGGCAACGAGCATAGCGAAAGAGGGAATCGTTTCATGTTCAGCCTTGCAACGGTTTCGGCCCGACCGCCGGGCCTTCGGCGCGCTGGTCGCGGCACCGGGCAAGCGGGCATTGTAGCAGGCCAGTCAAGCTGCTCCGGCGACGGGGGACCTGCGCGGCCGCCGCCGGGGTTGCACGGGAAGACGGCCTACGCGGCCGCACGTTCCAGCGCGTCGATGAACATTGCGGCGACGTCGAAGCCCGTCTGCTCCATGATCTCGCGGAAGCACGTCGGGCTCGTCACGTTCACCTCGGTCAGCCAGTCGCCGATCGCGTCGAGCCCGACCAGCAGCAGCCCGCGCGACGCGAGCACGGGCCCGAGCGTCTCCGCGATCTCGCGATCGCGGGCAGTCAGCGGCTGTGCGACGCCGAGCCCGCCCGCGGCGAGATTGCCGCGCACTTCGCTGCCCTGCGGAATGCGCGCGAGCGAATACGGCACCGCCTCGCCCGCGATCAGCAGAATGCGTTTGTCGCCCGCCGTGATCTCGGGGATGAACTTCTGGATCATCAGCGAGCGCGTGCCGTCGTGGCCGAGCATCTCGATGATCGCGCCGAGGTTCATCCCGTCGGCCTTCACGCGGAACACGCCCATCCCGCCCATGCCGTCGAGCGGCTTCACGATCACGTCGCCGTGCTCGGCGTGGAACGCGCGCAATCGCGCGGCATCGCGCGTGACCAGCGTCGGCGCGACGAATTGCGGAAACTCGCCGATCGCCAGCTTCTCCGAATGGTCGCGGATCGACTGCGGCTTGTTGAACACATGCGCGCCCGCACGTTCGGCAAGCTCGAGCATCCACGTGGCCGTCACGTACTCCATGTCGAACGGCGGATCCTTGCGCATCAGCACCGCGCCGAACGACGTGAGAAGACGCGATTGATGCGCGGCCGCCTCGTACCACGGATGGCGATGCAGGTCGGCCGTGTCGCCGACGATCGTCACGCGCTGCACGTCCGCCTCGACGCCCGACCCCGTCCACGCAAGCTGATGCGGCTCGCACGTATAGATCGTGTGCCCGCGCCGCGCGGCCTCCGCCATCATCGCGTAGGTCGAATCCTTGTAGATCTTGAAGCGCTCGAGCGGGTCGGCGATAAAGAGAATGTCCATGCGGGTCCTGTACGTAGCGAAGCCGTTACACCTGGATGGCTTCGGGATCGGTCTTTTCCAGTTCGATCGACGACGCGATCAGCGACAGCCGCGCGACGACACCATACATGTAGAAACGGTTCGGCGGCGCGGCGCCCGGCTTCGCGCCGGCATCCGGCAGCGCGGTGTGCTCGAAGCCGAGCGGCACGTAGTGCATGCCAGGCGCGTTCAGGTTCTGGTCGCGCTCGCGGCCGCCGTGCGTGCGGTAGAAACCGCCGACCACGTAGCGGTCGATCATGTACACGACCGGCTCCGCGACTTCGTCGCCGACGCGCTCGAACGTATAGACGCCTTCCTGCACGATCACGTCGCGCACCGCGAGGCCGGCCTTCGACTCGGCCATCTGCGCGCGCTCGGCCTTCGACATGCGGCCGATCTCGGCCGCGTCGTGCACGGTCATCACGCCGCGCCCGGCAGTGCCCGCGTCGGCCTTCACGACGACGTACGGTTTTTCGCTGATCCCGTATTCGCGATACTTGCGCGCGATCTTCTTCAGCACGCCGTCGATCGCGTCGGCGAGCGCCTGCTCGCCTTCATGGCCCTGCCAGTCGACGCCTTCGACGTGTGCGAAATACGGATTCACCATCCACGGATCGACGCCGACCATCTTCGCGAACTTCTTCGCGACGTCGTCGTAGCACGAGAAGTGCGTCGACTTGCTGCGCACGGCCCAGCCCGCGTGCAGCGGCGGCAGGAGGTACTGCTCGTGCAGGTTTTCCAGCACGGCGGGAATGCCGGCCGACAGGTCGTTGTTCAGCAGGATCGAGCACGGATCGAAATTCTTCAGGCCGAGGCGGCGCGGCGAACGCTCGAGCGGTTCGAGCACGATCTTCTGGCCGTCGGCCAGCGTGATCGGCGTCATGTCGGTGATGCTCGGGTCGAGCGAGCCGAAGCGCACGTTCAGGCCGGCCTGGCGCATGATCGTCGCGAGCCGTGCGACGTTTTCCAGGTAGAACGCGTTGCGGGTCGGCAGCTCGGGAATCACGAGCAGGTTCTTCGCGTCCGGGCAGATCTTCTCGATCGCGGCCATCGCGGCCTGGACGGCGAGCGGCAGCACTTCAGACGGCAGATTATTGAACGCGCCGGGGAACAGGTTCGCGTCGACGGGCGCCAGCTTGAAACCGGCGTTGCGCAGGTCCACCGAACAATAGAACGGCGGGGTGTGTTCCTGCCATTCGAGCCTGAACCAGCGTTCGATCGCAGGCGTCGCGTCGAGGATCTTCTGCTCGAGCTCGAGCAGCGGACCGTTCAACGCGGTAACGAGGTGGGGAACCATGAATCACTCGCGAGCGGGAGAATGAAGATTGTAGAGCAATTGCCCTGTCCATTTGGGGATTGTTCCCGGCTTCGCAAGGGTTTGGAGGAAGTTTTCGGCTATTGACCCGATAGCGTGAAGGGTTATGCGCTACGGGAGCGCGCGGCAGGAGAAAAAAAAGCCCGCCAGGCGGGCGGGCCGAAGTCGCTGCGCTCATTCGAGGCGGGTGCCGTCTGCGCGGCGGCCCGCCGTCATCCGTACGACTTATTCGACGTGCTCGCCGTGCAGGATCACGTCGAGACCTTCGCGCTCTTCCTCTTCGGACACGCGCAAACCAATCGTCAGGTCGATCAGCTTCAGCAGCACGAAGCTCAGCACGCCGCTGTAGACCAGCGTGATCAGCACGCCCTTCGCCTGCAGCAGCAGGCTGCCGTCGGCGCCGCCGATGTCCTTGACCGCGAACACGCCCGTCAGCAGCGCGCCGAGAATCCCGCCCACGCCGTGCACGCCGAACGCATCGAGCGAATCGTCGTAGCCGAGCTTCGACTTGAGCCACGTCGCCGACCAGAAGCAGACCACGCCTGCCGCGATGCCGATCACGAGTGCACCCGCCACGCCGACGAAGCCGGCAGCCGGCGTGATCGCCACGAGACCCGCGACCGCGCCCGACACGATGCCGAGCACCGACGGCTTGCCCTTCGCGACCCACTCGGCAAACATCCAGCCGAGCGCCGCGCAGGCCGTCGCGACTTGCGTCGTCAGCATTGCGAAGCCGGCACGGCCGTCAGCCGCGACCGCCGAACCCGCGTTGAAACCGAACCAGCCGACCCACAGCATCGAGCCGCCGATCATCGTCAGCACGAGGTTGTGCGGCGCCATCGATTCGCGACCGTAGCCGACACGCTTGCCGAGCACGAGGCACGACATCAGGCCCGCGATACCGGCGTTGATGTGCACCACCGTGCCGCCCGCGAAGTCGAGCACGCCGTCGGCCGACAGCCAGCCGGTCGGCTCCCACACCATGTGCGCGATCGGCACATAGACGATCAGCGACCAGAGCGTCATGAACACGAGCATCGCCGAGAACTTCATCCGGTCGGCGAACGCGCCGCAGATCAGTGCCGGCGTGATGATCGCGAACGTCATCTGGTAGACGAAATAGACCGATTCCGGAATCGTCGGGGCCAGGTGGCTGACGGTCAGCGTCGTCGCCTTGTCGCCGTGGATGTAGTTCATCCCGTGCAGGAACGCGCGCGACATGCCGCCGATGAAGCCGTTGCCCGGCGTGAACGCGAGGCTGTAGCCGACCACCGTCCACAGCACCGTGATCAGCGCGGTGATCGCGAAGCTCTGCATCACGGTCGCGAGCACGTTCTTCTTGCGGACCATGCCCGCGTAGAACAGCGCGAGGCCGGGAACCGTCATGAACAGCACGAGCGCGGTGGACGTCAGCATCCACGCGGTGTCGCCCGAATTGATCTTCGACGAATCGACGGAGAACGGTGCGGTCGGCGCGGCGGGTGCGGCCGGCGCGGACGCGGCGGCGGCAGCCGATGCGTCGGAGGCGGCGCCCGAAGCGGGTGCCGCGGCCGCGGCGGATGCATCAGGCGCGGCGCTCGCCATCGCGGCGGGTGCCGCGGCAGCCGATGCGTCGGAAGCCATTGCGGCGGGCGCGGACGCAGCCGCGGCGGACGCCGCGTCGTCGGCGAGCGCGGGGCCGACACCGGCCGCGATCAGCGAGCCGGCCATCAGCAGGGACATCAGAAGTTTGCGCATCTTGGATTTCCTCTTGTCGCTTGTCTTTGTCTGTTACAGCGCGTCTGCGCCGGTCTCCCCGGTCCGGATCCGGATCACTTGCTCGATCGGCGTGACGAAGATCTTCCCGTCGCCGATCTTGCCGGTGCGGGCGGCCCGCTCGATCGCCTCGACCGCCTGGTCGACGAGATCGTCGGACACGGCCGCCTCGATCTTCATCTTCGGCAGGAAATCGACCACGTATTCGGCGCCGCGGTACAGCTCCGTGTGCCCCTTCTGGCGCCCGAACCCTTTCACCTCCGTGACCGTGATGCCGGAGACGCCGAGCGCGGAGAGCGCCTCGCGCGTCTCATCGAGCTTGAACGGCTTGATGATTGCGGTAATGAGTTTCATGAAGTCCTCTCGCTGGGTGGTCCCGTCGAATTGGTTGGAATGGTGGAACGGTCTCTCCTCAGCAACTCGCATGCCATGTTCGTCCGAACACCGCCTCGAATGGCTCTCAAACAGGGTCGTATCTGATGCTGAAAGGCGCGGAAGCCCGGCCGAATGGCCAACATGGCCCGGTTTGCTGGCGCGCCGAAAGGATCGTTGCTAGAGTGCTCGCACGTCCCGGCTTACCGGGCCATTCACCCATGCGGGCGCCATGCCCGGAAATCGCGCCGCGGGCGCACCATTTCCGGTCACGCGTGCATCATGGGCACGTATGCAACTGAAGATGCACACTTTTTGTGCAAGGAAGGAAAATCTCATGAAGCAACCCAGCGATGTTTTCAACGACCTGCAGTCGCGCGTCAGCGACCTGCTAAAAAACTCGCCGGCCAAGGATGTCGAGCGCAACGTGAAGGCCATGTTGTCGCAAGGCTTCTCGAAGCTCGATCTCGTCACGCGCGAGGAGTTCGACACGCAGGCACATGTGCTCGCCCGCACTCGCGTGCGTCTCGAGGAACTCGAGAAGCGCGTCGCGGAACTCGAGCAGAAGCTCGCAGCGTCCCAGGCCTGACGCCCCACCCGACCGACTGGTCCGGGCGCGGGCCGCCTCGTGCGGCCCGCGCCCGCCACCCGGAAATCAGCCAGTCGGCAAGCCGTCCCGTCGCTCTTCGCTGTTCCTCGCTCTTCCTCGCTCTTCGCAGTTCGTCGTTCCTCGTTCTTTTCCGCGCCACGCCGGCAGCGCGCAACGATTCCTCCGATTCCCGCGGCATGCGGCCCTGAACGGCCGTTGCCCGTCCGATTCATCTACAGGAGCCTCGCCATGTCGCTCGCCGTGGTGCGCAGTCGCGCGCCGGCGGCCGGCCGCGCGCCGGACGTCACCGTCGAAGTTCATCTTGCCAACGGGTTGCCGTCGTTCTCGATCGTCGGCCTGCCTGATCTCGAAGTCCGCGAAAGCCGCGAGCGCGTGCGCGCCGCGCTGCAGAACTGCGGATTCGACTTCCCCGTCAGGCGTATTACCGTCAATCTCGCGCCGGCCGACCTGCCGAAGGAGTCGGGCCGCTTCGACCTGCCGATCGCGCTCGGCATCCTTGCCGCGAACGGCCAGCTCCCGGCCGACGCGCTGGCCGGCCGCGAATTCGCGGGCGAACTGTCGCTGACCGGCGCGCTGCGGCCGATGCGCGGCGCGTTCGCGATGGCGTGCGGCGCCGCGCGCGACTGGCGCGCGGGTCATGCCGAAGCGCACCTCGATTCCGGCCCTCGTTCCAGTTTCGATGCCAGCGGCCATTCCGGCGTCGATTGCGTCGCGATGTCCGGCGTGACAGCGCTGTCGCGCCCGCCCGAGCTGTACCTGCCGCTCGACAGCGCGGCCGAGGCCGCGCTGGTGCCGGGCGTCACCGTGTTCGGCGCGCCCGACCTCCCCGCGCTGTGCGCGCACCTGGCCGGTGCGCCGGATGCCCGGCTCGCGCCGGTCGCGGCGCCCTGCCTCGATGGCGTGCCGGCGCCGGCCGCGCCCGATCTCGCGGACGTCGTCGGCCAGCGCGGCGCCCGGCGCGCGCTCGAAGTCGCCGCCGCCGGCGGGCACCACATGCTGATGATCGGGCCGCCCGGCGCCGGCAAGTCGATGCTCGCCGCGCGGCTGCCCGGCCTCCTGCCGCCGCTGACCGACGACGAGGCACTGACGTCGGCTGCGCTCCTTTCCGCGAGCCGCATCGGCTTTTCACCCACGCAGTGGCGGCGGCGTCCATTCCGCTCGCCGCACCATTCGTCGAGCGCCGCCGCGCTGGTCGGCGGCCGCAACCCGCCTCAGCCGGGCGAGATCACGCTCGCGCACCTCGGCGTGCTGTTTCTCGACGAGTTGCCCGAATTCGACCGGCATGTGCTGGAAATGCTGCGCGAACCGCTGGAAGCGGGCCGCATCACGATCTCGCGCGCGGCCCAGCAGGCCGACTTCCCCGCCGCATGCCAGCTGATCGCCGCGATGAATCCGTGCCCGTGCGGCTGGCACGGCGATCCGTCCGGGCGCTGCCGCTGCACGCCGGATGTCGCCGCGCGCTACCTGCGCAAGCTGTCGGGCCCGCTGCTCGACAGGATCGACATCCAGATCGACCTGCCAGCGCTGTCGCCGGCCGAACTCGCGTCGCGCGCGACGGCACCGGGCGAGCCGAGCGCGGCGGTCGCCGCGCGGGTGGCCCGGGCGCGTGCGTTGCAACTCGAGCGGCAGGGCAAGACCAATCACATGCTGAGCGGCCGCGAGACCGACGACCTGTGCCGGCCGACCGACGACGGCGAGCGGCTGCTGCGCGAGGCCGGCGAGCGCTTCGGCTGGTCGGCGCGCGCGTATTTCCGCGTGCTGAAGGTCGCGCGCACGATCGCCGACCTGGCCGGCGACCCGTTGCCGACGGCCGCGCAGATCGCCGAGGCGATCCGCTACCGGCGTGCGCTCACGGCGCTGTGAACGCCCTCGGAGGACAAAATACGGCTGTCAAGACTTGACTTATGCACAATTTCACGAACCCGGCCCCAGATCACGCTGCGCGGGCGCCCTTTCAACGAGAAACCCGTATCCCTTTGTTTTTATTGATTTTTCTCAAGGAAAGCGTGAGCTGTCAAATGCGCCGGAAGGCCGTCCGGCGCGGCTTTGCGGGAGATTCGGTCAACTTTTCAACAAAGTTATCCACATGCGCTGTGGATAGCCGAAAAATCCCCGCAAAATCCGGCGATTAGCGTCGAAAGCTGCGAATGAACTTTCAATTGTCACGGTGAGTCTGAGCACCCTCGCCGACCGCTGTCAGTCGAGTTTGAACGAGCCGAAAAACTGGTCGAGCTGTTCCTGCGCGAGCGGCCGGTCGGCGATCGCGACGGCCTGGTACGCGTGCCGGCCCCGCGCCACGAGCCGCGCCACGATTGTCTTGCGGGAGTGGTCGCCGCCGCTGGCCGCGCCCGCGACGCGCAGTTCGAGCCCGTTCACCGCACCGCCGGCCGCGAGCGGCACCGGCACCGAGGCCGTCTCCGGCACGCCTTCGAGATTGCGCGACAACCCGGCCCGCAGGAACTCGAGCGCTGCGCGGCGCGTATCGTCGCGGTCGTCGGGCAGCGTCAGCGTGCCGACCGCGAACACCGCGCCGTCGACATGCGCGGCCTGCATCCGCATCGGCATCGATGCGCCGCCGACCGCCACCGGCTGATCCTCGACGGTCGGCTTCGCCGGCAGGTCGATCGTGTAGCCGGCGTCGTTGTGCAGCGTACGCCAGTCATATGACGGCGAGCAGGCGGCCAGCGCCGCGCTCACGCACGCGAGCGCGGCGAAGTGTCGCAGAGGGCGAAAAAGGGGGCGCAACGAATGGAGAACTTCCTTCGGCATGGCAGTGATGGGGACAGGCAAAAAGCCCATTATCCGCCGAAGCCGACGCCCGGTATGCGTGGCGGCCACCGGTGCACGCGCCGCATTCGCGCTAAAATGAGCGCCGAACTTCGACGTCCTTTGCATCGATCCGCGTCATCGACCGACTCCGAGAGCACCGCAAATGAACACCACGCCTCCCGCCCAGCGCCGCACCGGCCCCGCCCGCTATATCGTTGCGGCCGTCGTTGTCGCGGCCATCGCCGTTGCCGGCTTCTTCGCGTTCAACGGCAAGTCCAGCGTGCCGGACGCCACGTTCACGCTGCTGTCGGGCCAGAAGGTGTCGACGGCCGGCGACCTGAAGGGCAAGGTCTACCTCGTGAATTTCTGGGCGACGAGCTGCGCGACCTGCATGCAGGAAATGCCGCAGATGGTCGATACCTACAATCGCTTCAAGGGCCAGGGGCTGGAATTCGTCGCGGTCGCGATGAACTACGATCCGCCGATGTACGTCGCGAACTACGCGCAGACGCGCCAGCTGCCGTTCAAGGTCGCGCTCGACGACGGCAGCGTCGCGAAGCAGTTCGGCAACGTGCAGCTCACGCCAACGACCTTCGTCATCGACAAGGACGGCAAGATCCTGAAGCGCTACGTCGGCGCCCCGCAATTCGCGGAACTCGACGCGCTGCTCAAGAAGGCGCTCGACGGCAACGCGGCCTGAGCGCCGCACGACAGGACTCGCGGGGGCGCCCACTGCGCCCTGCTCCGCACCACGGACCGCCCGACCGGCCAGCCCGGTTCCGCGGTCCGTCTCTTTTTCAGCGCTCGGTTTCGCCTTTCGCCGACAGCCCGTAGCGCTTCATCTTCTCGTACAGCGTCGCCTTGCCGACATGCAACCGGTCGGCCGTCGCCGCGACCGCGCCGCCGGTCTGGTTCAGCGCCTCGGCGATCACCGCGCGCTCGAACTGCTCGATGCGCTCCTTCAGCGTCTGGTCGCTCTGCGCATCGTCGCCGCCCGCGCCGGCTTCCTGCGGCATGTCGGCGACGCCGAGCACGAAGCGGTCGGCCGCGTTGCGCAGCTCGCGCACGTTGCCGGGCCAGTCGCGTTGCATCAGGCTCGCACGCTGCCGATCCGTCAGCACGGGGGCCGGCCGCCCGTAGCGCACGGCCGCGTCGAGCATGAAGTGCTCGAACAGCGGCACGATGTCCTCGCGGCGCTCGGCGAGCGGCGGCAGCGCGATCGTCACGACGTTCAGCCGGTACAGCAGGTCGCGCCGGAACGTGCCGGCCGCGACGAGTTCGCTCATGTCGCCTTTCGCGGCCGCGACGACACGGCAGTTCACGCGGATCGGCTGGTTCGAGCCGAGCCGCTCCAGCACGCCGTCCTGCAGCACGCGCAAGAGCTTCACCTGCAGCGCGAGCGGCATGCTTTCGATTTCGTCGAGGAACAGCGTGCCGCCCGATGCGTATTCGAGCTTGCCGACGCGGCGTTTCGCGGCACCGGTGAACGCGCCGGGCTCGTAGCCGAACATCTCCGACTCGAACATCGGCTCGGGCAGCGCGCCGCAGTTCACCGCGATGAACGGCTTGTCGCGACGCGGTGACAGCTCGTGCAGGCTGCGCGCGATCAGCTCCTTGCCGGCGCCCGTGTCGCCGTTGATCAACACCGATGCGTCGGTGGGCGCGACGTTCGCGATCAGCTTGCGCACTTGTTCGATCGCCGGGCTGCGGCCGATGATGCGCGGCGCGACGATGTTCTGCCCGGCCAGCTCGCGCCGCAGCGCATGGTTCTCGAGCACGAGCTCGCGCCGCTCGAGCGCGCGGCGCACGGTCTCGATCAGCCGCTCGGCCGCGAACGGCTTCTCGATGAAGTCGTACGCGCCGTCGCGCATCGCCTGCACGGCCATCGAGATGTCGCCGTGGCCCGTGACGAGGATCACCGGCACGTCGGGCACGCGCTCGCGACACTGCGCGAGCAGGTCGAGCCCGCTCGCGCCGGGCAGCCGGATGTCGCTGACGATCGCGCCGGCGGTTTCCGCGACGATCGCCTTGTCGGCCGCCTCGGCCGATTCGAACCCGACGACGTCGAACCCCGCGAGTTGGAGGCTCTGCACGCTCGCCCGGCGAACGAGCGCATCGTCTTCGATATAGATCACTTGCAGCCGGTTGGCCATCTTGGTCACTTGCTCCTGACAGGCCGCGCGGCGCAGGTGCGCGCGGCTCTCGTTGATGCCGGTCGTGCGGCGAACGGGTTTGCGGCGGGTCCTAGTGCGAGCCCGCCGGCTCGGACACCGAGTCCGGATGATGCGTGCGCGCGCGCCGCAGCGTCAAGACGAACAGCGCGCCGCCGGACGGTGCATTGCGCGCGGTCAGCGCGCCGCCCGCGTCGCTCGCGATCGACGACGAGATCGCGAGGCCCAGCCCGAGCCCGCGCCCCATTTCCTTGGTCGTGAAGAACGGCTCGAACAAGCGTGGCAGCAAGTCGGGCGCGATGCCGGAGCCGTTGTCGCGCACCTCGACCGCGAGCGTCGCGACCGACACCGCGATCGTCACTTCGATTGCCGGTGCCGCGACGCCCGCGACCGCGTCGAGCGCGTTGCCGAGCAGGTTGATCAGCACCTGCTCGAGGCGCAAGTCCTCGCAGCGGGCAACGAGTTCCGGATAGTCGCACGCGAGGTCGAGCGGCGCATCCTGCGCGGGCGACACGGTCGCATCCTGCAGCGTCAGCGTGAGCGCGACGCCGCGCAGCCGGTCGCCGAGCAGCGACAGCACGCTACGCAGCGCGCGCACGACGAGCGCCCGTTCGTTGCGCGGCTTCGCGCGGCCGACGAACAGCTTCAGCTGGTTGGTGATCTTGCCCATCCGCTCGGTCAGCGCGGCGATCGCCTCGAGGTTCTCGCGCGCGGCCGCCTGCTCGCCTCGATCGAGCAGCACGCGCGTGTTGTCGGAGAAGCTGCGCAGCGCGGCGAGCGGCTGGTTTAGTTCATGCGTGATGCCGGCCGCCATCTGGCCGAGCGCGGCGAGCTTGCTCGCCTGGATCAGTTCGTCGTGCGCGGCGCGCAACTCCTGTTCCGCGCGGATCCGGTCGCCGACTTCCTTCTGCAATTGCTCGTTCGCCTCCGACAGGTCGGCCGTGCGCTCCTCGACGCGCCGGTTCAGCTCGGCATACGCCTGCTGCAGCAATGCGCGGCCGCGGATCATCTCGCGCACGCGCGCGCGGCGCATGCGCCAGTAGAACGCGAGCAAGGCGACCGACACGAAACCGAAGCCGGTGACGATCGTCGCGTTGCGCGCGTCGGTGTCGATGGGCGCGATCGGCGCGAGCGTCACCAGCAGCCAGTCGGGTTCGCCGATCCGCCGCTTGCTGGCGAGGAAGCGCGGCGCGCGCAGGCCGGGACCGAGACGCACGATCTCCGCATCGGCGTCGAGCACCTGCTCGACGCGCAGCGGCAGCGGCGTGACGGGTTGCTGCGCGTACTGGCGCGTCTCGTAGATCGACGCGGCGACGGGCCCCGTCAACGGATGCAGCGTGTGGTATTTCCACGCGGGCACGGACGACAGGAACACGACGCCGTGATCGTCCGCGACGACGAGCGGCTCGGACGCGTCGGCGCCCTGGAACCATTCGAGATTGAGCTTCACGACGACGACGCCCGCGATCCTGCCGTCGCGCCACACCGGCTGCGAGATGTAATAGCCGGGATCGCGCGAGATCGTGCCGATCCCGAAAAAGCGGCCGACCTGGCCGCTCATCGCATCGATGAAATACGGACGAAACTGGTATCCGGTCCCGACGAAGCTGTCGGGCGCGCGCCAGTTGCTGGCGGCGACGCACAGGCCGTCCGCGCCGATCACGTAGGTGACGGTCGCGTGCGCGTGTTCGTTGAGGTCTTCGAGATAGCGGTTCGCGCGCGCGGCGAAATCGGCGCGCTTCGGCTCGGCGAGCAGGTCCAGGACGTACGGGTGGCTGCCGAGCAGATAAGGCAGCGACTCGTAACGGTCGAGCGTGCTCTTGAGCGCGTTGGTGGTGCGGTCGACCCGCACCGCGGCGTTGCGCTGCAACTCGGCGACGCCGCGCCGCCACGTGATGGTCCACGTCAGCGCACACGCCGCCGCGAGCGCGGCGGCAAGCATGACGAGGATGAGCAGGCGGCGCTTCACGGACGTGACTTCCTGGCGATGCGGATCGCCTATTGTGTCATAGGGCTCCATATCGCCGCCCGGGCCGCCGCGCGGCGCGCCGCCCGCGGGCGGTGCCGCCGCCTGCTCCTTCATGACGTCAGACGCCGGCCGTCTCGGTCGTCGCGACCTCGCCGCCGCCCTTCAGCGCCTGGCGCAGCTTGTTGCGGTCGAGTTCCTTTTCCCAGGCCGACACGACGACGGTCGCGACGCCGTTGCCGACGATGTTGGTCAGCGCGCGGCATTCGCTCATGAAGCGATCGATGCCGAGAATCAGCACCATGCCCGACAGCGGGATCGTCGGCACGACGGCGAGCGTCGCGGCGAGCGTGATGAAGCCCGCGCCCGTGACACCGCTCGCGCCCTTCGACGTCAGCATCGCGACCGCGAGCAGCGTGAGCTGCTGCATCCACGTGAGCTCGATGTTGGTCGCCTGCGCGATGAACAGCACGGCCATCGTCATGTAGATGTTGGTGCCGTCGAGGTTGAACGAATAGCCGGTCGGCACGACGAGGCCAACCACCGAGCGCGAGCAGCCGGCCTTCTCCAGCTTTTCCATCAGCTGCGGCAGCGCGGCTTCCGACGAGCTCGTGCCGAGCACGATCAGCAGCTCTTCCTTGATGTACGTCACGAAGCGGATGATCGAGAAGCCGGTGAAGCGCGCGATCGCGCCGAGCACGACCAGCACGAACACGACCGACGTCAGGTAGAACGTGCCGATCAGCTTGAGCAGCGGCACCAGCGAGCCGACGCCGTACTTGCCGATCGTGAACGCCATCGCGCCGAACGCGCCGATCGGCGCCAGCTTCGTGACGATGTGCACGATGCCGAACAGCACGCGCGTGAGGCCGTCGATGAAGTCGGTCACGACCTTGCCGCGCTCGCCGAGGTGCGCGAGCACGCTGCCGAACAGCAGCGCGATCAGCAGGATCTGCAGGATTTCGCCCTGCGCGAACGCATCGACCATCGTGTTCGGGATGATGTGCATCAGGAAGTCGACCGTCGACTGCCCGTGCGCCTTCGCCGCGTACGACGCAACGGCCTTGCCGTCGAGCGTCGCCGGATCGATGTTGAAGCCGACGCCCGGACGCAGGATGTGCGTGGCCGCGAGGCCGAGCAGCAGCGCGAAAGTCGACACGATCTCGAAGTACAGCAGCGCCTTGCCGCCGACGCGGCCAACCTTCTTCATGTCCTCCATGCCGGCGATGCCGGTGACGACCGTGCAGAAGATGATCGGTCCGATCACCATCTTGATCAGCTTGATGAAGCCGTCGCCGAGCGGTTTCATGTCGGTGGCGAGCGCCGGGTAGAAGTGGCCGAGGATCACGCCGACGATGATGGCGAAGATCACCTGCACGTAGAGCACTTTGTAGAAGGGTTTCTTCTTCACGATGGTTCCTGCTGAAGTAGATGAGCCGGTGGAAACGGCGTCACGCGCGCGGACGAATGTCAGGGGAGGCGCCATTCGCCCGCGCGGCTGCCGTGCCGCAACAAGCGATGCCTCAGGACGTCCGGGGGGAGTGGAAGGCAGTGGTCATCGATTGTCTCCTTGGTTTAATAGTCGGCCGGGGGGGAGATGGCCGTGCTTTTCATATTGCAAGGTCGATGCCAGGTTTCCGAAACCCCTCAAGCCATTGTTTTTATTGTATTTCCCATAATGCGGCAGGCAAGGAAATCCGGGATTCCGGATTTCCGGAAAACATCCGTCCGGCGATCCGGACGGATACGGCGTTTCATCTGACGAATCAGTGCTGCACGGCTTCACCGGCCAGCACGCCCGTCTGCGCGTAGAACTCCTGCCGCGCGAAGGCCTCGCGCTCGCGCCGCGCGCGTTCGCCGCGGTCCGCGAGCGAGCCGACGATGATCCCGACGAACGCGAGCGGCACCGACACGAGCGCCGGGTTGTCGAGGAACACCGGCGCATGCGCGTGGTGCAGCACGTCGACCCACACCGACTTCGACAGCACCGTGAGCGTCACCGCCGACGCGAGGCCCAGGCTGCCGCCGAGCACCGCGCCGCGCGTCGTCATCCCGCGCCAGAAGATCGACATCGCGAGCACCGGGAAATTCGCGCTGGCGGCCACCGCGGCGACGAGGCCGACCATGAACGCGACGTTCACGTGCTCGAACAGGATCGACAGCGCGATCGCGACCGCGGACAGCCCGATCGTCGCCGCGCGCGAGATGCGCATTTCCAGCCGCTCGTCGGGTTTGCCGCGCGCCCACATCTGCGCGTACAGGTCATGCGAGATCGTGGTCGCGCCGGCGAGCGTCAGCCCGGCGACCACCGCGAGGATCGTCGCGAACGTGACGGCCGCGATGAAGCCGTAGAACCAGTTGCCGCCGACCGCCTGCGCGAGCTTCACGGCAACCATGTTGGAGCCGCCGAGCAGGTCGTGCGTCAGGTTGAAGGTGCCGTTCGCGCCGAGCCGGAAGAATTCCGGATGCTGCGCGAGGAGCACGATCGCCGAGAAGCCGATCACGAACGTGAGCAGGTAGAAGTAGCCGATGAAGCCGGTCGCGTAGAGCACCGACTTGCGCGCCTCCTTCGCGTTCGGCACCGTGAAGAAGCGCATCAGGATGTGCGGGAAGCCGGCCGTGCCGAACATCAGTGCGATGCCGAGCGACAGCGCGTTGGCCGGATCGCGGATCAGCTTGCCGGGCCCCATGATCGACTGCGCGCCCGGGTGCACGGCCACCGCGCGGCGGAACATCTCGTCGACGCTGAAGCCGAATTCGCCGAGCGCGAGCAACACGAGCAGCGTCGCACCGCACAGCAGCAGCACGGCCTTGATCACCTGCACCCAGGTGGTCGCGGTCATCCCGCCGAAGAACACGTACACGACCATCAGCACGCCGACGATCAGCTCGGCCGTGCCGTACGACAGCCCGAACAGCAACTGGATCAGCTTGCCCGCGCCGACCATCTGCACGACCAGGTACAGCACGACGATCGTCAGCGCGTTCGCGGACGTCAGCAGCCGGATCGGCCGCTGCGCGAAGCGGTACGCGACGACGTCGACGAAGGTGAACTTGCCGAGGTTGCGCAGCGGCTCGGCGATCAGGAACATCACGAACGGCCAGCCGACCAGGAAGCCGATCGAGTAGATCAGTCCGTCGAAGCCGAACATGAACACCATCCCCGACAGCCCGAGGAACGACGCGGCCGACATGTAGTCGCCCGCGATCGCGAGCCCGTTCTGCAGCCCGGTGATGCCGCCGCCGGCCGTGTAGAAGTCGCGCGTCGAGCGCGTGCGGCGCGCGGCCCAGCGCGTGAGCGCGAGCGTCGCGAACACGAACGCGAAGAACATCGCGATCGCGACCGGGTTCAGCTCGACCTTGTCGGGCATCGGCCCCGCGACGGCGCTCGCGTGCACGGTGGAAGTGGAGAAAACGAGAACGGCCAGCGCGCCGAGCGCGCTCGAGATGCGTCGCATGTCGGCCTCCGTCACGAACGTTGCAGGATCGCGTCGACGCGGCGGTCGAACGCACGGTTCGCGCGCAGCACGTAGCACGCGGTCAGGCCGATCGCGACCAGGATGATCGCGACGCCCGCGACGATCCCGACCGTGGTCGTCGCGCCGCGGTACAGCGGCGCGGCCAGCACGTGCGGCGCGAGCGCGACAAGGAGGATGAAGCCGTAGTAGGTGGCGATCATCAGCGCCGTCAGCGTGAAGCTGAAGCGGCGTCGCGCACGCACGAGCTGCTGGTAGTCACGGCGCGCCGTGACCGATTCGATGACCGAATGCTCCATGGTGTCTCCAATGTCCCCTCGTCGTTCGCGAGGCGTGTCTTATCGATGGGCGACGCGCGTCGACTGCTCCGCCCGCGCCGCGGCGGCAATACATGAAACGCGCTACACGACGTGATCCTCACGCAGCCGCGCCAGGTCGTCCGGCGACAACCCGAGCCAGCTACCGAGCACGTCGTCCGTATCGGCGCCGAGCACGGGCGGCGCACCGCGCACGGGCAGGCGCGCGCCGTCGAAGCGATACGGCGGCGCGAGCACGTCGACGCCGCCCGCGACCGGATGCGGCTGCCGCGTGACGAGCCCCGCGCGGGTCGCGCGCTCCGACGTCAGCGCTTCGTGCAGCCCGAGCACCTCGCCGCACGGAATGCCCGCATCGGCGAGTGCCGCGAGCAGCATCGCGCGCGGCCGCCGCGCGAGTTCGCCGCGAAGCTCCGGCAGCAGCGCGGCGCGGTTCTCCGAGCGGCCGAGGTTGGTCCTGTAGCGGTCGTCCGCGGCGAGGTCGGGCCGCTCGATCGCGTCGCAAAAACGCGCGAACTGCGCGTTGTTGCCGACCGTGATCACGAGCGCGCCGTCGGCCGCATCGAACACGCCGTACGGCACGACCGACGGATGCGCGTTGCCGTAGCGCGGCGGATCCTCGCCCATCAGCAGCGCGTCGAGTCCGTAGTACGCGCTGATCATCAGCCCGCAGTCGAACAGCGCCATCTCGATGCGCCGTCCGCGCCCCGTCGCGTGGCGCTCGTACAGCGCGGCGAGGATCGCCTGCGCCGAATACATGCCGGTGAACATGTCGACCGCCGCGACGCCGAATTTCAGCGGCGGCTGACCGGCCTCGCCGTTCAGCGCCATCAGCCCCGCCTCGCCCTGCACGACGAGGTCGTAGCCAGGCCGCGCGGCCTCCGGGCCCGAGCGGTCGTAGCCGGAAATCGCGCAATGCACGAGCCGCGGATTCAATTCGGCCAGCGCGTCGTAGCCGAGGCCGAGCTTCTCTGCGCCGCCGAACTTGAAGTTGTGGATCAACACGTCGGCCTGCGCGGCCAGCTCGCGCGCGATGCGCTGCCCTTCTTCGGTCTGCAGGTCGACGCAGATCGACCGCTTGCTCCGGTTCACGCTGTTGAAGTAGGTCGTCTCGGTCTCGCCGATCCGCAGCCCCCAGTCGCGCGTGTCGTCGCCGCGCACCGGATGCTCGACCTTGATCACGTCCGCGCCGAAATCGGCGAGCACCATCGCGCTCCACGGGCCCGCGAGCACGCGCGAGAAATCGAGCACCTTCACGCCGGCCAGCGGCAATGCGCGCGGGTCGTTCGTCATCCTTGTCTCCTCCATTCGCGTCGTATGCCCTTACTGTTTCGACAGCGCGATGTAGCGCGCGAGATGGTGATCCTCGTCGCCGAGCTGGTGATCGATCATCACGAGCCGCTTCGCGTAATGCGACAGCGGCAGCTCCCACGTCATCCCGATCCCGCCGTGCAGCTGGATGCTTTCCTCGGCGACCAGCGTGCCGATCCGGCCGATGCTGTATTTCGCCGCCGCGAGCGCGCGCTCGCGCACCACGCGCGGCGCATCGAGCTGCGCGGCCGCATTGATCACCGCCGAGCGCGCCTGCTCGACTTCGAGCAGCAGATCGGCCATCCGGTGCTGCAGCGCCTGGAAGCTGCCGATCGGCAGCCCGAACTGCTTGCGCGTGCGCAGGTAGTCGAGCGTCGCGTCCTTCGCGACGTCCATCGCGCCGAGCGCCTCCGCCGACAACGCGAGCAGCCCGTAGCCGAGCACGCGTTCGAGCAGTGCGGCGCCCGCTTCGCCGTCGAGCGCATCCGGCGCGCCGAGCGCGGCATCGGCCGGCAGCGCGACACGCTCGAAGCGCACTTCGGCCGCGCGGCCGCCGTCGATCTTCCGGTAGTCGCGCAGCGACACGCCCGGCGCATCGGCCGGCACGACGAACAGGCCGATGCCCGCCGCATCGTCGTCGCGCCCCGACACGCGCGCGCTGACGACGAAGAACGCCGCCTGCGCGGCCTGGTCGACGACGCCCTTCGCGCCCGTCAACACCCAGCCGTCGCCGGCACGCTCGGCGCGCGTGCGCACGGTCGTCAGTTCGTAGTGCGAGCCCGGCTCGTCGTGCGCGAACGCGGCGCTCGCGCTGCCGTCGATCAGCGCGGCAAGCCGTTCGCGATGCGCGTGGCCGCCGGCGAGCGACAGCGCGCGGCCCGCGAGCAGCGCGCCGAGGAACGGCTCGACGACGAGCCCGCGCCCGAGGCATTCGAACACCACGGCGATGTCGAAGCCCGCGCCGCCGAAGCCGCCGTCGGCTTCGGGAAACAGCGCGCCGACCGCACCGAGTTCGGCGAAGCGCCGCCACATCGCGCGATCGAATCCGTCGGCCGACTGCGCGATGCGATCGCGCACCGGGAACGCATACTGTTCGGCGATGAAGCGGTTCAACGTGTCCGCCAGCATCCGGCGGTCTTCTGTGTGCTGGAAATCCATCGTCGCGTCCCTCGTTACAGCCCGAGCATCATCTTCGCGATGATGTTCTTCTGGATTTCGTTCGAGCCGCCGAAGATCGACAGCTTGCGGTTGTTGAAGTACTGCTGCGCGGCGCTCGCGGCCCCGTCCGGGCCGACCGGCTCGCCGTCGTGATCGGCGTCGAGCGCCTCCTCGACGAACGGCTGCGCGTACGGCCCCATCGCGCGGCGCATCAGCGCGGTGATCTCCTGGCGGATCTGCGTGCCGCGGATCTTCAGCATCGAGCTTTCCGCGCCCGGCACGCCGCCGCCCGCGACCGCGGCCAGCACGCGCAGGTTGGTCGTGCGCATGTTCTCGAGCTCGATCTCGACGCGGGCGACGCGCGCCGCGAAGAACGGATCGTCCGCGAGTGGCCGGCCGTTCTTCGTCACCTTCGCGGCGACCGCGCGCAGGCGGTCGAGCGCGGCCGTCGAGAAGCCGATGCCGGCGATGTTGGTGCGCTCGTACGTGAGCAGGTATTTCGCGTAGGTCCAGCCGCGGTTCTCTTCGCCGACCAGGTTCTCCACGGGCACGCGCACGTCGGTGAAGAACACTTCGTTCACCTCGTGCTCGCCGTCGAGCGTGATGATCGGGCGCACTTCGACACCCGGCGTGGTCATGTCGATCAGCAGGAAGCTGATGCCCTCCTGCTTGCGCACGTCGGTCGCGGTGCGCACGAGGCAGAAGATCATGTTCGCGTAGTGGCCGAGCGTGGTCCACGTCTTCTGGCCGTTCACGACGTAGTGGTTGCCGTCGCGCACCGCGCTCGTCTTCACCGACGCGAGATCGGAACCGGCGCCCGGCTCCGAATAGCCCTGGCACCACCAGTCGGTGCCGTCGAGAATGCGCGGCAGCCAGTGGCGCTTCTGCGCTTCGTCGCCGTACTTGATCAGCACGGGCCCGAGCATGTTGACGCCGAACGGGACGATGCGCGGCGCGCCGGCGAGCGCGCATTCGTTGTCGAACAGAAATTTCTGCGCGACGCTCCAGCCGGGGCCGCCATACTCGCGCGGCCAGTGGCTCGCGAGCCAGCCGCGGGCATTCAGGATTGCGTGCCATTCGCGCATGTCGTCGCGCGTCAGATGCAGGCCGCCCTTCACCTTGCGCGCGGTGCGCGCGGGCAGTTCGGCGGCGAGAAAGCGCTGCACTTCGGTGCGGAACGCTTCCTCTTCGGGAGTGAAATTGAGGTCCATCGTGAGTCCGTTGCGAATGCGGTGGGCGTTCAGTCGATACGGTTCAGGCTCGCGAAATCCGCGCCGCGCTCGACCAGCTCGACGATCAGCGGCGACGGCTTCCAGAACAGCGGATCCTCCTTCGCGAACGCGCGGATGTCGGCGAGCACGTTCGCGAGGCCGACCGTGTCCGCGTAGTGCATCGGGCCGCCGCGATAGCGCGGGAAGCCGTAGCCGTACAGGAACACGGCGTCGACGTCGAGCGGGCGCAGCGCGATCTTCTCGTGCACGACGTTCGCGCCTTCGTTGATCATCGCGGCGAGGTAGCGGCGCATGATCTCGTCGTCGGTGAACGTGCGCGGCACGATGCCCTTCTTCGCGCGCTCGTCGGCGACGATCGCCTCGACTTCCGGGTCCGGCGTGCCGACGCGCGCGCCGTCCGGATACAGGTAGTAGCCGCGCGCGGTCTTCTGCCCGAACCAGCCGCGCTCGCACAGCCGGTCGGAAATCTCCACGTAGCGCGCGCGCGGGTCGCGCGTTGCCGCGCGGCGCTTGCGGGTCGCCCAACCGATGTCGCCGCCCGCGAGGTCGACGACCTGGAACGGCCCCATCGGGAAGCCGAATTCACGCACCGCGCGATCGATCTGATACGGCGACGCGCCGTCTTCCATCAGGTAGTCGGCCGCCGTGCGATAGACGGCGAGGATCCGGTTGCCGATGAAGCCGTCGCACACGCCGGCGCGCACCGGCGTCTTCTTCAGCTGTTTGGCCAGCGCGAACGCGGTCGCGACGACATCCGCACTCACGCGCGCCGGGACGACGATCTCGAGCAGCTTCATCACGTTGGCCGGCGAGAAGAAATGCAGGCCGATCACGTCGGACGGCCGGTCGATGCTGGCGGCCAGCTCGTCGATGTCGAGATACGACGTGTTGGTCGCGAGCACCGCGCCCGGCTTGCACACGCGCGAAAGTTCCGCGAACACCGCCTTCTTCACGCCCATGTCCTCGAACACGGCTTCGATGACCACGTCGGCCTGCGCGAGCGCGTCATACGACGTGCTGCCCTTGAAGCGCGCGAGCCGTGCGGCGTGCGCGGCCGGCGTCATCCGCCCCTTCGCGACGAGGCCGTCGTACACCTTCTCGACATGCGCGCGGCCGCGCGCGAGCGACGCTTCGTCGCGCTCGATCATCGTCACGGGCAGCCCGGCGTCGAGCGCCGCGACCGCGATGCCCGCGCCCATCGTGCCGCCGCCGACCACGCCGATCCGCTCGACCGGACGCGCGCTCGCGCGGCGCGCCTCGGGTGCCTTGGCCGCCTCGCGTTCCGCGAAGAATGCATGCACGAGGCCCGCGCGCTGCGGGCTGTCGATGCATTGCAGGAACAGGCCGCGTTCGAGCTTCATCCCCGCGTCGAACGACTGCGTGAGCGCGGCCTCGACTGCATCGACGATCTTCGCCGGCGAGAACAGGCCGCGCGACTTCTTCGGCAGGTCGGCGCGCGCCGCGTCGATCGCGGCCCGCGCGGCCGCGCGATCGGCAAGCCCCTGCGCATCGCGCGTGCGCCGCGCCGGCGCGCCGAGCGACACGAGTTCCTGCGCATAGGCGAGACCTTCGGCGAGCGTGTCGTCGCTGTGCGCGACGCGATCGACGAGGCCGAGCGCGAGCGCTTCGTCGGCGCTTGCGTGACGCCCCGTCAGCATCAGGTCGAGCGCGGCCTTCGCGCCGATCAGGCGCGGCGTGCGCTGCGTGCCGCCCGCGCCGGGAAGCAGGCCGAGCGTGACTTCGGGAAGGCCGAGCTTCGCGCCGGGCACCGCCAGCCGGTAATGCGCGGCGAGCGCGACCTCGAGGCCGCCGCCGAGCGTCGCGCCGTGCAGCGCCACCACGACCGGCTTCGCGCTCGACTCGATCCGCTCGCACACGTCCGGCAGCGACGGCGGCACCGGCGGCTTGCCGAACTCGCGGATGTCGGCGCCCGCGATGAAGTTGCGGCCGGCGCCGACGATCAGCACCGCACGGATCGCGTCGTCGGCCTGCGCGGCGTCGAGCGCGTCGGCGAGACCGCGCCGCACGTCGGCGGACAGCGCGTTGACGGGCGGATGGTCGATCGTGACGACGAGCACCTTGTCGCGCCGTTCGCGCGTGACGGTGCCGGCTCGGGAAGGTTCGGGGGAAGCGGGTGAATTCATCGTGTCTCCAGTGCGGTGCGCCGCTCGGGCGGAACCGGTCGTCGGGCCGGCGAGCGGTGCCGGCTCCCGAGCCGGGTGCCGCGCGGCGGGAAACGATCCGGCGTGTTTGCCGGGCATGACTCGATTCTCGATTGATCGAGATTCATTGACAATTCCCGCGCGCCTTTACAAGCTGTCAAGTCTGACTTGACATTGAATGTTTTCGGACCGTTAAACGGGCCGGATCGGGAGACACCGGGCATGGACCTGAACGCGCTGACGCTGCTCGTCGAGATTCTCGACGCGGGCAATCTGAGCAAGGCCGCGCAGCGGCTCAAGATGAGCCGCGCGAACGTCAGCTACCGGCTGAACCAGCTCGAACGCTCGATTGGCCAGCAGCTCGTGCGTCGCACGACGCGCCGCATCGAGCCGACCGAGATCGGGCTGAAGCTGTACGAGCACGGCCGGCGCATCCGCAACGAACTGCTCGCCGCGCAGGAATCGGTGACGACGCTCGGCCAGGACCTGCAGGGCCGCGTGCGGCTGTCGGTGCCGAGCGGCTACGGGCAGATGGTAATGTCGGAGTGGCTGCTCGCGTTCAAGCGCCTGCATCCGGGCATCGTGCTCGACGTGGTGTTCGAGAATCGCGTGGAGGACCTGATGCGCGACGAAGTCGACATCGCGATCCGCGTGATGTCCGAGCCGCCTCAGAACCTCGTCGCGCGCGACATGGGCGCGGTGCGCTACGTCGCGTGCGCGTCGCCCGCGTTCGCGGCCGCGCACGGGATGCCCGCGAGCCTCGACGCGCTGGCCGCCGCGCCGGTCGTCACCGCGACGGTGCTGGGGCGGCAGCTGCGGATCGCCGCGTATCTCGGCGACGAGCGCCACGAGGTGCTGCTCGAACCCACGCTGATTTCGGAGAACTTCCTGTTCCTGCGCCAGGCGATCCTCGCCGGGATCGGCGTCGGCATCGTGCCCGACTACGTGATGCAGGACGACATGCGGCGCGGTACGGTCGTCACGTCGCTCGACGCGTACCGGCTCAGCATCTTCGGCACGCACATGTACATGCTCTACATGCCGAACCGGCACCACACGCGCGCGACCGCAACGTTCATAGAGTTCATCCTCGAACAGGCCGGAAAGACCGGCCGGGGCGGGCCCGAGGGGATGCGTCAGGGTTTCCTGTCGGGTGACAACCCGCCGGCCGCGCGGCGACAATAGCGCGCCGCCCGTGCGGAGCGCGTGCCGCGCACACGCCGCCTCCTTCGAATTCACTGTTGCCGAGGGTTCAATGTTCGACCGGATTCGTCCGCATTCGCGTCCCTGGACGCCCGTCGCCGCGCTCGCGCACGTCACGTTCGCCGCGCTCGTCACGTTCAGCGCCGGCTGCACGTCCCCGTCCGCGCCGTCGGGCGCCGTCGTCCCGGTCGCCGCCGCGTCGGGCGCCGCAGTGCCGCTGCCCGGCGTTCACGCGCCGGAACAGTCGTCCGGCTGGACCGACAAGCCGGGCTGGACCTCGCAGCACTTCATGATCGCGGCCGCGAACCCGCTCGCGACGCAGGCCGGCTACGAGATGCTGAAGGCCGGCGGCACCGCGATCGACGCCGCGATCGCGACGCAGATGGTGCTCGCGCTCGTCGAGCCGCAATCGTCGGGGATCGGCGGCGGCGCGTTCATGCTGTACTTCGACGGCCGTGCGACGCAGGCGTACGACGGCCGCGAAACCGCGCCGGCCGCCGCGACCGACCGCCTGTTCTACGGGCCGACCGGCCAGCCGATGAGCTTCTACGAAGGCGTCGTCGGCGGTCGCTCGGTCGGCACCCCGGGCGTGCTGCGCATGCTCGACGCCGCGCACCGTGCGCACGGCAAGCTGCCGTGGCGCCGGCTGTTCCAGCCGGCGATCCGGCTCGCCGAGCACGGCTTCACGATCAGCCCGCGCCTGGCGATGCTGATCGCGAACGACCGGTACCTGAAGAACGACCCGGCCGCGCGTGCGTACTTCTACAACAAGGACGGCACGCCGAAGGCCGCCGGCACGGTGCTGAAGAATCCCGCTCTCTCGACCGTGCTGCGCCAGATCGCCGACCGCGGCGCGAACGCGTTCTACTCCGGCGCGATCGCGCGCGACATCGTCGCGAAGGTGCGCAAGCACCCGACCAACCCGGGCCTGCTGTCGCTGCAGGACCTCGCGCGCTACAAGGCGAAGGTGCGCGCGCCGCTGTGCACCGACTACCGGCGCTCGGTGGTGTGCGGGATGCCGCCGCCGTCGTCGGGTGGCCTCGCCGTCGCGCAGATGCTCGGCATCCTCGAGGCGATGCCCGACTGGCAGCAGATCGGCGCGCAGAAGCCGGTGCGGACCGGGCTGGGCTACGAGCCGACGCCGTTCGCCGCGCACCTGTTCAGCGAGGCCGGACGCCTCGCATATGCGGACCGCGCGCGCTATGTCGCCGATCCCGATTTCGTGCCGCTGCCGGGCGGCAACTGGGCGAGCCTCGCCGACAAGACCTATCTCGCGCAGCGCGCGCGCCTGATCGGCGACACGAGCATGGGCGTCGCGCAGGCCGGCACGCCGCAGGGCGCGACGCTCGCGCTGGCCGACGACCGCAGCCCCGACATGCCGTCGACGTCCGACATCGCCATCGTCGACCGCTACGGCCAGGCGCTGTCGATGACGACCAGCGTCGAGGACGCATTCGGTTCGCGGCTGATGGTGCGCGGTTTCATGCTGAACAACCAGCTCACCGATTTCTCGTTCGTGGCGAGCGAGAACGGCCGGCCCGTCGCGAACCGCGTGCAGCCGGGCAAGCGGCCGCGCTCGTCGATGGCGCCGGAACTCGTGTTCGACAAGAAGACGAAGCAGGTGACGATGATCGTCGGTTCGGCCGGCGGCCCCGCGATCATCAATCACGTCGCGAAGACGCTGATCGGCGTGATGGACTGGGGGATGACGATGCAGCAGGCGATCGCGCTGCCGAACATCGGGTCGATGAACGGGCCGACGCAGCTCGAGCGCGGCCGCGTGTCGGACGCGCTCGTCGACGGGCTGAAGGGGCGCGGGCACGACGTGCAGGTCGTCGAGATGAATTCGGGACTGCAGGGCATCCAGCGGCTGAACGTGCAGGGGCAGACGGTGTGGTTCGGCGGCGCCGATCCGCGGCGCGAAGGGATCGCGATGGGGGATTGAAGGCAGCCGGCAGAGGCGGCGCGCATGCGCCGCCTGCCGCGTGTCATCCGCGCCCTTTCCACGGCACGATCCGCCGCTCGACCCATCGCATCGCGAGATCGAACAGCCATGCGATCGCGCCGATGATCAGGATGCCCATCACGACGATATCCGTGCGCAGGAAGCTCGACGCATTGAGCACCATCTGCCCGAGCCCGGCCGTCGCGGCGACCATCTCGGCCGCGACGAGCGTCGTCCAGCCGAACCCGATCGCGATCCGCAGGCCGGTGAGGATTTCCGGCAGCGCGGCCGGCAGCACGACGTGGCGCACGACCTGCGCGAAGCTGCCGCCGAGCGAATATGCGGCATTGATCTGCTCGACCGTCGCCGCACGCACGCCCGCACGGGCGGCCATCGCGATCGGCGCGAAGCACGCGAGGAAGATCACGACCAGCTTCGCCGTCTCGTCGATGCCGAACCAGATCACGACGAGCGGCAGGTACGCGAGCGGCGGCAGCGGCCGGTAGAACTCCAGCAGCGGATCGAGCACGCCGCGCGCGACACGGCTCACGCCCATCAGGACGCCGGCCGGCACGCCGGCCACGGTGGCGAGCAGGAACGCCCCGAACACGCGCGCGGCACTCCACAGCAGATGCTCGGACAGCGGCAGGCCGCCCTGGATGCGGCCGTGCCACGCGTCGACGAATGCCGCCCACACCGCTTCCGGCGCGGGCAGGAACAGCGGCGGCAACCACTGCCAGTGCGTCGCGACCCACCACAGCACGGCCAGCGCCGCGACCGTCGCCGCGCTGAGCCCTGCGGTTTTTCCCTGGCCCGGCAACCGGTAGCGGCGCGACGGCCGCGCCGCCCTGCGCCGCGTCGTGCGCTCGTCCTGCTCGATCCGCCCGGCCGCTCGTTCGGCCACCCAGGAATCCTGCGTGCTCATGTCGTCCTGCCTGTGCAAAGTACTGATCCGGCCGCGCCCGACGGACGCGCCCTGCCGCGCGAACTCGCGCATCACGCGGTCTCCCCGACCGCCTCGTCGCGATGCAGATACGCGATCAGCCGCTCGCGCCATGCGATGAATTCCGGCGACGACTTCACCGCGCGCGCATCGCGCGATTCGACGTAGCGCCGCGCGAACGGCAGCTCGAAGGTTTCCGCGATGCGGCCGGGGCCGGGCGTCATCACGACGAGACGCGTCGCGAGGAACAGCGCCTCCTCGACGTCGTGCGTGATGAAGAACACCGTCTTGCCCGTGCGCGCCCATACGTCGAGGACGAGCGCCTGCATCGTGCCGCGCGTCATCGCGTCGAGCGCGCCCATCGGCTCGTCCATCAGCAGCACGCGCGGATCGCTCGCGAGCGCACGCGCGATGCCGACGCGCTGCTGCATCCCGCCCGACAGTTCGTACACGCGCGCATGCGCATGGCGCTCGAGGCCGACGAGCGCGAGCATCTCCGTCGCACGCGCGTCGCGTTCGGCCTTCGACACGCGTGCGAAGCGCAGCCCGAGCGCGACGTTGTCGAGCACGTCGAGCCATGGCAGCAACGCATATTTCTGGAATACGACGCCGCGATCGGCGCCGGGGCCCGCGACCGGTATGCCATCGACGCGCACGTCGCCCGTCGTCGGCGCGACGAAGCCGGCCATGCAGTTCAGCAGCGTCGTCTTCCCGCACCCCGACGCGCCGAGCGCGACGACGAATTCACCGGAATCGATGCGCAGGTCGACGCGCGCGAGCGCCTGCGTCGTGGTCCGACCGCGTTCGCCCGGATAGGCGACCGATACCTGACGGACTTCCAGCGTGCTCATGATCGAGGGCTCCGCGATGAGTGGCCTGAGTCGCCTGATGCGCCGCGCTCAGCGCGCAGCCTTCTGCACGAACTGCGGATCGACGCCGACCGAGTAGTCGGCGAGCACCGTCTGGATCGTGCCCTGCGATTTGAGGAACGCGGCGGTGGCCGCGAGCGACTTCGCGGCGCCCGACTGCGCACCGCCGCCGAGCCAGGTCGGCGACGCCTGCTCGGCCGGCGTCGGGAACGCGTAGAGCGCGAGGCTCGCGGGCACGTCCTGCACGTTCGCGCCCGACACCTTCGCGACCGCCGCGACCTGCGGCGAACCGGCCTTCCATGCGGCCGCGTGCGCGCGGTAATCGGCATCGGCGGACGCGAGCACCTTCACGAAGCGCGTGACGAATTCGGGGTTCTCGCGCGCGAACTTGCGGCTGACGACGAAGCCGTCGAAAGTCGCCTTGCCACTTTCTTTCGCAACCTGACCGGACGTCGTCAGCACCGTGCCCGACTGCTTGACCTTCGCGAGCACGGGATCCCAGATATAGGTCGCGTCGATGTCGCCGCGCGCCCACGCGGCCGCGACTTCGGGCGGACGCAGGTTGACGATCTTCACGTCGTTCGGATTCACGCCGGCGGCCTGCAGCGCGACGAGCGTATGGAAATGCGACGTCGACACGAACGGCACGCCGATCTTCTTGCCCTTGAGCGCCGCGATGCGCGTGACGCCCGAACCGTTGCGCGCGACGAGCGCCTCGGCATCGTTGATGTTGTCGAGCACCCAGAACAGCGAGATATCGAGCCCCTGCGACAGGCCGGCCGCGATCGGGCTCGACCCGGCCTCGCCGAGCTGCACGGAGCCCGACGCGAGCGCGCGGATCACGTCGGCGCCGCTGTCGAGCTTGCGGAACGTGACCTTGTAGCCGGTCGCCTTTTCGACTTCACCGCTTGCCTGCGCGTAGCGCCACGGCACGACCATGTCCTGGTACGCGATCACGACTTCGCGCGATTCGGCGTGCGCCGCGCCCAGCGCGGCAAAGGCGGTCAGCGCGACGGCGGCGCGGCGGATGAAGCTGAAACGGGACATGCGGCTCTCCTTCGGAATGCTGGCATTGCTGCGGGAGAGCCGACTTTACGAGCTTTGCGCGCGGCGGGAGCGAACTTATCCTGCGAAGCTATCGATGCCGCTTCAGCTTTGCTTTCCACGTTCCACCGGATCGGGCATCCGGTCGGGTGGCGATTGTCGTGCGAACGCGCGGGCGGCCGCCGCACCAACGAAAAAGCCCGCATCGCTGCGGGCTTTTTTCGACTGCATGACTGCTGCGGAACAGGCCAATGGCGCTCAGACCACCCCGGCTCCGTGCGCTTGCAGATCGGCGTGATAGCTCGACCGCACCATCGCACCGACGGCCGCGTGCGTGAAGCCCATCTTGTACGCCTCTTCCTCGTACATCTTGAACGTGTCGGGATGCACATACGCACGCACCGGCAGGTGGTGCTCGGACGGCTGCAGGTACTGGCCGATCGTCAGCATGTCGACGTCGTGCGCGCGCAGGTCGCGCATCACCTGCAGGATTTCCTCTTCGGTCTCGCCGAGGCCGACCATCAGGCCCGACTTCGTCGCGACGTCCGGATGCTGCGCCTTGAAGTCCTTCAGGAGCTTCAGCGAGTGCGCGTAGTCCGAACCCGGGCGCGCTTCCTTGTACAGGCGCGGCACCGTTTCGAGGTTGTGGTTCATCACGTCGGGCGGTGCCGCGTTCAGGATCGAGATCGCGCGGTCGAGACGGCCGCGGAAGTCCGGCGTCAGGATCTCGATGCGCGTTTCCGGCGACTGCTCGCGCACTTCGCGGATGCACTCGACGAAGTGGGCGGCGCCGCCGTCGCGCAGGTCGTCGCGGTCGACGCTCGTGATCACCACGTACTTGAGCTTCAGCGCGGCGATCGTGCGGGCCAGGTTCTTCGGTTCATCCGCGTCGAGCGGATCGGGACGGCCGTGGCCGACGTCGCAGAACGGGCAGCGGCGCGTGCACTTGTCGCCCATGATCATGAACGTCGCGGTGCCCTTGCCGAAGCATTCGCCGATGTTCGGGCAGCTCGCTTCCTCGCACACGGTGTGCAGGTTGTGCTCGCGCAGGATCGTCTTGATCTCGTTGAAGCGCGAACTGCCGGTGGCCGCCTTCACGCGGATCCATTCCGGCTTCTTCAGCTTCTCGATCGGAATGACCTTGATCGGGATGCGCGCCGTCTTCGCCTGCGCCTTCTGCTTGGCGGTCGGATCGTAGGCAGGGGTCGCGGCCGAATCGGCCGGTGCGGGGGAAGCGGTAACGTCAGTCATTCGATTGTTCCAGTGCCTGCGGCTTGTCGGCGGCCGCGGATGCGGATGCGCCATCGAGGTTGGCGATCAGACGCCCCACCAGCGTGTGGGCGACGTCGTTCCAGTCGGCGGGAACCTCGAGGCTCGCCATGTCGACGGTTTCCAGTCCGGCATAGCCGCACGGGTTGATCGCGAGAAACGGGCGCAGATCCATCTTCACGTTCAGGCTCAGCCCGTGATAGCTGCAGCCGTTGCGGATCTTCAGGCCGAGGGCCGCGATCTTCGCGCCCTCGTGCACGCCGGATGCCACGTAGATTCCCGGCGCGCCCGCCTTGCGGACCGAAGCGAGATTATACGCCGCGAGGGTTTCGATCACGGCCTCCTCGATCTTCGTCACGAGCGTGCGCACCATCAGCTTGCGCCGGCGCAGGTCCAGCAGCAGGTAAACGACGATCTGGCCGGGGCCGTGGTAGGTGATTTGTCCGCCGCGGTCGACCTTCACGAGCGGCACGCCGCTGTCGGCCACCAGCAGGTGGGCCGGGTCGCCGGCCTGGCCGAGCGTGTAGACGGGCGGATGCTCGACGACCCAGATTTCGTCGCCGGTGTCGGCCGTGCGCGTGTCGGTGAACGCGCGCATCGCGTCGAAGCTCGTCTCGTAGGCCTCGCTGCCCCGCCAGCGCACGGTGACCGGCGCGACGGGCTGAACCGGAGACCCGGCGGGCGATTCGGAAACAGCGACAGGCGTGGACACGATGGCAACCGGCGAGACGGACATGGCCGGTAGTTTACCGAAAACCCATGCGTCTCGCCGGCTCTGGAAGGGGACGGATCGCGAGTATCCGTCGGAGGAAAGGCTCGTCAGACGGTGCGCCAGCCGTCGTGGAGCAGCGCATTCAAGCGATTGCGCAGCCGTGCGAGCGCGCCGCGCGCGACTTCCCCGGCCGGCCGCGACACCGAGAACGCGACCTGCGCGCCCTGCCGGCCTTCCGCGCTGAGCCACAGCCGCTCGCCGCGATGCAGCCGGAGCGTCTCGCCGTCGACCAGGAAGTAGTCTTCGACGTCGTTGCTGCGCGTCGCCCATACCGGCCCGCACTGCACCGTCAGACGGGTGCTGCGCTGCACCTTCATCGGCACGGTTTCGCCCGCGGGAATTTCGAAGGTGATGCTTGAAGAAATTTCTTGCATGATCGACTCCGCCAATAAATGCTTCGATGGCTACAATCGTAGTCATTTGAAGGCACTCGACCAAACGACCAATTTTCACGTCGATGTGAGGAAAATTAGCAAATGGACCTCCGCCAGCTGCCTGCGCTGAACGCGATTCGCGCGTTCGAAGCCGCCGCCCGCCACGAGAATTTCTCCCGCGCCGCCGACGAGCTGTATGTCACGCACGGCGCGGTCAGTCACCAGGTGCGCGCGCTCGAGGAGGAGCTCGGCGTGCAGCTGTTCACGCGCAACGGCAAGCGGCTGTGCCTGACCGACGCCGGCATGCGCTACGCGCAGCAGGTCCGCAGCGCGCTGATGGTGATCGCCGATGCGACGCGCGAGGTGCGCGCAAGCGACCGCAGCCGGCGGCTGGTGGTGTCGATGCTGTCGTCGTTCGCCGCACGCTTCATCACGCCGCGCATCGGCACGTTCATCGAACGGCATCCGGAAATCGACGTCGAGCTGCAGTCGACCAACTCGCTCACCGATTTCGCGCGCGACGACGTCGACCTCGCGATCCGGTTCGGCTCAGGCAGCTATCCGGGGCTGCATGTCGAGCCGCTGTTCGAGGAGGTGTTCTTTCCGGCGTGCTCGCCAACATTGAACGGCGGCAAGCTGCCGCAGACGCCCGCCGATCTCGCGCACTACAAGCTGCTGCGCTCGGACGACGAGCTGTGGCGGCCGTGGTTCGACGCGGCGGGGCTCGATACGCTGACCGAGCCGAAACGGGGGGTTCTGTACCAGGATTCGTCGAACCTGTTGCTGGCCGCGATCGACGGCCAGGGCATCGCGCTGGTGCGCCGCTCGCTCGCGGTGCACGACCTGCTGGACGGGCGCCTCGTGCGCCTGTTCGACATCGACGGGCAGAGCCCGTGGCACTATTTTTTCGTGTGTCCGCCGCCGCTCCTGAACACGCCGCGCGTGCAGGCGTTCAGGACCTGGCTGCTTCAGGAAGTCGCCGAATACAAGCTGCTGTGCGACGAGCTGGACGCGCGGCGCGCGGCGGGGACGACCCCCGCCGAGTGCGCGCAGGAAGGCGGGTGGAAAGCGGCGCTCAGAGCACGACCTTGACCATCGGATGGCCGGTCAGTGCACGGTAGATGTCGTCGAGCTGTTGCTGGCTCGTCGCCCGCACGGTGATCGTGAGGCCGGTGTAATTACCGCCGCTCGATGCACGCTCCTCGATCTTCTCGACGTCGATCTCGTTGTCGTGGACGGCCACGACCTTGAAGATCGTGTCCTTGAATTCCGGGTGCGCCTTGCCCATGATCTTGATCGGGAAATCGCACGGAAACTCCAGCAGCGACTCCTTCCGGGTATCGATCGCGCCGGTCACCTCGATGGTTTTGGTCGGTTCGCTCATCATCTTCTCCGGGTTAGGTCAAACTGTTCAAATTCGCGCGCCTTCGCACGCTGATAGGCGTCGTACAACGCCGCGAACACGGGGCCCGGTTTGCCGCCCTGAACGGGCAGATCGTCGAGCGACGTGACGGGCAAAATTTCCTTCGTGGCCGACGTGATCATGATCTCGTCCGCCGAGCGCAACTCGACCTCACTGATCTCGCGCGCGACGAACGGAATGCCGCATTCGTCGGCCAGCTGCTCGACCAGCGCGTAGCGGATCCCCTCGAGGATCTTGTTGCTGCGCGGCGGCGCCATCAGCTCGCCGTTCTTTACGATCCACACGTTCGACGACGAACCTTCGGTCACGTTGCCGTCGCGCAGCTGAATCGTCTCGAACGCGTCGCGTTCGGCCGCATGCTGCGCCATCAGCACGTTGCCGAGCAGCGAAATCGACTTGATGTCGCAATGCAGCCAACGGCGATCCTCCGCCGTCACGCAGCGCACGCCCCGCGCGCGCTCCTCTTCCGACGGCAGCCGCAGCGGGCTCGTCATGGCGAACACCGTCGGCACCGCGTTCGCCGGGAACGCATGGCCGCGCTTCGCGACACCGCGCGTCACCTGCAGGTAGACGAGCGCATTGCCGTCGCCGAGGCCTTCCGCGTTCGCGGCGACCACGCGCTCGATCAGCGCGCGCCAGCCGGCCGCGTCATGCGGATCGTCGATGCCGATCTTCTTCAGGCTGCGCGCGAGCCGGTCCAGATGCTGTTCGATCCGGAACGGCACGTGCGCGCCGTCGTGCGCATAAACGGGGACGACTTCATACACGCCATCGCCGAAGATGAACCCGCGGTCGAGCACCGGCACCCGGGCTTGCGACAGCGGCACCAGCTCCTCCTGCGACGACACGCTGAGGTAGACGATCGGTTCGAATTCGGCTTGGCTCATGGCTATGACAGATGGGGATGAAGTCGTGAAAACAAAGGCCCGTCGTGCTTACTTCTTCTTGCTGAACATCAGCAGGATCGAGTCCCAGATACGACCGAAGATACCCGCTTCCGGCACCGCCTGCAGCGCGACGACCGGGAACTCCGACAGCGTCTTGCCGTCGGCGACGATCTTCACGGTACCGACCTGCTGGCCTTCCGCGAGCGGCGCGATCAGCGGCGCGTTGACTTCGACTTCCGGCTTGACCTTGTCGCCCATGCCGCGCGGCACGGTCACCCACTGGTCGCCCTTCACGCCGACCTGCACGGTGTTTTCCTTGCCCTTGTAGATGCGCGGCGTCGACATCGCCTGGCCGCCCTTGAACAGGCGCACCGCGTCGAACGCGCTATAGCCGTAGTTCAGCATCTTCATGCTGTCCTGCGTGCGCTCGCCTTCCTTCTGCTCGCCCATCATCACCGACACGAGACGGCGCTGGCTGTCGACACCCGGGATCGCGCGCTTGGCCGACGCGATCAGGCAATAGCCGGCCGCTTGCGTATGGCCCGTCTTCAGGCCGTCGACCGTCGGATCCAGCCACAGCAGGCGGTTGCGGTTGCCCTGGCGGATGTTGTTGTACTTGAATTCCTTCTCCGAGAAGATGCTGTAGTACTGCGGAAAATCGCGGATCAGGTGCGCGGACAGCTTCGCGAGGTCGCCGGCCGTCGTGTAGTGGTTCGGGTCGGGCATGCCGTTCACGTCGGCGAAGTGCGTGCCCTTCATGCCGAGGCGCGCCGCCTCGTCGTTCATCATCGTGACGAACTGCCCTTCGCTGCCGCCGACGAGTTCGGCCAGCGCGATCGCGGCGTCGTTGCCCGACTGGATGATCATCCCGTAGACGAGATCGTGCACCGACACCGGCTTGTTCGCCTCGATGAACATGCGCGACTCGTCGCGGCCGACGCGGCGCACCGCTTCGCTCGGCGTGACGATCTGCTCCATCGAGATCTTCTTCTTGTCGAGCGCCTCGAACACCAGGTAGGCCGTCATCAGCTTCGTCAGCGACGCGGGCTCGACGCGTTCGTCGGCGTTGCCCGATGCGAGCACGGTGTTGCTCGTCGCATCGACGAGTACCCACGAGCGCGCGTTCACGCCCGGCGGCGGCACCGCGCCCGGCATGAACGTCGCGGGCGCGCCGGTGAACTGCTCGGTGGCGGCGGCCGGCGCGGCATGCGCGGCCTTGGCCTTGGCGGCCGGCTTCGCCTCGGCGACGACGATCGTCGACGCGAGTGCGACGGGCAGCATCACGCCCAGCGCGACGTTGCGCGCGGCGGTGCCGAAGGCGATGGAAGAAGCGAGGGACTTGAGGCCTTGGGGAGACAGACGCATGATCGATTCAGGCTGATGGCAGAAAGTGCGGCGCGAAACGCGCAGGGTTGAACGGCAAGGCGGCGAGCGTTCCGGCGTTCGTCCGACTGCGTCGGACGGCACGAAACGCGCCGGTTGGACTCATGCGGACGCGTTCGGTTCGCGGCCGTCGCGAGCGGGCGGGCAGGCGGCGAAACGAGCGCCGCATGGGCCCGGCCGGGCCGCGGGCGACGCGAAATGCGGCCATTATACGTGGCCGCGAAAGGCGTTTTCGCGAACCATGGCTCAGGCGGCCACACCCAGGCTTCGAGAGGATAGCGCGGCTTCGCTGCGGAGAATCGTGCGCGAAGCCGCGCGAAAGGCGTGCGCAGGCGCCATGCAAGCCGGGTTGCGCCGCGCTGGAGCGGGCGTGTGCGATCGTGTCGTGACACGGCGCGATGCGATGTCGCGCGCGCGGCGACATCGCGGTCGTGCGGCGGCGGCGCCGCACGTCGGGTTCAGCGGATCAACGCCACGCGTCGACGATGATGCGCTTCAGCACATGCAGCTTGCGATGCAGGAAATGCTCGGCACCGGGGATCACGACGACCGGCAGTTCCTGCGGCCGCGCCCAGTCGTACACGGAAGCGATCGGCACCGTGTCATCGGTTTCGCCGTGGATCACGAGCGTGTTCTCGGGCACGTCGGCGACCTGCCAGCGGCTCGCGGCCGTGCCGACGAACACCATCCGCTCGATCGTCTCGCCTGCGTCGCGCAACCGCTTCGCGACGTGCGACAGCACGAAGGTGCCGAACGAGAAGCCCGCGAGCACGAGCGGCAGGTCCGCATAGGCCGGCTGCGCGCGCATGTGCGCGAGCACGGCGAGCAGGTCGTCGGCCTCGCCGATGCCGTTGTCGTGCACGCCCTCGGTCGCGCCGACGCCGCGGAAGTTCGACCGATACACCACGTAGTCGAGCTGGACCAGCGTGCGCGCGAGCGTTTGCGCGACCTTGTTGTCCATCGTGCCGCCGAACAGCGGATGCGGATGCGCGACGAGCGCGATGCCGCGCGGCGCGGCGCCGCCTTCGCGCACGGCGTCGGGCAGGTCGACCGCGATTTCGATCTGCCCGACCGGGCCGGGGATCAGCGACTTCTGCGTATGAACGTTCATTCGGCCGGCCCGCTCAGATCTTCAGGCGGTCGACGACCTTGCCGTCACGCAGGTGCGATTCGACGATCTCGTCGATGTCGGCCTGGTCGACGTACGTGTACCACGTGCCTTCCGGATACACGACCATCACGGGCCCTTCCTCGCAGCGGTCGAGGCAGCCGGCCTTGTTGATGCGCACCTTGCCGGGCCCCGCGAGGCCGAGTTCCTTCACGCGCTTTTTCGCGTACTCCTGCATGGTCTGCGCATCGCATTGCGCGCAGCTCGGACGCTCGGCGCCCGGTTCGCGCTGGTTCAGGCAGAAAAAGACGTGGTGCTGGTAGTAGGAATCCATGATGGTGACGAGCGGCCCGGCGCGGTGCCGGGCGGAAAGAAGGGCGATTGCCGTTGCGCGCGGCAACGGATGTGCGGACGATTATAGCGACCGGCGCGCGCGGCTGCCCGCGATCGACGCGAGGCGCGGCCGCGCGGCCCCGTTGCCGCTCCTGCGGCGTCAGCGCCGCCGCGCGGCCGGCAGCCACGCGTGCTCGACCCGCTGACCGAGCCAGATCAGCGCCGCGTAGGGCCAGATCCACGCGAGCCAGCGCGCGATGCTGTTGAAGTGCACGTAGCGGCCCTGCCGCCAGCCCGACAGCGTGAAATCGAAGAACGGGTTGACGGGCAGCAGGTTGACGAGCACCACACCGGCCAGCAGCGCGAGCGCCGCGAGCAGCGCCCGCCACGCGGCCGGCACGCGCAATGCGAGCAGCGCCGCCGCGAAGCCGAGCTCGATGCCGAGCCGCGCGCCGGGTGTCGCCCACACGACGACGAGGCCGGTGCGCGACTGCATGAAGGTCGCGGCCGCCTTCAGCGCCAGCGTCGCGGCGACGAACGCGATCAGGAGCCGCACGCGCGGCGCGCCGGCGCGCATCGCGAGCGACGCGATCACCAGCGCGGCGAACAGCATCAACCCGCCGAGCGCGGCTTCCCACGCGGCGTCGGACAGCCAGCCGTCGACGCGCTCGGGCCATTCGCTCACGCGCCACGCGGCCGGCAGCCATGCGAGCAGCGCGTCCTGCATCGAGCCGTCGGCGCGCTCCCACAGCGCGGCGGGCCAGTCGCCGATGCCGAACAGGAACGGCGACGGAAACAGGATCGCGAACGGCCACAGCGCGGCGAGCAGCAACGGCGTCGCGCCGTCGGCCTCGAACCACGCGAAGCGCAGCCGGCGCAATGCGCCGCGGTCGAGCAGCGCGCCGGTCGCCGGTGCCGCGAGCGCCGCGCCGAGCAGCGCGCCGAGCGCGTTGGCCGCGAGGTCGAGATTCGACGCGACGCGCGTCGGCAGGTAGGTCTGCAGCGCCTCCATCGATCCCGACAGCAGCACGCCGAGGCCGCCCACGATCAGCGTCGCGGCCACGCCGCGCCAGCGCGGATGCAGCGCGAGCACGCCGAGTGCGCCGAACGGCATGTAGCCGAGCACGTTGGTGACCACGTCGAACGCGGTCACATAACGCTGCATCGGAGCGAACAGATAATCGAACGGCCCGATGCCGAGCGATACCCAGCCGCCGAACGGATACAGCGATGCATAGACGATGAGCGCCGCATACGCGGCGAACGCCTGCCGCGCCAGCGACGACGCGCGCGACGTGCCCGGCACGCTCATCGCGGCTGCGCGTGCGGCGTCAAGGGTTGCCCGCGTACGCCTGCACGCCGACCCACGCGGCGATCTGCGACACGAGCTCGTCGCTCGCGGCCGCGAGCGCCCGCGCGCCGCCGGCCGCATCGGGCGTGCTCGACGGCGCGCGCGCGACGAACGTGCGCTGGCCGAGCACCTTGCCGCCCTGCACCAGCGTCGCGCGCGCGGTGACCGCGCCGTGGCTCTTCGATTCCCCGTCGAACACCTGCTCGAATTCGTTCAGGTCGACCTTGAGCGTCGGCGCGCGCACGCCGTCGGAACCCTCGAGCACCGCGCCGCGCGACGACAACGCGCCGCGCAGCCGCTGCGTGAGCAGTTGCGCGGGCGGCGCGATCCAGCGGCTGTCGCGATAGACGGCCATGCGCTGCGCATCCGCATACGCGAGCCGGTAGACGAACTTGTCCGTGTCGAGCGCGTCGGGCGCGGCGACGTCGAGCACCTTCAGCGCGGGGCCCGTGCCGGCCGTGACGGCCGATGCGGCCGGCCCGAGGTCGTAGCGGACGTTCGACAGCGCCGCACTGTTGCCGGCGCAGCCGGCGGCGAACACGAGCGTCAGCATCGCGAGCGCGGTCGCGGCGGGACGCAGCCCGCGATCAGGGATTCGTGGCATGGCATGTTCCTGCATGATGTTTCCGGTTTCGATGGCGTCGTGGCCCGGTCTCGCGCCGGGCCGGCCGATCAACGTCGATGGGCTGACGATCTGCTTCATTTCCCGGCCGCGGCCCCTGCCCCCGGCCAGACGAAGCCCGCCTCGCCGGGCCCGGGCGCGGAGCCGGGCGAACCGAACAACAGACTGCTCGGATTGCGGCCGAGTTCACCGGCGACGTCCTTCAATTGCCGCGACGCATCGCCGACGCTGCCGGCCAGCGCGTTGAAGCGCGGCAGCGTGTCGTACTGGACCCGCGCGTTCAGGTCGTTGAGCGCGACGCCGACCTGCTCGGCAGCCGAGCCGGCCTTGTTCAGGTTCGACACGAGCGGCCCGTTCGGCTGCAGCAGCGTGTTCGCCGACGCCATCGCGCGATCGACCTGGTGCATCGTTTCCGGCAGCGCGGCCACCGCCGGCGCGAGCTGCTTCGACAGCGTCGTCGCGCCATCGGCCGCGTGCTGCAGGCTTTCGGCCGTCGCGCGCAACTGCTCGCGCATCTCGGGCGACATCAGCGCGTTCGCGCTTTTCGCGGCCAGTTCGAGCTGCCGCAGCAGCACGTCGCCGCGCTCCTGGATCTGGTCGAACAGGCTCGGCCGCATCGGGATCTGCGCGATCGCCTTCGGCGACGACGGCAGCGGCGCCAGGTCGCGGCCCGTATCCTCGAGCTGCACGAACGCGATGCCTGTCACGCCCTGGAAGCCGAGGCTGCCGTAGGTCGACTGCGTGATCGGCGCATCGTGGTCGACGAGGATCCGGATCCGGATCTGGCCCGGATGCGCGCGGTCGAAGCCGATCGACTGCACCTTGCCGACGTCGAGGCCGCGAAAGCGCACGGCCGCATCGGGGAACAGGCCCGTCACGTTGGTGCGCGCGAGCAGGTCGTACGGCACGCGCACGGTGCGGTCGACGTTGAACCAGAACACGGTGCCCGCGATCGCCAGCGTCAGCGCGATCGTGAACAGGCCGGCCCAGAACGCATGTGATTTGTTTTCCATTCGCGGGTTCCTTGCTTCTTGCCTTTCCTACAATTCGACGCTCGACAGCGCCGGCTCGAGGGCCGCCTTCGGCAGCTTCGCGCGCCGCTCGGGCGGCAGCGCCTGCAGTGCGCGGCGCCCGCGCAGCCCCAGGAAATATTCGTGGATGAACGGATGATCGACGTTCGCGGCCTCCTCGACCGGCGCCGCGACCAGCACCTTGCGATCGGCCAGCACCGCGACGCGCGTCGACAGCGCGACCATCGTGTCGAGATCGTGCGTCACCATCACGACGGTCAGCCCGAGCGTGCGGTGCAGCGTCGCGATCAGCTCGACGAATTCGTCGGACGCCTGCGGGTCGAGGCCAGCGGTCGGCTCGTCGAGGAACAGCAGCTCGGGCTCGAGCGCGATCGCGCGCGCGATGCCGACCCGCTTCACCATCCCGCCCGACAGCGCGGCCGGCATCTTCGACGCGTGCTTGCACGGCAGCCCGACCATCTCGAGCTTCAGCATCACGATGTCGTGCAGCAGGTCCGACGGCACGCGACCGAGCTCGCGCAGCGGCTGCGCGACGTTGTCGAACACCGTCATCGACGAGAACAGCGCGCCCTGCTGGAACAGCATCCCCGAACGCGTGCGCATCAGCCGCGCGGTCGCGTCGTCGATCTTCGACGTGTCTTCGCCGAACACCTTGATCGTGCCCGACGTCGGCCGCTCGAGGCCGAGGATCTGCCGCACGAGCGTCGTCTTGCCCGAGCCCGAGCCGCCGACGATCGCGACGATCTCGCCACGCCGCACGTCGAAATCGAGCTTCTGGTGAATGATGTTGCGCCCGTAGCGCTTCGTCAGGTTGCGCACCTCGATCACGAGGTCGCCGCCATGCGCGGCCGCCGCCGGCGGCATGCCGACCGTGACCGCGCCGACTGCCGCGGCATGTGCGCTGGCGGCATCGGCCGGCACGGCACCGGCCGACGATTCATTCGACGCGTTCATCCGAGCCCCACGTTCTGGAACAGGATCGCGAACACCGCGTCGGCGAGGATCACGACCGTGATCGACGACACGACCGACGTCGTCGTGCCTTCGCCGAGGCTCTGCGAGTTCGCCTTGATCCGGAAACCGAAATGACATGCGACCAGCGCGATCAGCATGCCGAACACGACGCCCTTGCCGAGGCCGATGTACAGGTTCGCGATCGGCACGACGCCCGGCAGCGAGCGCACGAAATAGTTGACGTCGATCCCGAGCACGAACTTCGCGGCAAGCGCGCCGCCCGTCAGCGCGACGATGTTGGTCCACATCACGAGCAGCGGCATCGCGACGCCGAGCGCGAGCACGCGCGGCAGGATCAGCCGCAGCCCGTGCGGAATGCCCATCACGCGCATCGCGTCGAGCTCCTCGGTCACGCGCATCACGCCGATCTGCGCGGTGATCGCCGAGCCCGAGCGGCCCGCGACGAGGATCGCCGACAGCACGGGCCCGAGTTCGCGAATCACCGACAGCCCGAGGATGTTCACGATGTAGCGGTTCGCGCCGAACATCTGCAGCTGCTGCGCGGACAGATAGCTGAGCACGATGCCGATCAGGAATGCGACCAGCGCGGTGATCGGCAGCGCCTGCGCGCCGGCGCTGTAGATGTTCGCCGAGGTTTCCTTCCACGGCATCGTCTGCGGACGGCGCAGCACCGACAGCGCGTCGAGGATCACGCGGCCGAACATCGCGATGCCGCCCTGCAGGTGTTCGCCGAACGCGAAGATCGCCTGGCCGAGGCGCGTGACGGGATCGAAGCGCACGACGCGCTCGGGCGCCTCGCGTTGGCTGTCGAGACGTTCGATCCGCTCGAAGATCATGCGCTGCGTGTCGGTCAGCTCGACGCCCGCCGGCAGCTTGCGGCCCCATACGCGCCACAGCGCCTGGCCGCCGACGTGGTCGAGCCGCTCGATGCCGGACAGATCCCATTCGTTCACGCGTCCGGACGCGATGCCCGCGACGCGGCGCGCAACCTCGCCGCGATTGCGTGCGAGCGCGAGCGCGGTCCACTGGCCGGTCAGGCGCACCGTCTGGCCCTGGCCGCCGGCGTCGACCGACAGGCCGGGAGGTGTGTCGAAGTCCAAGGGCGGGTTGTTTGCAAAAGGATGACAGCGGCCATTGTAGCGAACCGTCCGGCGCCGCGACGTGAGGATTTCCTTCGGGGCGCGCAGCCAGGCGCGTCCGGCGGAGACGCCGGGCGAGAGGCGCCTCGTTGAGGATGCCCGCCCCGCCACGGCGCGGGGTTCGCCGCCAAAACAGCGTGCCGGTCACGCAACCTTTCATTCTTCCGTCACGTTTCCTTTCGATACTCTCACGCGCCGCACGTCAGGCCGTCGGCGCCCGCGCCGCCATTTCGCTGCGCTCCTCGCGATTCATAAAACAGAACACCGAACAGGACAATCGATGCGTCTCCCCCCGCTTTCCCGCCGCCGCGTGACCGCCGCCGCCGCGCTCGCCAGCCTCGCCTTCGCCCTCGCCGGTTGCGGCGGCGACGACGTCACCGCTCCGCCGTCGTCGCAGACGCAGGCGCCCGCCGGCACGACGGCCACGCTCGCGCTGCTCGAAACGACCGACCTGCACACCAACGTGCTGTCGTACGACTACTTCAAGCTCGCCGCCGACAAGTCGCTCGGCTTCGAGCGCGTGTCGACGCTGATCGCGCAGGCGCGCGCGCAGTACCCGAACACGCTGCTGCTCGACAACGGCGACACGATCCAGGGCACCGCGCTGTCGGACTACCAGGCGCTCGTGAAGCCGATCGGCTGCGACCAGACGCTCGCGATCTACAAGGTGATGAACGCCGCGAAGTTCGACGGCGGCGGGATCGGCAACCACGAGTTCAACTACGGGCTGCCGTACCTGTCGCAGGTGACCGGCAACACGTTCGACGTCGACGGGCTGCCGGCGCCGGCCCAGCAGAAGAAGTGCGCGGGTCCGAACTTCCCGCAGGTGCTCGCGAACGTGATCAGCGCGAAGACCAACGCGCCGCTGTTCACGCCGTACACAATCCTCACCCGCACAGTGACGGCGACGACGCCGGACGGCAAGACGGTCAGCGCGCCGGTGAAGATCGGCATCATCGGCTTCACGCCGCCCGCGATCATGAACTGGGACAAGCGCTGGCTCGACGGCAAGGTCTACACGACCGGCCTGAAGGAAGCGGCCGAGAAGTACATCCCGGAGATGCGCGCGAAGGGCGCCGATCTCGTCGTCGCGATCTCGCACGGCGGCCTCGACAACGCCGCGTATTCGCCGACCATGGAGAACGGCAGCTGGTGGCTGTCGAAGGTGCCCGGCATCGACGCGATGCTGATCGGCCACTCGCACCAGGTGTTCCCGGACGCGAACAGCACCGTGGCGCAGTTCAACCTGCCGGGCGTCGACAAGGCGAAGGGCACCGTCAACGGCGTGCCGACCGTGATGGCCAACTACTGGGGCAAGCATCTCGGCGTGATCAAGCTCGGCCTGACGTTCGACGGCAAGACGTGGAGCGTCGACAAGTCGCAGACGACGGTCGAGGCGCGGCCGATCCAGAACGCGGACAAGAGCTACGTCGCCGCCGATCCGGCGGTGTCCGCCGCGATCGCCGCCGAACACCAGGCAACGATCGACTACGTGAAGACGCCGATCGGCTCGACCGACTACCGGATGAACTCGTACTTCGCGGACGTCGGCGATCCGGGCGCGATCCAGATCGTCAACGAGGCGCAGGCCGATTACGTGAAGACCTACGTGCAGGCGAACCTGCCGCAATACGCGTCGCTGCCGGTGCTGTCGGTCAGCGCGCCGTTCAAGAGCGGCTTCGGCGGCGGCAGCGACTACACCGACGTCGCGCCCGGCGCACTCGCGATCAACAACGCGGCCGACCTGTACCTGTATCCGAACACCGTGTATGCGGTGAAGGTGAGCGGCAGCGACGTGAAGAACTGGCTCGAGACGGCCGCGAAGCGCTTCAACACGATCGATCCGACCAAGGCGACCGTGCAGCCGCTCGTCAGCAGCTTCCCCGGCTACAACTTCGACATGTTCACGTCCGCGGATCTCGCTTACGAGATCGACGTCACGCAGCCGGTCGGCAGCCGGATCAGGAACCTGACGTACAAGGGCGCGCCGATCGACCCGAACGCGCAGTTCATCGTCGCGACCAACAACTACCGCGCGAGCGGTGGCGGCAACTTCCCGGGCCTCGACGGCAGCAAGACGATCTTCGCATCGCCCGACGCGAACCGCGACGTGCTGATCGCGTTCATCAAGAAGCGCGGCGCGATCACGCGCGCGGCGGACGGCGCGCAGCGCAGCTGGCGCTTCACGAAGCTGGCGAGCTCGGTCGCGCACGTGCAGTTCACGTCCGCGCCGAACCGGCTCGGCGACGCGGCGGCAGCCGGCCTGACCGGCCTCACGCAGGTCGCGGCCGACGACGGCTCGGGCAAGAACCTCGCCCTCTACGAGATCGACCTCACGCAATGACCACGAGACCCGCGATGCAACCGATCCGGACGATGCGGCCTGCCGAGGCCGGCTTCACCACCGCCGCGCGGCGCCTGCTGCGCGCGAAACTCCCGCCGGCCGCGTTGCTCGCGGCGGCGGCCGTCACCGTTGCGGCCGTGGTCGCCGCGACCGGCTGGCGCGCCGCCGGCCCCGCGCCGAGCGCCGCGCAGCTCGACGAATGGCAGGCGATGGTCGCGCAGGCCGTCGAGCCGCACGCGCTCGCGCAGTTGCGCACCCTCGCGCGGCGCGGTTCGGGCGACGCGCAGGCGGCGCTCGGCATCGCGCTCGTCGATGCGCGCGAGCCGGGGCTGCGCGACGAGGGACGCGGCTGGCTCGAAACCGCCGCGCAGTCGGACACGAAAGCCGACACGCGGGCCGCGCGACGTGCGCAGCTGGCACTCGGCAAGGCGCTGCTGCTCGGCAGCGGCGACATCCCGAAGGACTACGCACGCGCCCGCACGCTGCTCGGCGAAGCGGCCGGCCAGGGCGATCCGGCCGCCGCGTATTACCTCGGGCTGATCTATCGCAGCGGCTATGGCGTCGCAGCCGATCCGGTGCAGGCCGCGCACTGGTTCGAGATCGCGTCGCGCGCGGACATCCCGGCTGCGGATTTCATGCTCGCGAACGCGTACCGCGAAGGCAGCGGCGTGCCGCGCGACGAAGCGCGCGCGCTCGCGCTGTATCGCCGTGCGGCGGAGCACGAGCTGCCGGAAGCCGTGCAGACGCTCGCGATGGCGTATCGCAACGGCGAGCTGGGGCTGCGACCCGACGCGGACGAGTTCCACGCGCAGTGGATCGAGACCGCGCATGCGTTGAAGCATCCGGTCGTCGCGCCGTAACGGTGCGGCGGCGGCGCGACGGGCACGACCTGGCGCGCCGCCCGTCACGCACCGCCCCCTGTCGCTACAATAGGCGCCATGAACGCCCCCACCTCCTCCGACACGCCCGATTCCGGCGACGCGCACATCGCGCGCAACCGGCTCGAAGCGCACCTGGACGCCGCGCCGCGCGCGTGGCCGCTCGACATCGTCGCCGCCACCGGCTCGACCAACGCCGACGTCGCGACGCGCCTCAAGGCGCTGCCGCGCAGCGCGAACGCGCTGCCCGCGCCGCTCGTGCGCGTCGCGTTCGAGCAGACGGCGGGCCGCGGCCGGCAAGGCCGTCCCTGGTTCGCGCAGCCCGGCAACGCATTGCTGTGCTCGGTCGGCTGCATCGTGCCGCGCCCCGTCGATGCGCTCGGCGGCCTCAGCATCGCGATCGGCGTCGCGCTCGCGGAAGGGCTCGCCATGCTGCCGCTCGACGCCCACGCGCGCGTCGCGCTCAAATGGCCGAACGACCTGCTGCTGACGACCACCGACGACGGCACGTCGCGCATCGTCGGCAAGCTTGCCGGGATCCTGATCGAAACCGTCTGGACCACCGCCGACGCGACCGCCGTCGTGATCGGCTTCGGCATCAACGTGCGCGGCGCGGAGGCCGTCGCCGCGCAGGTCGATGCGCTGCGTGCGCGCGAAGCGGCGCTCGCGAGCGGGCTGCCGCCGGCCGCGTTGTCGGCCGCATGCGCATCGGCGAACCTCACCGATACGCTCGCCGCCGCGCTGAACGCGCTCACGCCCGCACTCGCGCAGTTCGGCACCGACGGGCTCGCGCCGTTCCTGCCACGCTGGCACGCACTGCACGCGTACGCCGGACGCGAAGTCGTGCTGCTCGAACAGGGCGTCGAACGCGTGCGCGGCATCGCGACGGGCATCGACGCGATCGGCCAGCTGCTGCTCGACACGCCCGACGGCGTCAAGGCGATCGCGGCTGGCGACGTATCGCTGCGCGAAGCGCAATGAACGCACCGCATCTGCTGATCGACGCCGGCAACAGCCGGATCAAGTGGGCGCTCGCCGACGCGCAGCGCACGCTCGTCGAGACCGGCGCATTCGGCCATACGCGCGACGGCGGTGCCGATCCCGACTGGTCGGCCCTGCCGCGTCCGCATGGCGCATGGATCTCGAACGTCGCGGGCGCCGACGTGGCCGCGCGGCTCGACGCACTGCTCGACGCCCGTTGGCCGGGCCTGGCGCGCACGACGATCCGCTCGCGGCCCGCGCAATGCGGCGTGACGAACGGCTATACGACGCCCGAGCAGCTTGGCAGCGATCGCTGGGCCGGCCTGATCGGTGCACGGGCGGCGTTTCCGGGCGAGCATCTGCTGATCGCGACGTTCGGCACGGCGACGACGCTCGAAGCGCTGCGCGCGGACGGCCGTTTCACCGGCGGGCTGATCGCGCCGGGCTGGGCCCTGATGATGCGCGCGCTCGGCACGCACACCGCGCAGCTGCCGACGCTGACCACCGACATCGCGAGCGGGCTGCTCGCGGGCGCGCAGGCCGAGCCGTTCCAGGTCGATACGCCGCGCTCGCTGTCGGCGGGCTGCCTGTACGCGCAGGCGGGGCTGATCGAGCGCGCATGGCGCGATCTCGCCGATGCGTGGCAGGCACCCGTGCGGCTCGTGCTGGCAGGCGGCGCGGCGGACGATGTCGCGCGCGCGCTGACGCTGCCGCATACGCGGCACGACGCGCTGATCCTGTCGGGGCTTGCGTTGATCGCCGCGGAAGCCGCGGCGCAGAATTGACGGAAACCGGTCGGCATCGCGCCGGCCGCGTTGATGCAGGCCCGGCTGCGGGCCTCGTCACGGTGAGGATGGAAAGCGGGCGCCGGTGCGTGCGCCCATGCAGAATGCCGGCCGCGCATGCCTGCGGCCCGGCCGACGCGTAAGATCGCCGGCGGCAACCGCCGCGCGTGCCGTGCGGCCGGCCCGACCGAACGGTTGAACGACTGAACAACGACGAGGAGTGTCGACGATGCTGCGCTGGCTGATCGCTGTTCTCATTCTCGCGAACCTGCTTGCGTTCGTCGCCGTGCGCGGCGTGTTCGGGCCGCTGCCGGCGGCAGGCCCGCGCGAACCGGAAGTGCTGTCCCGGCAGGTTCGGCCCGATGCGTTGCATGCGATGCCGCTCGCGCAGGCGAGCGATCAGCCCGTGATCGGCGGTCCGATCGGCTCGCCGGCCGTGACGGCCGAGCCGATCGCGGCTTCCGCGCCCTGACGGCGCGGCACCTGCATCAGGACTGCTGCGCGCGCACCTTCTTCAGCAGCGCGGTGGTCGAGCGGTCGTGCTCGAACGGAATCGCGAGCGCACGCCCGCCCCAGCTGCGCACGATGGCCGATTCCGGCAGCGCGTCCATGTCGTAGTCGCCGCCCTTCACGAGAATGTCCGGACGGACGGCCTCGATCAGCGACACCGGCGTCTTTTCCTCGAATTTCACGACCCAGTCGACGCTTTCCAGCGCCGCGAGCAACGCCATCCGGTCTTCCTCGCGGTTGATCGGCCGGTCGTCACCCTTGCCGAGCATGCGCACCGACGCATCGCTGTTCACGCCGACGATCAGGCATGCGCCGAGCGCCTTCGCATCGGCGAGATACGTGACGTGGCCACGGTGCAGGATGTCGAACACGCCGTTCGTGAACACGACGGGCGAAGGCAGCGAAGCGCGCAGGGCAACCAGGGCGTCGCGGGTGATCAGCTTGCGTTCGAAGGTAGCGGACATGATGAATTTCGGATGGCGAGAGCGGCGCGCGGTGCACGTCGCGACGGAACACGGCGGCGCCAGATAAAAAGCCCGCCGGATGGCCGGGCGGGCTTCATGCGGGACTACACTGCGGCGATCGCGACCGGCGGCGCTTCCCGCCGGCTGCAATGCCGCGCAGCCTCAAGCCGGTTGCGCGGCCGACGACGGGCCACTTTCGGACTGCAGGCGGCCGGTGACTTCCTTGCGGTAGCGGTTCAGCTCCTGGGCGGTCGCGAACGTGCGCTCGAACAGGATCGACAGGTTGTGCAGGATCCGTTCGACGACCTTCTTTTCCCACTCGCCGTCGAAGCGGATCTGCTCGTCGAGCCAGCGCTCGAGCCATTCCGGATCGGGCAGGCGCGACTGCACGGTGTCGCGCGGGAACAGCGCCTGGTTCACGTGCAGGTTGGTCGGGTGCAGCGGCTTCTCGGTGCGGCGCGCCGACGCCATCAGCACGCCGATCTTCGCGAACGCCGCGCGCGCGACGTCGCCGCAATTGTTCAGCGCCTTCTTCATGTAGCGCAGGTAGGCGCCGCCATGGCGCGCTTCATCGCGCGAAATCGTTTCGTAGATGTGCTTGATGACCGGCTCGGTGTGCCAGTCGGCCGCGCAGCGATACCAGTGGTTCAGGCGGATCTCGCCGCAGAAATGCAGCATCAGCGTCTCGAGCGGCGGCGCCGGATCGAACTCGAAGCGCACCGCGTGCAGTTCCTCTTCGGTCGGCACCATTTCCGGCCGGAAGCGGCGCAGGTATTCCATCAGCACGAGCGAATGCTTCTGCTCCTCGAAGAACCACACGCTCATGAACGCGGAAAAGTCGCTGTCGTGCTGGTTGTCGCGCAGGAACATTTCCGTCGCGGGCAGCGCCGACCATTCGGTGATCGCGTTCATCTTGATCGTCTTCGCCTGCTCGTCGGTGAGCAGCGAAGCGTCGAACTTGTCCCACGGAATGTCCTTCTCCATGTCCCAACGGACAGCTTCGAGCGACCTGTAAAGTTCCGGATAAAGCATGGTGTTCATGATGGTCCCACCCCTGTTCTGCGCAATGCGACTTCTCTAAACGTGACTGTTGCCGCGTCGGCGCGCGAGCGCGCCTTTCGCAGCCAAGACTGTAATTTTACGCGTGTATCCAGCCCCCGGACGCAGTTTCCGCCTCCGGCAGCCGGGCGGCCGCGTCGCCGCCTTGCAGCACGCCGCGCCCCGCTCCGCTCGAACGGAACCGGCCGCGCGTGCCTGATGTGGGGGCCGGCGCAGGCCGGCTCGGTGGCGAGCCCGCCCGGCGCCACGCGGTTCCCGGACGGGTCCCGTGCGACCGCCGGACCGGCGGGCTGCTCGATATGGTGTATACGGCGGCGGCCATGATAGCACGCGCACATGACGGTTCCGAGACGCGGAACCGGTCGCGCGCCGCCACCTGCGGTGCGGCGATCAGTCGCGGGCGGCCGTCGCGAAAACGCAACCGATATGTAAGTTTCATCCGTTTCGGCCCCGCTCCGCTCGCATCAGACCCGTATTTCTCCGATCGCGCGGCCGCTCTCCGGCGGCATGCCGGATGCCGGCGCGCTGCCGCCATCGGCCCCCGCGATCCAGTTCGCCAGCGTGTCGCGCTGCGCGCGCCCGTCGCGATAGCCGAGCTCGATCAGCTCGCGCGTGAAGGCTTCCTCGAACAGCAGGTAGCTCGCGAACGAAGCGCCGGCCGGCTGGCTGCCGCCGATCGCGCCGAGCAGCCCGCGCATCGTCGCCGGCATCTGCTTCAGGTGTTTCGCGGCGATCAGCTCGATGCGCTCGGACGGCGCGATCGCGAGCACGTCGACGTGCCGCCAGCCGCTGTCCACTTCGACCTGGTGCGGCAGGTGCTCGATCATCCGGTTGATGTGCTCGATCCGCTCGATGTCCGAGCCGATCGAGTCGAGAAACACGCTCGCGAGCACCTGCTGGCCGATCTGCGCGAGCGTCGGGTAGCCGCGCACCCGCCCCGAGCCGTTCGCGGCCGGAATCTCCGGCCGCGGGTCAGCCGCGCCGACGACGACGATCCGGTTCGCGCCGAAGTGGATCGCCGGCGACAGCGGCGCGACCTGCCGGATCGAGCCGTCGCCGAAATATTCGATCTGGCCGTCGAGCACGAGCGGCACGGCCGGAAACACGAACGGAATGGCCGACGACGCGAGCAGGTGCGATGCCGACAGATCGACGAGCCGCGCGGTGCGCTGCGCGCGCCGCCATGCCTGGATCGGCTCGGCGGCCTGGTAGAACGTCAGGTGCCGGCCGCTCGAATAGCTGAGCGCCGTCACCGAGAGCGCGTGCAGCAGCCTGCTCTCGAGCATCTGCTCGATCCGGTGAAAGCTCAGCTCGCGCTGCAGCAGGTGCGCGAGCGGCGCGTTGTCGAGCAGCCCGCGCGGCGAGCGGCGCGCCGCCCAGCCGAAGGACATCGTCGCGAGCCAGCGTGCGCCCGCCGCCGCGATGCCGAGCCAGTCGGTGCGATACACGTAGTCCGCGCGCAGCGGCTCCCAGAATTCGAGCAGACGCCGCACGCCGTGCGAAAAGTCGTCCGCGTGGCTCGCGATCGACGTCGCATTGATCGCGCCGGCCGACGAGCCGCAGACAACCGTGAACGGCACCGTGTGCCGGTTCGGATCGGCCTCGCGCGCGATCTCGGCCAGCGCCTTCAGCACGCCGACCTGGTAGGCGGCACGTGCGCCGCCCCCCATCAGCACGAGCGCGAGCCGCATGATCGACCTGCTATCCGGTTCGCGTCACGTCGAGCGCTTCGGCGGACGCGTTTCGGGCGACGAGGCGGCCGCCGCGCGCGCCGCGGCCGATCCTGCCGGCTTCGCACGCTTCGCGGCCGGCTTGCGCGGCGCGGCGGCCGCGGCCGGTGCGGGCTGTTCCGCCCGCGCCGTCGATGCGCTCTGCCCGGACGGCGCGGCGCCCGGCTCCGCGGGCTGCGTGCCCGGCTGCGTCATCGCAAGGCTCGCGAGCTGGTTGAACTGCGCCTGCAGCAGGTTCCACCAGCCGGCCGGATCGAACGCCTGCTGCGCGGCGTCGCCTGCCGGCGGTGCGTCAGCCGCGGCAGCGGCATCCGGCGCTTGCGGCGCATCGGCGCGCGGCGCGGACGCCGCCTGCGCGGCCGCGACCGCCGCTTCCTCGGCCGCCGACATCGAGCTTTGCGCGAACGCGCCGAACGCACGCAGCGTCGCGAGCGTCGCGCGCTGCACCTCGAGCGCCTGGATCGCGGACTGCAGCATGCCGAGATTGAGCTTGAGCCACTGCTCGACCGCGCGCAGATCGGTGATTCGCTTGTCGAGCTCCTCGACGCTCGTGAGCGGCGCCATCATGTCGGACATGCTCGACAGCGACGGCGGCAGCCCCGACGCGGCGCCGGGAAACGACGCCAGCCCGCCGAACGGCGACATCCGCATCATGTCCCACATCCGGTCGAGCATGTCGGCAGGCTTGAAACCGGCAAAGCCGGCGAAAGGATTGGAGCCGGGGGCATCGGTCGTCATACGGGCATCCTGGTTGACTGGGTGGGCGATGCGGTCGGCACGAGTCGTGCGGCCGCCCTGGGTCCGATCATAACGCGCGTCAGAACGGTGCGTCGCCGGGGAAGTCGGGCGGGCGCCGCTCGCGCAGCGAGCGGATGCCCTCCTGTACGTCGGGCCCCGAGAAGCCCATGAATTCGAGCGCGAGCGACGTATCGAAGGTCGGCCCGGCGCTGCGCAGCCAGTTGTTCAGCGCGTACTTGGTCCAGCGGATCGCCGACTGGGATCCGTGCGCGAGCCGCTCCGCGACCTCGTACGCCTTCGGCAGCAGGTCCGCCGGCTCGACCGCGAGCGACACGAGGCCGATCCGCTCGGCCTCCTCGCCGCTCACCGGTTCGCACAGCAGCAGGTAATACTTCGCCTTCGCCATCCCGCACAACAGCGGCCACACGATCGCCGCGTGATCGCCGGCCGCGACGCCGAGCCGCGTATGGCCGTCGATGATGCGCGCATCCTTCGCGGCGATCGAGATGTCGGAGAGCAGCCCGGCGACGAGCCCCGCGCCGACGGCCGGGCCGTGCATCGCGGACACGATCGGCTTGCTGCAGTTGATCACGTTGTAGACGAGGTCACGCGCCTCCCGCCACACGCGGGCGCGCACGTCGAAGTCGTTCGCCATCGCCTCGACGAGCGCGAGATCGCCGCCCGCCGAAAAACCCTTGCCCTCGCCACGGATCACCGCGACGCGCGTGTCGGGATCGCGGTCGACGTCGCGCCAGATGTCGGCGAGCTCGCGATGCATGCGCGCGTTCGCGGTCGCGAGGCCGCTGCGGTTGGCGCCCTCGCCGCTCATCACGATGTCGAGCACGCCATGATCGCGGCGCGTCACCTTCAGTGCTTCATAACCGCCGTATGCGGCGAGATCGGCCATTTGCTGCTCCTTGCGAGGCGCCTGAATCGAGTGTAGCCAAGCCCGCGCGGGCAAACATCAGGCGAAACCCGGCGCGCGGGCCGTGGCCGGGTTTCGCGCAGACGTCAGGCCGCGCCGTCGGGCGGGGCGACCGCCTGCTCGATCGCACCGAAGATCGACTTGCCGGCCGCGTCGAACATTTCGATGCGCACGGTGTCGCCGTAGCGCATGAATTCGGTCTGCGGCGCGCCGTGCTCGATCGTCTCGAGGCAGCGCTTCTCGGCGATGCAGCAGTAGCCGCGCTTCGCGTCCTTGTTCGACACCGTGCCCGAGCCGACGATCGAGCCGGCACGCAGGTTGCGCGTCTTCGCCGCATGCGCGATCAGCTGGCCGAAGTGGAACACCATGTCGGTGCCCGCGTCGGGCTGGCCGACCTTCCTGCCGTTCCAGTGGACGATCATCGGCCGGTGCACGCGGCCTTCGCGCCATTCGTCGCCGAGTTCGTCGGGCGTCACCGCGACCGGTGCGAATGCGGTGGCCGGCTTGCTCTGGAAGAAACCGAAGCCCTTCGCGAGTTCGGCCGGAATCAGGTTGCGCAGCGACACGTCGTTCACGAGCGTGACCAGCCGCACGGCCTTCAGCGCGTCGTCGGGCGATGCGCTCATCGGCACGTCGCCGGTGATCACCGCGACCTCGGCCTCGAAGTCGATGCCCCACGCCTCGGACGGGCACACGATGTCGTCGCGCGCGCCGAGGAAATCGTCGCTGCCGCCCTGGTACATCAGCGGATCGGTCCAGAACTCCGGCGGCATCTCGGCGCCGCGCGCGCGGCGCACGAGCTCGACGTGGTTCACGTACGCGGAGCCGTCGGCCCACTGGAACGCGCGCGGCAGCGGCGCCATGCAGTTCGCCGGGTCGAACGCGAACGCGTTGCGCGCGCGGCCGTGGTTCAGCGCGTCGTACAGGTCGCGCAGCTGCGGTGCGTAGAACGCCCAGTCGTCGAGGACGCGCTGCAGCGTCGGTGCGATCGCATCGGCGATCGCCGCGGTGTGCAGGTCGCGCGACACGACGATCAGCTGGCCGTCGCGCGTGCCGTCCTTCAGCGATGCAAGTTTCATGGGGTATCTGCCGTTGTAGTGACGATGGAGGGAATCTATTTTACGATGGTGAATCCGCGCGGCGCGCCACGATCGTGCACGCCGTTTTCGTTCCGACTCTTGCCGCCTTGCCGCGCCCCGTTGCCCATGCCCGCCAGCCCGCTTCCCGACGACGATCTCGCCGATTCCGACACCGACGACACCGGCTCCGGCGAGCATGGCGAAGGCGGCGAGAAGATCCGCTCCGGCATCCAGTCGATCGAGGTCGGCTTCCGCCTGCTCGACGTGCTGACGAGCGAGCCGCGCGCGATGATGCTGCGCGATCTCGCGCAGCGCGCGGGCATGAGCCCGGCGAAGGCGCACCGCTATCTGGTCAGCTTCTCGCGGCTCGGCGTCGTGTCGCAGGATCCCGTGTCGGGCCGCTACGAACTCGGCGGCTTCGCGCTGCAGATGGGGCTCGCGCGGCTCGCGCGCGTCGACGGCGTGAAGCTCGCGCGGATCGCGCTGACCGAGTTGCGCGACCGCGTCGACCAGACGGTCGGCATCGCGGTGTGGGGCAACCAGGGGCCGACGATCGTGCACTGGATGGAATCGAGCCATCCCGCGAAGGCGTCGCTGAAGCTCGGCGACGTGATGCCGCTGCTCGGCTCCGCGACGGGCCTGCTGTTCGCCGCGTACCTGCCGCGCAGCAAGACCGCGGCGATGCTCGAACGCGAGCTCGCCGATACGCGCCGCTCGCCGCATCACGGCGGCCCGCGCACGCTCGACGAGGTCGAGGCGGTGCTCGCCGACGTGCGCGCGCATCAGGCAGCACGCGTCGAAGGGATGCTGCTGCCGACGATCCATGCGTTCTGCATGCCGGTGTTCGATGCGGTCGGCGAACTCGCGCTCGCGATCGTCGCGCTCGGCCAGGAAGGCATGTTCGACATCGCGTGGGGCGGCGAGATGGACACCGCGCTGCGCGCATGCGCGCAGAAACTGTCTTACGAACTCGGCTATAGTCCGGACGCGCGCGACGCCTGACACGCGGGGCGTGTGACAACCGCGCGAGGTACCGCGAACGCGCGGCGCACCCGGCGGTCCGATGGCTGTGACGCGCGCTGCGCGCCGCGACCGCCCCAACCCTGTTCCGTTTCGCCGATGCCGCCTGCCGACACCCGTCCTCGTCACGCCCTGCCCCGCCACTGGCTGCGCGTGGGCGTCGCGCTCGTCGTCGTACTGGTGCTGCACGCGCTCGCGGCGTTGTGGCTGGCGCGCAGCCGCGACGCGTTCACGCCGCCCGCGCCCGCCGAGATACCGGTGCAGATCGAGCTGCTGAAGCCGCGGCCGATCGAGCGCCAGCCCGCGCCGAAGCCGGCCGAACACCCGGCCGAGCCAGCGCCGGCGAAGCCGCCCCCCGCCGCACCGAAGCCTGCGCCGAAACCTGCACCGTCGCCCGAGCCGGTCCTCACGTCGACGCAGACGGCCAAGCAAGGCGAGCCGCCGCCGGCCGCTGCCTCAGCCGCCTCAGCCGCGAGCGGCGCGGCAGGCGCATCCGGCACGCACGCGGCATCGGCCGGCGATGCCGGCAGTGCCGCGACGCCGGGCCCCGCGACGCACGGCGTGAAGTTCGCGGCGCCGCCGCCCGGCGACCTGCAGTACGACACGTTCTACAACGGGATGCAGAACATGATCGGCACGATCCACTGGCGCACCGACGGCCACACCTACGACCTGTCGGTGTCCATGCCCGTGCCGTTCGTCGGCCCGTTCACCTACCGCAGCGAAGGCCGCATCGACGCATTCGGCGTCGCGCCCGACCGCTATGTCGAGAAACGCGGCAAGCGGCCCGAGGACATCGCGATCTTCAACCGCGAAATCCGCCAGGTGGTCTTCACGCGCACGCCGAACAACGCGCCGCTGCCCGACGGCGTGCAGGATCGCTTCAGCATGCTGATGCAGCTGTCGGGGCTCGTGCGCGGCAATCCGTCCGCCTACCAGCCGGGCGTCACGCAGCAGTTCTTCGTGATCGACAACAACAGCGGCGAGACGTGGCCGATCACGGTGATCGGCGACGAGGACGTGCAGACGCAGGCCGGCATCGTCCGCGCACGCCACTTCATGCGGCTGCCGCGCCGCGACGGCGACACGCGCCGCATCGACATGTGGCTCGCGCCGTCGCTCGACTGGCTGCCCGCGCGGCTCGTACAAACGGAGCCGAACGGCTCGCAGATCGAGCTGCTGTGGCACGGCCGGCTCGCCGCGCCCGGTGCGCCCGCCGATGGCGCGACGCGAGACGCAACGAACGCGCCCGCGAGCGTGCCGGCCTCCGCCGCACCGGCCACGGAGCCGGCACAGCCCGCACCGCCGCCCGCGGAGCAGGCGCCCGCGCCAGCGGCTGCGCCGCCGGCAGCATCGCAGCCCGCGCCGTGACGATCGACCAATCGGCAATTTCGACCGATTAATGCTCTCGCCAAAATGGCCGATGACACTCTTTAACAACTATTTCGGTATTCCGGATCACAATAAGAACGTTTGATAGATATCGGCTTCTAACCCGATACACCCCACGCAAACGGGAGAACGGGGTGTGCAGCGCAAGCCCCTTGAAACCGGCAAGGCCTGCCCCACCTACGGGACAACAAGGCCAGATGCCACTGCGAAGAGGAGTGCCGCCATGCAAATGATCTACAACAGCCCCAACTACTGCGTCGTCGAATTTGCGCCGCAGGCCGGCCACCATCTGATGAATGCCGGCGGATACGAAATCGTCGACAAGAACGCGCAGCGCGAGATCTTCATCGACGGCGAGCTCGCCGAGCGATTCCGCGCACACGTGAAGCAACTGATCGAGGATGAACCGTCGCTCGACGAAGTGGACGAATTCCTCGGACAGTTCGACAGTCTGATGATGATGCCCGTCGTCCTGCACTGACGACCCGAGGCCCGGCGCATCGCCGGGCCATTCGCCGCGTTCGGGCGGCGCCGCGAGCACTCCGATCCAAGCCCCCGTCCGGTTCGCCGGGCGGGGGTTTTCGTTTGGCGCGGGCCGGGCGGCGCCCTGGCGCACCGGCTACAATGACGGTTTTCCCGTCTTCGCCGCTCTTCCGCCATGTCCGCGACCCCTCTCGCCGCTTCCGCCCCGCTCGACGCGCCCTACACGCGCGGCGCCGACCTGCCCGCGCTGCTGAAATCGCGCATCCTGATCCTCGACGGCGCAATGGGCACGATGATCCAGCGCTACAAGCTCGACGAAGCCGCGTATCGCGGCGAGCGCTTCAAGGATTTCCCGCGCGACATCAAGGGCAACAACGAACTGCTGTCGCTCACGCAGCCGCAGATCATCAGCGAGATCCACGACCAGTATTTCGCGGCCGGCGCGGACATCGTCGAAACCAACACGTTCGGGGCGACGACGGTCGCGCAGGCCGACTACGGGATGGAAGACCTCGTCGTCGAGATGAATGTCGAATCGGCGCGGCTCGCGCGCGAATCCGCCGCCCGCTATGCCACGCCCGACAAGCCGCGCTTCGTCGCCGGCGCGATCGGGCCGACGCCGAAGACGGCGAGCATCTCGCCGGACGTCAACGACCCGGGCGCGCGCAACGTCACGTTCGACGAGCTGCGCGACGCGTATTACCAGCAGGCGAAGGCGCTGCTCGACGGCGGCGTCGACCTGTTCCTCGTCGAGACGATCTTCGACACGCTGAACGCAAAGGCCGCGCTCTTCGCGCTCGACGAACTGTTCGAGAACACCGGCGAGCGCCTGCCGATCATGATCTCGGGCACCGTGACCGACGCGTCGGGCCGCATCCTGTCGGGCCAGACGGTCGAGGCATTCTGGAATTCGCTGCGTCACGCGAAGCCGCTCACGTTCGGCCTGAACTGCGCGCTCGGCGCGGCGCTGATGCGCCCGTACATCGCCGAGCTCGCGAAGCTGTGCGACACCTACGTGTCCTGCTACCCGAACGCGGGCCTGCCGAACCCGATGAGCGACACCGGCTTCGACGAAACGCCGGACGTGACGTCGGGCCTCCTGAAGGAATTCGCGCAGGCCGGGCTCGTGAACCTCGCGGGCGGCTGCTGCGGCACGACGCCCGAGCACATCGCCGAAATCGCGAAGGCGCTCGCCGACGTGAAACCGCGCCGCTGGCCGAGCCAGTACAGCGACGCCGCCTGACCGACCGCCCCAACGCCCGCCCTACATCACACGAATTCGCACCGCCATGACCGATCACATGATGCGCCTTGCCGGCCTCGAGCCGTTCAACGTCACGTCCGGAACGCTCTTCATCAACGTCGGTGAACGCACCAACGTCACCGGCTCGAAGGCATTCGCGCGGATGATCCTCAACGGCCAGTTCGACGAGGCGCTCGCCGTCGCGCGCCAGCAGGTCGAGAACGGCGCGCAGGTGATCGACATCAACATGGACGAGGCGATGCTCGATTCGAAGGCGGCGATGGTGCGCTTCCTGAACCTGATCGCATCCGAGCCGGACATCGCGCGCGTGCCGATCATGATCGACTCGTCGAAGTGGGAAGTCATCGAAGCGGGTCTCAAGTGCGTGCAGGGCAAGGCGATCGTGAACTCGATCTCGCTGAAGGAAGGCGAGGAAGCGTTCCGTCACCACGCGAACCTGATCCGCCGCTACGGCGCGGCCGCGGTCGTGATGGCGTTCGACGAGAAGGGCCAGGCCGATACGTTCGAACGCAAGACCGAGATCTGCAAGCGCTCGTACGACTTCCTCGTGAACGAAGTCGGCTTCCCGCCGGAAGACATCATCTTCGACCCGAACATCTTCGCGGTCGCGACCGGCATCGAGGAGCACAACAACTACGCGGTCGACTTCATCGAGGCGACCCGCTGGATCAAGCAGAACCTGCCGTACGCGAAGGTGAGCGGCGGCGTGTCGAACGTGTCGTTCTCGTTCCGCGGCAACGACCCGGTGCGCGAGGCGATCCACACCGTGTTCCTGTACCACGCGATCCAGGCGGGCATGGACATGGGCATCGTGAACGCGGGCCAGCTCGGCGTATACGCCGATCTCGACCCGGAGCTGCGCGAGCGCGTCGAGGACGTGATCCTGAACCGCCGCGACGATTCCACCGACCGCCTGCTCGAGATCGCCGACAAGTTCAAGACCGGCGCCGCGAAGAAGGAAGAGAACCTCGAGTGGCGCAACCAGCCGGTCGAGAAGCGCCTCGCGCACGCGCTCGTGCACGGCATCACGAACTTCATCGTCGAAGATACCGAAGAAGCGCGCGCGGCCATCGCCGCGGCCGGCGGCCGCCCGATCAACGTGATCGAAGGCCCGCTGATGGACGGGATGAACATCGTCGGCGACCTGTTCGGCCAGGGCAAGATGTTCCTGCCGCAGGTCGTGAAGTCGGCGCGCGTGATGAAGCAGGCCGTCGCGCACCTGATCCCGTTCATCGAGGAAGAAAAGCGCCTGCTCGCCGAAGCGGGCGGCGACGTGCGCGCGAAGGGCAAGATCGTCATCGCGACCGTGAAGGGCGATGTGCACGACATCGGCAAGAACATCGTGTCGGTCGTGCTCCAGTGCAACAACTTCGAAGTGGTCAACATGGGCGTGATGGTCCCGTGCAACGAGATCCTCGCGAAGGCGAAGGTCGAGGGCGCGGACATCATCGGGCTGTCGGGCCTCATCACGCCGAGCCTCGAGGAAATGGCGTACGTCGCGTCCGAAATGCAGCGCGACGACTACTTCCGCGTGAAAAAGATTCCGCTCCTGATCGGCGGCGCAACGACCTCGCGCGTGCACACGGCCGTGAAGATCGCGCCGCACTACGAAGGCCCGGTCGTCTACGTGCCGGACGCCTCGCGCTCGGTGTCGGTCGCGTCGAATCTGCTGTCGGACGAAGGCGCGGCGAAGTACCTCGACGAGCTGAAATCCGATTACGAACGGATCCGCGACCAGCACGCGAACCGCAAGGCGCAGCCGATGGTCACGCTCGCCGAGGCGCGCGCGAACAAGACGAAGATCGACTGGGCAGGCTACCAGCCCGTGAAGCCGAAATTCATCGGCCGGCGCGTGTTCAAGAACTACGACCTGAACGAGCTCGCGAACTACATCGACTGGGGCCCGTTCTTCCAGACCTGGGATCTCGCGGGCCCGTACCCGGCGATCCTGAACGACGAGATCGTCGGCGAATCGGCGCGGCGCGTGTTCTCCGACGCGAAGTCGATGCTCGCGCGCCTGATCCAGGGCCGCTGGCTGACCGCGAACGGCGTGATCTCGCTGCTGCCCGCGAACACGGTCAACGACGACGACATCGAGATCTACACCGACGACTCGCGCTCGGAAGTGCTGATGACGTGGCGCAACCTGCGCCAGCAGAGCGTGCGTCCGGTGGTCGACGGCGTGATGCGCCCGAACCGCTCGCTCGCCGACTTCATCGCGCCGAAGGAATCGGGTGTCGCCGACTACATCGGGATGTTCGCGGTGACGGCCGGGCTCGGCGTGGACGTGAAGGAAAAGCAGTTCGAAGCCGACCACGACGACTACAGCGCGATCATGCTGAAGGCGCTCGCGGACCGCTTCGCGGAAGCGTTCGCCGAAGCGATGCACGCGCGCGTGCGCCGCGAGCTGTGGGGCTACGCGAGCGGCGAGACGCTCGACAACGATGCGCTGATCGCCGAAAAGTACGCGGGCATCCGCCCGGCGCCCGGCTACCCGGCCTGCCCCGACCACCTCGTGAAGCGCGACATGTTCGACGCGCTGCAGGCGAACGAGATCGGCATGAGCGTGACCGATTCGCTGGCGATGCTGCCGGCGGCCAGCGTGTCGGGTTTCTACCTTGCGCACCCCGACAGCACGTATTTCTCGGTCGGGAAAATCGGTCAGGATCAGCTCGAGGACTACGCGCGACGCATGGCGCTGTCGCTCGACGATGCGCGCCGCGCGCTCGCGCCGCAGCTCTGATCGATGCGCGACCGGGGCGGCCTCGTCGCCCTTTCGTCAGACAAATAAAAAGCCCGCATCGCGCGGGCTTTTTCTTGCCGGACCCATCTTGCGGCCGGCGTCGCCGGACAACGAAGCTCAGAAGCCCCAGTGCACGTCGGCCTGGCCGGCCTTCGCTTCGCGCAGCATCGTGAGGAACGGTGCCACGCGCTGCGCCAGACTCGGCGGCACTTCGTGGTGCGCGTGGTCGTCTTCGTCCTCGTGGAAATGGCCGGCATGCTCGGCGCGCTCCTGCTTCGCCTGCGCGACCGCGCCTTCCAGCTTCGCAATCGCGTGGTCCAGTTCGTCGTGCGTAATGACACCGCGTTCGCCCAGCTGCTTGCCGACGAGGCCCAGCACGTACACGGCGAAATCCTTCAGCACGTCGAGATCCTGTGCCGCCTTGCTCTTGAACGTAATCATGACAATTCCCTTTTCATCTTGTTGTGCCTGCACGGCGCAGTTGGGGGGACGCCGGCAGACCGGCGTCCGGCCTCGCGGACGCGGGGCGCCTGAGCGGCATATTAGCACCTGTTAAAATTCTGCGATCCCTGAAACGCGCGCTTAAAAAGCGCGCCGGCCGGCCGGCGTTTCCGGCCGCCACCAACGAAGCCTTCTACCAGCATGCTGCCAGCACACAAACAGACCCTCGAAGCCCTGCTCGCGGATAGCGTCACGCAGGTCGCACACGCGCTGAAAGGCGCCGACGCGGCATTCGTCACCCCGGCCATCACGCTGGAGCGCCCGAAGGTCGCCGCGCACGGCGACGTCGCGTGCAACGTCGCCATGCAGCTCGCCAAGCCGCTCGGCACGAACCCGCGCCAGCTCGCCGAGAAGATCGTCGCCGCCCTCACGGCCCAGCCGGCCGCGCAAGGGCTCGTCGACGCAGCCGAAATCGCCGGCCCCGGCTTCATCAACCTGCGCCTGACGGCCGCCGCGAAACAGGCGGTGATCGCCGCCGTGTTCGACCAGGGCCGCGCGTTCGGCACGTCGGATCGCGAAAAGGGCAAGCAGGTGCTGATCGAGTTCGTGTCGGCCAACCCGACCGGCCCGCTGCATGTCGGCCACGGCCGCCAGGCAGCGCTCGGCGACGTGCTCGCGAACGTGATCGCGAGCCAGGGCTACGCGGTGCACCGCGAGTTCTACTACAACGACGCCGGCGTGCAGATCGGCAACCTCGCGATCTCGACGCAGGCGCGCGCGCGCGGCCTGAAGCCGGGCGACGCGGGCTGGCCGGAAGCCGCGTACAACGGCGAATACATCGCCGACATCGCACGCGACTACCTGAACCGCGAGACGGTGGCCGCGAAGGACGGCGAGCCGGTCACCGGCGCCGGCGACATCGACGATCTCGACGCGATCCGCAAGTTCGCGGTCGCGTACCTGCGTCACGAGCAGGACATGGACCTGCAGGCGTTCGGCGTGAAATTCGACCAGTACTACCTCGAGTCGTCGCTGTACAGCGAAGGCCGGGTCGAGAAGACGGTCGACGCGCTGATCAAGGCCGGCATGACCTACGAGCAGGACGGCGCGCTGTGGCTGCGCACGACCGACGAAGGCGACGACAAGGATCGCGTGATGCGCAAGTCGGACGGCACGTACACGTACTTCGTGCCGGACGTCGCGTACCACGTGACGAAATGGGAGCGCGGCTTCACGAAGGTGATCAACATCCAGGGCTCCGACCACCACGGTACGATCGCGCGCGTGCGCGCGGGCCTGCAAGGCCTGCACGTCGGCATCCCGAAGGGCTATCCCGACTACGTGCTGCACAAGATGGTCACCGTGATGCGCGACGGCCAGGAAGTGAAGCTGTCGAAGCGCGCGGGCAGCTACGTGACGGTCCGTGACCTGATCGAATGGTCGGGCGGCGCGGCGCCGGGCCAGGAAGCGGCACCCGACCTGATCGACGAGGCGACCATCACGCGCGGTCGCGACGCCGTCCGTTTCTTCCTGATCTCCCGCAAGGCCGACACCGAATTCGTGTTCGACATCGACCTCGCGCTGAAACAGAACGACGAGAACCCGGTCTATTACGTCCAGTACGCGCATGCGCGGATCTGCTCGGTGCTCAACGAACTGAAGTCGCGCTACAACGTCGAGGTGGCGCAACTGCCGGGCGCCGACCTGTCGCAGCTCACGAGCCCGCAGGCCGTGTCGCTGATGCAGAAGCTCGCCGAGTATCCGGACATGCTCACGCACGCGGCGAACGAACTGGCGCCGCACGCGGTCGCGTTCTACCTGCGCGATCTCGCTGGTGAATTCCACTCGTTCTACAATGCGGAGCGCGTGCTGGTCGACGACGAAGCGCCGCGCAACGCGCGCGCCGCGCTCCTCGCCGCGAGCCGGCAGGTGCTCGAGAATGGTCTGGCGGTGCTCGGCGTGTCCGCGCCCGCCAAGATGTAAGCGGCCCGAACCGGGCCGCGAATGGCCGCGGCGGGCGCTGCCGTCGGGATCCCGGCCGCCGGATAGCCCTCCGCGACCTTTTCACGATTCTTTTTGCAGGTGACTCAAGCAATGGCACAACCACGCCGAACTTCGAAGCAATCGAAACAAGCCGGAGGGACATTTCTTGGAATCGTGCTGGGCCTGATCGTCGGCCTCGCGATTGCGGTGGTGGTGGCGCTCTACATCACGCGTTCGCCGTCGCCGTTCGTGTCGAAGGTCGCGCCGCCGCCCGCCGACAACGGCGCGAGCCAGCCGCAGCAGTTCGACCCGAACCGCGCGCTGCAGGGCAAGACGCCCGGCCAGCCGGTGCCGCAGGCCGCGCAGTCCGCGCCGCCCAATACCGCACCCGGCCAGGCCGCGAACCAGACCCAGGGCGGCCTGCTGCCCGAGCCGCAGATCGTCGAAGTGCCGCCGTCGGGCGACACGAACGGCACGACCGGCTCGAGCAACACCACCGCGTCGAACAATGCGTCTTCGGGCAACGGCGTCGCCGTCGCGCCGAAGCCGGCCGACAACACGCCGCCGCCGAAGAAGACGCAGCAGACGCAGCAGGCGCAGCAACACCCGCAACAGCAGCAAGGCGGCGAGGACGATCTCGCGCGCTTCGCCGCGCAGAAGCAGGCGCAGCAGGCTGCCGCGCAGAAACAGCAGCAACAGCAACTGGCCGCGAACACGCCGAAGCCGACCTCGTCGGCCACGGCCGCCGCGGCAGCGAAGCCGCCGACCGCGAACGACGCGAACACCGGCTACTTCCTGCAGGTCGGCGCGTACAAGACGGAAGGCGACGCCGAGCAGCAGCGCGCGCGCCTGGGCTTCCAGGGCTTCGAGTCGAAGGTGTCGAAGCGCGATGTCAGCGGCGTGACCTATTTCCGCGTGCGCGTCGGCCCGTTCTCGAAATTCGAGGATATGAACTCGGCCCGTCAGCGCCTGTCCGATGCAGGTGTCGACACGGCGGTGATCCGTTTCACGAAGCAGTAAGCAGCCGGCCGCGCCCACGCAGAACCCGTTACGTTTCGTAACCCGAGCAACTGATTCGACGTCTACAACATGAAAAAACTGCTTAGCACGCTTCTTCTGTCCCTGGGCCTCGCCGCTGCAGGCTTCGCCCAGGCAACGCCTGCCGCACCGGTGTCCGGCAAGGACTTCGAGGTGATGAAGTCGCCGCAGCCGGTGTCCGCGCCGGCCGGCAAGGTCGAGGTCATCGAGTTCTTCTGGTACGGCTGCCCGCACTGCTACGAATTCGAGCCGACGATCGAGGCCTGGGTGAAGAAGCAGGGCAACAACATCGACTTCAAGCGCGTGCCGGTCGCCTTCCGCGACGATTTCGTCCCGCACTCGAAGCTGTTCTACGCGGTGTCGGCACTCGGCATCTCGGAGAAGGTCACGCCGGCGATCTTCAACGCGATCCACAAGCAGAAGAACTACCTGCTCACGCCGCAGGCGCAAGCCGACTTCCTGGCGACGCAAGGCGTCGACAAGAAGCAGTTCATGGACGCGTACAACTCGTTCAGCGTGCAGGGCCAGGTGAAGCAGTCGGCCGAGCTGCTGAAGAACTACGCGATCGACGGCGTGCCGACGGTCATCGTCCAGGGCAAGTACAAGACGGGCCCGGCTTACACGAACAGCATCCCGGGTACCGCGCAGGTGCTCGATTACCTCGTGAAGCAGGTTCAGGACAAGAAGCTCTGATCCCCGCCCGCGCGCCGGCATGACTACTCCGTTGAAGGTCTTCATCACCGGCGCGTCGAGCGGCCTCGGCCTCGCGATGGCCGAGGAATACGCCCGCCAGGGCGCCACGCTCGCACTCGTCGCGCGCCGCACCGATGCCCTCGATGCGTTCGCGCGACGCTTTCCCAAGCTGTCCGTCTCCGTCTATTCCGCCGACGTGCGCGATGCCGATGCGCTCGCCACGGCCGCCGCGTCGTTCATCGCCGCGCACGGCTGCCCCGACGTCGTGATCGCGAACGCGGGCATCAGCCAGGGCGCCGTCACCGGACAAGGCGATCTCGCCACGTTCCGCAACGTCATGGACATCAATTACTACGGGATGGTCGCGACGTTCGAGCCGTTCGTCGGCCCGATGACGGCCGCGCGCCACGGCACGCTGGTGGGCGTCGCGAGCGTCGCCGGCGTGCGCGGCCTGCCCGGTTCCGGCGCGTACAGCGCGTCCAAATCGGCCGCGATCAAGTATCTCGAGGCGCTGCGCGTCGAGTTGCGCCCGGCCGGCGTCGGCGTCGTGACGATCGCGCCCGGCTACATCCGCACGCCGATGACCGCGCACAACCCGTACCGGATGCCGTTCCTGATGGACGCCGACCGCTTCGCGGCCCGCGCCGCACGCGCGATCGCTCGGCAGCACGCGTTCCGCGTGATTCCATGGCAGATGGGCGTCGTCGCGAAGGTGCTGCACGTGCTGCCGCGCTGGCTCTACGACCGTCTGTTCGAAAAGGCGCCGCGCAAGCCGAAGGCCGGCGCGCACTGAGCGCATCGGGGGCGTCGGGCGTCCGGCGCGTCTGTCGCGCCGTTCATGCCGGACCGGTGCCGCGCCACGGTTCGGTGCCAACGCAGCGCGCGCCGCTTCCTCCTGTCGGCCGTACCACGCGTCGCACGCAGGTGCCGCGCTTCCTCCGCTTCCTCCGCTTCCTCCGCTTCCGTCGCTCCAGCGGATTCGCGCCGACCCGCTTCGATTCGCAGTCTCCCCGCAACCGTCTCGCCCGCCCGCCGTTCGCCGCCGCACCTGCCTTGCCCCCGCTGCCACGCCGCCCCAACACGCATTCCGTCGCGAACGCAGCCGTTTTTCGCTCAACTCACCGCGTTCCGGCGCCTTTTTTCACGCGCGGCGCGCTTTGACGGTATGCTATCCGCCAGCCGCGCCGGCCCCGCCCGCTTCCGGGCCGCGCCCGCATTCCGACACCCGGCAAAAAATCACAAGTCACGTGGGAGAACCTATGCAGGTCAAGCTGTTCGCCGCGGCCACGCTCGCCGCCGCCCTCGCCGCCCCCGGCCTCGCCGCCGCCAAGCCGCTCACCGTCTGCACGGAATCGAGCCCGGACGGCTTCGACGTCGTGCAGTACAACTCGCTCGTCACGACCAACGCCTCGGCCGACGTGATCTTCAACACGCTCGTGTCGTACGACGAAGCCGCGAAGAAGGTCGTACCCGCGCTCGCCGATAAATGGGAAGCGAGCGCCGACGGCCTGACGTACACGTTCCACCTGCGCCCGAACGTCGCGTTCCAGACCACCGACTACTTCAAGCCAGGCCGCCCGCTGAACGCGGACGACGTCGTGTTCACGTTCTCGCGGATGCTCGACGATGCGAATCCGTGGCACAAGGTAGCCGGCGCGAGCGGCTTTCCGCACGCGCAGTCGATGGGCCTCGTGAAACTCGTGAAGTCGGTCACGAAGGTCGACGACAGCACGGTGAAGTTCGTGCTGAACGAGCCGAATGCGACGTTCGTGCCGATCCTGACGATGGGCTTCGCGTCGATCTACTCGGCCGAATACGCGGACCAGCTGCTGAAGGCCGGCAAGCAGGCCGACCTGAATGCGAAGCCGGTCGGCACCGGCCCGTTCGTGCTCAAGAGCTACACGAAGGATGCGCTGATCCGCTACGACGTGAACCCGACCTACTGGGGCACGAAGCCGAAGGTCGACCGGCTGATCTACGCGATCACGCCCGACGCGTCGGTGCGCATGCAGAAGGTGAAGGCCGGCGAATGCCAGATCGCGCTGTCGCCGAAGCCGCAGGACGTGCTCGCGGCGAAGGGCGAAAGCGCGTTGAAGGTCGTGCAGACGCCCGCGTTCATGACCGCGTTCGTCGCGCTCAACACGCAGAAGAAGCCGCTCGACAACGACAAGGTGCGCGAGGCGCTGAACCTCGCGTTCGATCGCGCGACCTATCTGAAGGTGGTGTTCGACAACACGGCGACGGCCGCGAACAACCCGTATCCGCCGAACACGTGGAGCTACGCGAAGGACATCGCGCCGTATGCGTACGATCCCGCGAAGGCGAAGCAGCTGCTCGCGCAGGCTGGCTTCCCGAACGGCTTTTCGACGACGATCTGGACGCGCCCGACGGGCAGCGTGCTGAACCCGAACCCGAAGGCCGGCGCGGAACTGCTGCAGGCCGACCTCGCGAAGATCGGCGTGAAGGCCGAAGTCAAGGTGATCGAATGGGGCGAGCTGATCAAGCAGGCGAAGCTCGGCCAGCATGACATGCTGTTCATGGGCTGGGCCGGCGACAACGGCGATCCGGACAACTACCTGTCGCCGCTGTTCAGCTGCAATGCGGTGAAGTCGGGCATCAACTTCGCACGCTTTTGCGACGCGCAGCTCGACAAGCTGATCACCGACGGCAAGTCGACCGCCGATCAGGCCAAGCGTGCGAAGCTGTACGAATCCGCGCAGAAGATCATCCACGACCAAGCGCTGTGGATCCCGCTCGGCTACCCGACCGCAGCCGCGCTCACGCGCGCGAACGTGAGCGGCTATCGCGTGAGCCCGTTCGGCCGCCAGAACTTCGCTGCGGTCACGGTGCAGTAACCGCGCGTGGCGCGCAAGCGACGGCACATTCGCCCGTCGCTTGCGGCACGCGCGCCGCGCTTGCTACACTGCGCGCTCATTCCTCATACCGGACGCCAGCCGAAGTGAACAACTAAGCCTTCCCAAAAATGTTTTCGCCGCCGTGCCACGCACGCCGCGCGAAGGGTTTCACGCATTTTCGGAGGTGCTTATGGCTGCTGGCACGCCGACCGGCGCGCTCGTCGCGCTTCATCACGTTTCCTTCCGCTTCGACGACGGCGTCACGCTGTTCGAATCGCTCGACCTGTCCATCGATCGCACGCCGACGGGCATCGTCGGCCGCAACGGCGCCGGCAAGAGCCTGCTCGCGCAACTGATCGCGGGCCGGCGCACACCGAGCGCGGGCACGATCGACCGGCAGACGCCGGTCGTCTACGTCGCGCAGCAGCACGACGACGCGCCGGCCGGCACACGAACCGTCGCGGAAATCGCCGCGCTGGATGCACCGCTCGCGGCCCTGGCGCGCCTCGCCGACGGCCGCGCGCACGCACACGACTTCGACCTGATCGGCGATCGCTGGGACCTCGCCGAGCGGCTGCGCGCGGCGCTCGACGCAGCCGGCCTGCACGACGTGCGCGCCGACACGCCGGCGCACGCGCTGAGCGGTGGCCAGCTCGCGCGCGTCGCGCTGATCGGCGCGTTGCTGTCGGAGGCCGGGCTGCTGGTGCTCGACGAACCGACCAACCACCTCGATGCGCCGGGCCGTGCGTGGCTCCGCGCGGCGCTCGACGGCTGGCGCGGCGGTGTCGTCGTCGTCAGCCATGACCGCGCGTTGCTCGCGCACGTGCAGCGCATCGTCGAACTGACGCCGCACGGCGTGCGCACGTATGGCGGCAACTACGCGCTGTACCGCGCGCAGCGCGATGCGGAGCACGATGCCGCGCAGGCCGCGCTCGAGCATGCGCGCACCGAGCGCGGACGCGCGCGGCGCCGGCTCGAACAGGAACACGACACGATCCAGCGCCATGCGGCCGGCTCGCTGCGCGATGCGAAGACGGCCAACCTGTCGTCGATGGCAAAACAGAGCCGCAAGGGAGCGGCTCGCAGCATCATGGGGACGGTCCGCCGTCACCAAAGCGAATTCAAGGCGACGCTCGATGCGCGCGTGCAGGAAGCAGCCGCGCGCGTCGAAGCCGACGCGCCGGTGCTCGTATCGCTGCCGGGCACCGAGGTGAGCGCGCGCCGCCATCTGTTCGCGCTCGAGCGCGCGCAATTGCCGTGGCGCACCGCGGGCCGCACGGACACGATCACCTGGTCGGCCAGCGGCCCCGTGCGCATCGCGCTGACGGGCCCGAACGGCTGCGGAAAATCGACGCTGCTGCGCATGCTCGCCGGCGAACTCGCTCCGCGCGCCGGCACGTGCACGACGCACGTGAGCGCTGCGTATCTCGACCAGCGGCTCGCGCTGCTCGATCCTGAACGCTCGATCGTCGAGCAGTTGGGATTCCTCGATACAGCGCTCACCGAAGGCGAACTGCGCAGCCGGCTCGCGCTGCTGCAGCTCGATGCCACGCGCGCGACGCAGCCGGTGCACCGCCTGAGCGGCGGCGAACGGTTGAAGGCCGCGCTCGCATGCGCGCTGTGGCGCGGCACGCCCGCGCAGCTGCTGCTGCTCGACGAGCCGACCAATCACCTCGATCTCGAATCGGTGCGCGCGATCGAAGCCGCGCTGGCCGGCTTCCCCGGCGCGATCGTGGTCGCGTCGCACGACGCCGCGTTTCTCGCGGCGCTTGCACCGACGCACACGATGCAATGGCAGCGCGACGGGTGGCGTTACGAACCCGTCGCGTGACGGTGACGACGCGCGCTCAGCGCACGGTACGGAAACGCAGCACGCCGTCGTCGCGCAGCTCGCGCACGAGTTCGCCCGCGAGCCACAGCAGGTTCAGGTGGGCGAGCGCCTCGCCGAGCGCGAACGTCATCTGGTGGATGTCGAGCTCGCGGCGGCGGAACATGATCGGCACGATGTCGGCCGCGCTCGCCGGCTTCTCCGCGCAGGCGACGCGCACTTCGTCGAGCCGCGCGTCGTGGTGCGCGCGCAGTTGCGCGATGCGCGTGCGCACGCCGCGAAACGGCTTGCCGTGCGACGGCAGCACGAGCGTGTCGGGCGCCATCGTCTCGTAGCGGCCGAGCGATTCGAGGTACAGCGCGAGCGGATTCGCTTCCGGTTCGAGATCGAACACGGACACGTTGGTCGAGATGCGCGGCAGCACCATGTCGCCTGAAATCAGCACGCCGTCCGCTTCGCTGTGGAGCGCGCAATGTTCAGGCGAATGACCGTAGCCGGTGACGACGCGCCACGTGCGCGCGCCGATCTTCACCGCGTCGCCTTCGCGCAGGCGCCGGTAGCGCGGCGGCACGGCCGGCACGAGGTCCGAGTAGTAGCTGCGGCGGCTGCGCAGCTTGTCGAGCGCTGCCGGGTCGGTCAGCCCGTGGCGCGCGAAATGATCGGCCGCGGCCGCGCCGCCGGCGTTCGAACCGTTGCCGGCCGCCATCAGGCAGCCGAACATGTATTCGCCGAGCGTCATCCACAGCCGCACGTTCCAGCGGCCCTTGTCGCCGCCTTCGCAAAGCCAGTTCGCGAGGCCGAAGTGATCGGGATGGCAATGCGTGACGAGCACGCGCAGCACCGGCAGCCCGTCGAGATGCGTGTCGAAAATCTGTTCCCAGTGCGTACGGATCGCGTCCGACGCGATCCCGCAGTCGACGATCGTCCAGCCGGCCTGTCCGTCGATCTCGTCGCGCAGCAGCCAGAGGTTGATGTGATCCAGCGAGAACGGCAGCGGCATGCGCAGCCAGCGCACGCCGGGCGCGACCTCGAACGTGTCGCCCGCGGCGGGCAGCGTGTCGGCGAAGGGATAGTCGAGTTGGTGTTCCAGTGCGTTCATCGGTGGGGCGTCTCGTCGTTATCAGGGCAAGCAAGGGCGAATGCGGGGCAGGCGCGTGCGGGCTGCAGGCCGCGGCAGGGATCGCGTCGATTCTATCGCCGTCGCGCGAAACGCGCGCCCGCGCGGGCGCCGGACGGGCAAAAAAAGTTCGTGCCAGAATCGATTCCGTACCCGTATCTTTACGCGAAGATGCACCGAACGGCATGTAACGGCGCACAACCCGTTCATTGACGGCGCTTGGGCGCCGGCCCCCGAAAGTCATTGAAACGCCGACTTGGGCGCTAGAATGGCGAGTGCTTACAGTCCCTCTCGAACGAGCCTGCACGCGATGAATCACTTCCCCAAACTGCTGTCGTCGCAGATCGGTTTCGACGTCGCACAGACGATGCTCGAATACTTCGACCGCCACTACCGGATCTTCCGGGAAGCCGCCGTCGAGGCGAAAACGCTATACGAGCGCACCGACTGGCACGGCCTGCAGCGGCTCGCGCGCGAGCGGATCACGTCATACGACGATCGCGTGCAGGAATGCGTCGAGTTGCTGGAGGACGAATACGACGCGGAGAACATCGACGACGAGGTGTGGCAGCAGATCAAGCTGCACTACATCGGCCTGCTCACGTCGCACCGCCAGCCCGAGTGCGCGGAGACGTTCTTCAATTCGGTGTGCTGCAAGATCCTGCACCGCTCGTATTTCAGCAACGATTTCATCTTCGTGCGGCCCGCGATCTCGACTGAATACCTCGAGAACGACGAGCCGGCCGCGAAGCCGACCTATCGCGCGTACTACCCGGGCACCGACGGGCTCGCGGCCACGCTCGAGCGCATCGTCACGAACTTCCAGCTCGAGCCGCCGTTCGAGGATCTCACGCGCGACATCGGCTGCGTGATGCAGGCGATCACCGACGAATTCGGCGAGTTCGACGCCGCGCCGAATTTCCAGATCCACGTGCTGTCGTCGCTCTTCTTCCGCAACAAGAGCGCGTACATCATCGGCCGCATCATCAACGCCGATCGCGTGCTGCCGTTCGCGGTGCCGATCCGCCACGTGCGCCCGGGCCTGCTCGCGCTCGACGCCGTGCTGCTGCGCCGCGAGCAGCTGCAGATCATCTTCAGCTTCTCGCATTCGTATTTCCTCGTCGACATGGGCGTGCCGTCCGCGTACGTGGACTTCCTCTGCACGATCATGCCAGGCAAGCCGAAGGCCGAGATCTATACGTCGGTCGGCTTGCAGAAGCAGGGCAAGAACCTGTTCTACCGCGACCTGCTGCACCATCTGTCGCATTCGAGCGACCGCTTCATCATCGCGCCCGGCATCAAGGGCCTCGTGATGCTCGTGTTCACGCTGCCGTCGTTCCCGTACGTGTTCAAGATCATCAAGGATCACTTCCCGCCGCCGAAGGAAACGACGCGCGCGCAGATCATGGAGAAGTACCAGCTCGTGAAGCGCCACGACCGTCTCGGGCGGATGGCCGACACGCTCGAGTATTCGAGCGTCGCGCTGCCGCTGTCGCGGCTCGATCATGCGCTCGTGCGCGAGCTGGAGAAGGAAGTGCCGTCGCTGCTCGAATACGAGGACGACAATCTCGTGATCAAGCACCTGTACATCGAGCGCCGGATGACGCCGCTCAACCTGTACCTGCAGAACGGCACCGACGCGGACATCGAGCACGGCGTAAAGGAATACGGCAACGCGGTGAAGGAGCTGATGAAGGCCAACATCTTCCCGGGCGACATGCTGTACAAGAACTTCGGCGTCACGCGCCACGGCCGCGTCGTGTTCTACGACTACGACGAGATCGAGTACCTGACCGACTGCAACGTGCGGCGCGTGCCGCCGCCGCGCAACGAGGAAGACGAACTGTCCGGCGAGCCGTGGTATACCGTCGGCCCGCACGACATCTTTCCGGAAACCTACGGACCGTTCCTGCTCGGCGACCCGCGCGTGCGGACGGTCTTCATGAAGCATCACGCGGACTTTTTCGACCCCGCACTGTGGCAGGCCAGCAAGGACAAGCTGCTGCAGGGCGAGTTGCCCGATTTTTTCCCGTACGACGCGTCGCTGCGCTTCAGCGTGCGTTACCCCGCGCGCTTCGACGCGACGCCCGGCGCCGATGACGCCGGTGACGATGCAGGCGACGCGCAGCGCGCCGCCTGACGCGCGCCCGGATCGAATCGAACCCGTTATCGACCCGCTTTCCGCCAACGGAATCCACCCCGATGAATACCCAAGACAATCCGCTTTCCCATCTGTTCGACAACAACGACGCCTGGGTCAAGCGCCAGCTCGCCGAAGATCCCGACTTCTTCGCGCGTCTCGCCGATCAGCAGGCGCCGGAATATCTGTGGATCGGCTGCTCGGATTCGCGCGTGCCCGCGAACCAGATCATCGGCCTGCCGCCGGGCGAAGTGTTCGTTCACCGCAACATCGCGAACGTCGTCGTCCATAGCGACCTGAACTGCCTGTCGGTCATCCAGTTCGCGGTCGACATCCTGCGCGTGAAGCACATCATGGTCGTCGGCCATTACGGCTGCTCGGGCGTGAACGCGGCGCTCCACAACCGCCGCGTCGGCCTCGCGGACAACTGGCTGCATCACGTGCAGGATGTGCGCGAGCGCCACGCGGCGCTGCTCGACGAATGGCCGGTCGGCGAGGCGCGCTATCGCCGCCTGATCGAGCTGAACTCGATCGAGCAGGTCGTCAACGTGTGCCGCACGACGATCGTCAACGACGCGTGGGCGCGCGGCCAGTCGCTCACCGTGCACGGGCTCGTGTATGGCGTGCACGACGGGCGGATGCGCAACCTCGGGATGTCCGTGTCGAACTTCGACGCGCTCGATGCGACCTACAAGCGCTGCGTCGCGGCGCTGACCGCGCGTGGCCAGCACGCGCCCGACAACGACATGGTCGCGGCGGATGCCGCGCAGCTCGACGACGTCGCGCAGGCAGTCGCCGACACGCTGAAGCCCTGCGGCGACGCGAAGTAACGTGCGCGGCGTGGCGCACGGCCGAAGACGCATCACGCGCCTGGCCGCGACGGGCATCGCACTGATCTGACACCGACACTGCCGCGACGGCGGTGCACTGAGAAGGAGCGGCGAACATGAAAACCGTATTGATCGTCGGCGCATCGCGCGGCCTCGGACGCGAATTCGTCCGGCAATACCGGCGCGACGGCTGGAACGTGATCGCGACCGCGCGCGACGACGCGTCGCTCGCCGCGCTGCGCGAACTCGGCGCGCACGCGCACGCGCTCGACATCGCGCGGCCCGAACAGATCGCGGCGCTCGGCTGGAAGCTCGACGGCGAACGGCTCGACGCCGCGGTGCTCGTGTCGGGCGTGTACGGGCCGCGCACCGAAGGCGTCGAAACGATCGGCGCCGAGGATTTCGACGCGGTGATGCATACGAACGTGCGCGGGCCGATGCAGTTGCTGCCGATCCTGCTGCCGCTCGTCGAGGACGCGCGCGGCGTGCTCGCCGTCGTCTCGAGCCGGATGGGCAGCATCGCCGAGGCGACCGGCACGACCGGCTGGCTGTACCGCGCGAGCAAGGCCGCGCTGAACGACGTGCTGCGCATCGCGTCGCTGCAGACGCGCCACGCCGCATGCATCTCGCTCCATCCCGGCTGGGTGCGCACCGACATGGGCGGCGCGCAGGCCGCGATCGATCCGGAAACCAGCGTGACCGGCATGCGCCGCGTGATCGCGGAGGCCGGCGCGGACGTGTCGCGGTCCAACGGCCGTTTCTTCCAGTACGACGGGGTCGAGCTCAGCTGGTGAGCCGACATCACAACCCGGCGTCGTTAATTCACGATTCGCATGATTTTGAACCGACCTGACGCGTGCCCGTGCGGCGGCGCGTCCCCCGCACCTGCCGGCAAAGCCCCGGCGCCGCGCTATGCGGCCTGCTGCGGCCGCTTCATCGACGGCGGCGAAGCCGCGCCGACCGCACTCGAGTTGATGCGCTCGCGGTACAGCGCGTACGTGCTCGGCGCGACCGACTACCTGCGCGCGACCTGGGACGCGCGCACCTGCCCGGCCGATCTCGATGCCGACCCCGATGCGCCCGACGCGCCGCGCTGGCTCGGCCTCGCGATCAAGCGCCATGCGCCGCTCGACGAACGGCACGCGGAGGTTGAATTCGTGGCCCGCTACAAGGTCGGCGGGCGTGCTTACCGGCTCCACGAGACGAGCCGGTTCGCCCGCGACGAGCACGGGTTCTGGCGCTATGTCGACGGCGAAGTAAGTGAACGCTGACAAATAGTTGCTGTGTCAGACGCCGGGTAATTCCCGCATTGCACAACCTGAATTTGTCGGGCTAGGATGGCCCTCAGATTGGTCATGTTGCATGGCAGGGCTTACGAATGGCGTTCAGCAAGGTATTGGTGGGATGGATGGCGGCCTGTGCGCTGTCGGCCGCTCAGGCCGGTGCACTGCCGAACGTCGGCACGGCCACGGCAAGCGGCTCGCTCGCCCACGCCGAGCGCTTCGATTATGGCGATTCGGGCCTCCCGCAGGTCGCCGCGAACCTCAACGAACGAATCATCAGTATTCCGGCCGATGCGTCGGGTTCCGTGATGCTCGAGGCCACGCTGTTCAAGCCGAACGGCCCCGGCCCCTTCCCGCTCGTCGTCTTCAACCACGGCAAGAACACCGGTGACCTCCATCAGCAGCCGCGCAGCCGGCCGCTCGCGTTCGCGCGCGAATTCGTGCGCCGCGGCTATGCGGTGATCGCGCCGAACCGCCAGGGCTTCGCCGGGTCGGGCGGCTCGTACCAGCAGGAAGGCTGCAACGTCGGCAAGAACGGGCTCACGCAGGCCGCCGACGTCGACGCGACGGTCCGCTACATGTCGCGTCAGTCGTACATCGATGCGTCGCGCATCGTCGTCGCGGGCACGTCGCACGGCGGCCTCGTGTCGGTCGCGTACGGCACCGAAGCGGCGCCCGGCGTGCGCGGCATCATCAACTTCTCCGGCGGGTTGCGCCAGGATCTTTGCGACGGCTGGCAGCGCAATCTCGTCGATGCGTTCGACCAGTACGGCGCGCATACGGCCATCCGTTCGCTGTGGCTGTACGGCGACAACGATTCGGTGTGGACCCCCGCGCTCGTCGCGCAGATGCACGACGCGTACGTGTCGCACGGCACGCAGGCGCAGTTCATCGATTTCGGCCGCTACAAGGACGACGCGCACCGGCTGATCGTCGATCGCGACGGCGTGCCCGTGTGGTGGCCGGCCGTCAACGCGTTCCTCGCGGAACTGAACCTGCCGACCTCGGTGCGCTACGCGGTCGCCAACCCGCACGAACCGAATGCGACCGGCTATGCATCGATCGATGCGGTCGACGCGGTGCCGTTCCTCGACGAGGCCGGCCGCGAAGGCTATCGCCGCTTCCTGAACCAGCATCCGAGCCGTGCCTTCGCGGTGTCCGCCGAAGGCGCATGGTCGTGGGCCGAAGGCGGCGACGATCCGATGGCGCTCGCGCTCGACAACTGCTCGAAGCAGGGTGCGGGCGCATGCCGGCTGTATGCGGTCAACGACCGCGTCGTGTGGAACGCGACGCAGACGGCCGACGCCGACAACGCCAACTCGCGCGCACTCGCTTCGCGCTAACGCGCGAGCGGCAGCGCGCCGGGGCGGACGCGGCCTGCGTCTGCCCTTCTCCCTTCTCCGTTTCGTGAACGCTCGCGCGGCACGCGGCGGCGTTCTTGCGCCCGCTCATGCGGCGCATGAGCCGCCGAGCGCCCTGCCCGCAACGCCCTCCGGGGTCGTTTGCCGACCTTTCCCGAACCGCGACCGCGCCTCAATCCGCACGCCATTCGCCTGCGATCGCACACATCGCATCGCGCTTCCGCCCCGTTTTATTCGTGCCCCGATTTTTCGCCCGTCGGCAACCGCCTGCGCCGCGATTTTTTTCTGTCGGGGGGTGTCACTCGAACGTCGTCATCTGCGGTCATTTCTGGGCATCTGGCGCGTACCGTCCCGAGCATCCCGTATCTGCGCCGAACTCCCGTCCGGCAAGGCTTTGCGGTGTTTGTAACCGGTAGTGCAACGCGCGGCGGAACACGCTAATCTCACCGCGTTTTCCGTCTGTCGCCGCGCGGCATCCCGTTCGATGTCCGCCGCCGTTTTACCCCCGGAGTTGCCTTGAGTACGCCAGCCACCGACGACTGGGTCGCGCGCAGCCTGCGCGCGGTCTGGCATCCCTGTACCCAGATGAAGCACCACGAGCGCATGCCGCTCATTCCCGTCGCGCGCGGCGCGGGCCTGTGGCTGTACGACCGCGACGGGCGCCGCTACTTCGACGCGATCAGCTCCTGGTGGGTGAACCTGTTCGGCCATGCGAACCCGGACATCAACGCGGCGCTGAAGGACCAGCTCGACACGCTCGAGCACGCGATGCTCGCCGGCTGCACGCACGAGCCGGCGATCGAGCTCGCCGAGCGGCTGCACGCGCTCACCGCGCGCACGCTCGGCCATGCGTTCTTCGCGTCGGACGGCGCGTCGGCGGTCGAGATCGCGCTGAAGATGAGCTTCCATGCGTGGCGCAACCGCGGCCGCGCGGACAAGCGCGAATTCGTGTGCGTGGCAAACAGCTATCACGGCGAGACCATCGGCGCGCTCGGCGTGACCGACGTCGCGCTGTTCAAGGATGCGTACGACCCGCTGATCCGCCACGCGCACGTGGTCGCGTCGCCCGACGCACGCGGCGCGCTGCCGGGCGAGACGGCCGCCGACGTCGCGGGCCGCGCGCTCGACGACGTGCGGCGCCTGTTCATCGAACGCGCCGACCGGATCGCGGCGTTGATCGTCGAGCCGCTCGTGCAATGCGCGGCCGGCATGGCGATGCACGATCCGTCATACGTGCACGGGCTGCGCGCGCTGTGCGACGAATTCGGCGTGCACCTGATCGCCGACGAGATCGCGGTCGGCTGCGGCCGCACCGGCACCTTCTTCGCATGCGAGCAGGCAGGCGTGTGGCCCGATTTCCTGTGCCTGTCGAAGGGCATCAGCGGCGGGTACCTGCCGCTGTCGCTCGTGCTCACGCGCGACGACGTGTTCGCGGCCTTCTACGACGACGACACGACGCGCGGCTTCCTGCATTCGCATTCGTACACCGGCAACCCGCTCGCGTGCCGCGCGGCGGTCGCGACGCTCGACCTGTTCGCGCGCGACGACGTGCTCGCGAGCAACGCGCGCAAGTCGGCCGCGATGCGCTCGGCGCTCGCTCCGCTCGACGCGCACCCGCAGGTGCGTCACCTGCGCGAGCGCGGCACGCTGTTCGCCTTCGACGTCGCGCTCGACGGCGACGCGGCACGCGGCTTCTCGCGGCGCTTCTTCGAACGCGCGCTGGAACGCGAGCTGCTGCTGCGCCCGATCGGCACGACCGTGTACCTGATGCCGCCGTACGTGATGAGCGACGACGACATCGCGTGGCTCGCGCAACGCACGCGCGACACGCTCGACGCGACGCTCGCGGAGGTGGCGCGATGAACCAATCCTCACGGGAAACGACCATGCCCCTGCTCGACACGCTGCAGCGCGGCCTCGCCGAACTCGACGCACAGGGCCTGCGACGCGTGCGCCGCACCGCCGACACCGCGTGCGACGCGCACATGCGCGTCGACGGCCGCGACATCGTCGGCTTCGCGAGCAACGATTACCTCGGCCTCGCCGCGCATCCCGCGCTCGTCGCCGCGTTCGCCGAAGGCGCGCAGCGCTACGGCTCCGGCAGCGGCGGCTCGCATCTGCTCGGCGGCCATTCACGTGCGCACGCGACGCTCGAGGACGAACTCGCCGGCTTCGCGGGCGGCTTCTCCGATGCGCCGCGCGCGCTGTACTTCAGCACCGGCTACATGGCGAACCTCGCCGCGATGACCGCGCTCACCGGCCAAGGCGCGACGATCTTCTCCGACGCGCTGAACCACGCGTCGCTGATCGACGGGATCCGGCTGTCGCGCGCGACCGTGCAGGTCTACCCGCATGCGGACATGGCCGCGCTCGCCGCGCTGCTCGATGCGTCGGAAGCCGAAACGAAACTGATCGTCAGCGACACCGTGTTCAGCATGGACGGCGACATCGCGCCGCTCGCCGAACTCGTCGCGCTGGCCGAACGCCACGGCGCGTGGCTCGTCGTCGACGACGCGCATGGCTTCGGCGTGCTCGGCCCGCAGGGCCGCGGCGCGCTCGCGGCCGCCGCGCTACGCTCGCCGAACCTTGTGTACGTCGGCACGCTGGGCAAGGCCGCCGGCGTCGCGGGTGCATTCGTGATCGCGCACGAGACCGTGATCGAATGGATGATCCAGCGCGCGCGCAGCTACATCTTCACGACGGCCGCGCCGCCGGCCGTCGCGCACGCCGTCTCGGCGAGCCTGAAGGTCATCGCCGGCGACGAAGGCGATGCGCGACGCGCGCACCTCGCAGCGCTGATCGAGCGCACGCGCGCGCTGCTGCGCATGACGCGCTGGCAGCCGGTCGACTCGCACACGGCCGTGCAGCCGCTCGTGATCGGCAGCAACGACGCGACGCTCGCGGCGATGCGCTCGCTCGACGCGCACGGCCTGTGGGTGCCCGCGATCCGGCCGCCGACGGTGCCCGCCGGCACGTCGCGGCTGCGCATCTCGCTGTCGGCCGCGCATTCGTTCGACGATCTCGCGCGGCTCGAAACCGCGCTGATCGAAGCCAGCGAAGGACCGGACCACCCCGACGCTCACGCGCGTTCACTGCCCCCCGAGGAGGCTGCAGCATGACGGCCCCGCTTTCCCTCTTCGTCACCGGCACCGACACCGAGATCGGCAAGACCTTCGTGTCGGCCGCGATGCTGCACGGCTTCGCGCGGCACGGGCTGCGCTCGGCCGCGCTGAAGCCCGTCGCCGCCGGCGCGTACGAACGCGACGGCGTCTGGCGCAACGAGGACGCCGACCAGCTCGACGCGGCCGCGAACGTCGTGCTGCCGCCCGAGCTGCGCACGCCGTTCCTGCTGAAGGCGCCGGCCGCACCGCACATCGTCGCCGCGCAGGAAGGCGTGACGCTCGACATCGACACGATCGTCGCGAGCCACCGCGAAGCGCTGACGCGCGCGGACGTCGTCGTCGTCGAAGGCGTCGGCGGCTTCCGCGTGCCGCTGAACGACACGCAGGACACGGCCGATCTCGCGGTTGCGCTCGCCCTGCCCGTCGTGCTGGTCGTCGGCATGCGGCTCGGCTGCATCAGCCACGCGCTGCTGACGGCCGACGCGATTCGCCAGCGCGGTCTCACGCTCGCCGGCTGGGTGGCGAACCACGTCGACCCGACCATGTCGTACGCCGACGAGAACGTCGCGACGATCCGCGACTGGCTCGCGCGCGAGCATCGCGCGCCGCTCCTCGGCCGCATCGCGCACCTGCGCCCGGCCGCCCCCGAATCCGCGGCGGCGATGCTCGACATCGCCACGCTCATCGACACGCTGCGCCACGCGCGGCACTGATCTCCCGATCCCCGCATCCACGACAGGAAAACCACCATGACCCAAGCCCAGACCGCCGCCGTGCAACCCGACGCGATCCCCGTGGCCGCCCCGGCATCGCAGCGCTGGCGCGTCGCCGACGTCGTCGCGCTGTTCGAGCTGCCGTTCAACGACCTGATGTTCCGCGCGCAGCAGGTGCATCGCGAGCACTTCGACGCGAACGCGGTGCAACTGTCGACGCTGCTGTCGATCAAGACGGGCGGCTGCGAGGAAGATTGCGGCTACTGCTCGCAGTCGTCGCATCACGAAACGGGCCTGAAGGCCGAAAAGCTGATGGACGTCGACACGGTGCTCGAGGCCGCGCGCGCGGCGAAGGCGAACGGTGCGAGCCGCTTCTGCATGGGCGCCGCATGGCGCAACCCCAAGGAGCGCCACATGCCGGCGCTGACCGAGATGGTGCGCGGCGTGAAGGAGCTGGGCCTCGAGACCTGCATGACGCTCGGCATGCTCGAGGACGAGCAGGCGCAGCAACTCGCCGACGCGGGCCTCGACTACTACAACCACAACCTCGACACGTCGCCGGAGTTCTACGGCCAGGTGATCTCGACGCGCACGTATCAGGACCGTCTCGACACGCTCGACCGCGTGCGCGATGCGGGCATCAACGTGTGCTGCGGCGGCATCATCGGGATGGGCGAATCGCGCCGCGAACGCGCGGGCCTGATTTCGCAGCTCGCGAACCTGAATCCGTATCCGGAGTCGGTGCCGATCAACAACCTCGTCGCGATCGAAGGCACGCCGCTCGAAGGCACCGCACCGCTCGACCCGTTCGAGTTCGTGCGCACGATCGCGGTTGCGCGCATCACGATGCCCAAGGCCGTCGTGCGCCTGTCGGCCGGCCGCGAGCAGCTCGACGACGCGATGCAGGCGATGTGCTTCCTCGCGGGCGCGAACTCGATGTTCTACGGCGACCAGCTGCTGACCACGAGCAATCCGCAGACGCAGCGCGACCGCGCGCTGTTCGAGCGCCTCGGCATCCGCGCAAGCCAGGCCGACGCGCTGGCGGAGAACGCGTAAGCGAGAGCCGCGCGTCTGGCTTGCAGACGAAAAAGCCGGGGCATGCCCCTAATGCCGTTCAGTTAAGCAGCTGAACGGCATTTTTTATTTTAGGGAAGGATTGGTTGTAAACGCTGCGCTGAGATG
>NZ_LOWY01000048.1:0-27958 GCF_001524185.1 Burkholderia sp. FL-7-2-10-S1-D7 | reverse complement strand
ACCACCCACTACGTGTACGAGCCGGGCAGCTTCGTACCGGTAGCGCAGGCGGTGCGCGACGACGCCATCGAATTGCTCGACCAGCCCGAGTACGGCGATTACTACCGGCAGGATGAAGACCCGCTATGGTTGCCACCGCCGCCCGCACCAGCCATCGACAGCCTGGCGTGGTACCAGTGCGACCACCTCGGTACGCCGCAGGAGCTGACCGACGAGCACAGCGAGATTGCGTGGAGCGCGGAGTACCGCGCGTGGGGTGTTGCGCAGGAGGCAATCAGAAAGACCTCGGGGAAGGCACCGATCGCAAATCCCATCCGGTTCCAGGGGCAGTACCATGACCATGAGTCGGGGCTGCATTACAACCGGTATCGGTACTATGATCCGGAGGTGGGGCGGTACATCAGTAAGGATCCCATTGGGCTAGCTGGAGGCACCAATGCCTATGACTATGTGAATGGCAATCCGATGATGTATACCGACCCGACTGGTCTAGTTCGCCAGCTTGACCCCAATGGTGCAGAATGTCAGCAACTGAAGAGAAAAATTCAGAACAAGAAGGCGGACATTAATAAACGGATATGTGAAGTAAAGGCCAATCCCGGCAATCTCCCATATTACCCACCACATCCTGGTGCGCGTCCGAGATTGAGCGTGCAAGGGCATGAGGACATCATTCAAGAGTTGAAGGATAGTCTTGCCGATGACGAGGCGTTATATGCTGCAAAATGTGGCGGAGATGGAGGTGGCACGGCGACAGCGCCGGTAACATCCGCCACCTCGGATAACACCGCAGCAAAAGTAGCCGGTGCGGCGACGGGAGTTGGGATCGCATATTGGATAATAAGTGAAAGCCTACGAGTTCTGTTCCCGCCACGCAACTTGATTCCGGTGCCGTAATTTCTCGACGGACTCACTAGGAGCTAGCGCCCGTTCCGCTCGCTCCTGACCTTAAATAAATTGAGGTTGACATGCTAATCGAATATGTAGAGTTCAGCGACGAATCGTCGCTATCGAAGATGCTGGAAGGATCGGTTCTCAGATATTGCACACTCAAAAATTTTTCGCTTGACGGAAAAAATGTTGATTCGGTTTTTTTGTCGTGCTCCTTGGAGGATTTGAATTGGTACTGGGGGCTATTCAATTGCTGCCTTTTTGTCGACACCAAATTCATTGACTGTGTATTCCGTGGATCTAACTTCGCTGATTGCCGCTTCCTGAATTGTGAATTTTCAGACTGTCGATTTGAGGAGGACAATTTTCATTCGCCATGTAGCTTTGATGGCACCCAATGGTTTGGCGGCAAGGCAGCTAGGTGCAAGGGATTGCCGGAATACGCGTTCCCAGCCCCGTCCCCGAGCCGCTGAGCACATCGCCCCTCAACGCTCGACCTCTAGTCATGGCTAGAGTTTCACAAAAATACAGCCGAGCTGATAAAACTTCTGGGTACATTCGACCTGGAGATTTCTCTCTTGGCTAGTTATCCCCCCAGGCTGTTATCTCTTAAGGAATCCTGAGTTGTCATGTCGTAACCAGTACTCTCAAGCTTTGACTGACGGTATATCTGCTGCCGCTTTAGCTTAGAAGGTAAAGGATGGTTTGATAGGGACCAACGATATTATAGATTACATACCGACCATCAAAAGATGCGCGAGCAGCAGCACTACACTCGCTTGAGCCAGCCGCTCGTGGGCGTGCTCCAGCACGAGTACGACACGCTCAACCAGCGCATCGCCACCGTGCGCCCGGACCGACACCGCGTCAGCTGGCTCGCCTATTATCGAGTTTCTCGACCAGCCCGAGTGCGACGACTCCTACCGGCAGAACGAAGTAACGCTTACGATCCAGACGGGCCGAAAGCTCCGGGCAAGCTAGGAAAGGCCGAAGGCTTTTGTTCACCCAAAGGCGGCGATGACTGGGTTAAATCGCCCAAGGGGGGGGCGCGACAAGAAAGGCGGCGTTTGGGTTCCTACAGGGCCTGGTGGCGATGCTCATGGAGGACCGCACTGGGATGTTCAATATCCAGAGCGTTATGACAATATCTATCCCGGCGGTCACAGGCGGTGAATTTATTGAGGCTTTAATATGCTGGTCAGAATTAGATTGGGTTCATTTTATTCAAAATTCGACGAAAGCAGGTTGTTCGATGGATTTAATGGAATTTCCGCCATCCGCAGTATCAAGGGGGATGGAAGGGATTTATTATTGGATATCTCGATTAGGGATTTAAGTAGCGATTCAATGCGTGAACTGATTGTGCTTTTGTGGCGCTATAGGATACCCCTTTCGCCCTTTCGTCCGCTCGCGAGGAATAAGAGATTTGACTGGCTGAACAATCCCAAAGGGGTTTGGTACAAGAGTATGTTTGCCGGGAAGGAGCAGACAGAAACCCAGACTGGCAAGTGAAGCGATGAGCGAATGGCCGCAAAATCTTGCGGTGCTTCGAGTTCGTAGCGCTATTCGTGAGCTGCGGCGATTGGCATCCTTGGTGCCACCTCTATGGTGGACTCTCCCTGCTAACGTGGCTGTACCATGACGACTACTGTTAACGACCTCCGACTTCGGATACGCGCTTTACCGGCTAACCCCAGACGAAAAGAGGTAGCCGAGATTGCGTTTGAGTTAGAGTACCTTTCGTTATTAGTTTCACCACTTCCCAAGGACATATTCTCACTGTATCTAGTGGTGCTATCAGACCCTCTAGTTTTTTCCAAGAATGGCATAGATTACTTCATTTCTGCAATTTATAACGAATTCGAGAAGCTCACCTCCGACCAAGAAAGCACCCTATTAGAATCCATAGTCAATAACTCAAAAGAATATAATAATGAGAAATTGCGATTCTCTGTTGGGGATATGATCGCAAGAAAGTACCCTGTCCAAGTTGCACTGGATGTTTTCCGCCGAATGTGGTTCTCCGGCGAAAAACATTCCCAGACCATTGCTCAATTTGGTGTGGACGTCTTGTCTTTAGTGCTACCCAAAGAAGGACCGGAGCGCAACAAGCTTCGCAAATTCAGTTTGGAAATGGTGCAAAAAGAGAAATAATCATCGCTTAACGAACTATCGCCGCAATAGTCAACCCTATCTTCCAAGATACACCGCCATGATCTGCGCTCGCTCATGCCCCAACTCGCGGCTAGTAGCCAGCCAAGCCTGCGCATCCAGCGCGGTTGAGCCGGGGTCAGCGTGCGCGCCGCAGCCCCGCCGGCAGCCGGAGCCTGATTATCCAATCGAGTATGCGAATGGGAAAACAAGTACTTGGCTTGGCGGACATGCCGGCATTTTGCTATACAGCACTACCGGAGTCACGCAATACCATGAGTACGGTCGATACAATCCAAATAACCCAGGCATCATCAGGGCCAAACTTCCAGCGAATTCCGGCAACGTACGACGGGTAAGCGTCCCCAATCTGTCTCTCGGCGCGGACGGTCAACCCACTCAAAAGTCACTTGATGTGCCAAATGAAGCCTTATCAAGGAAGGCAGGAAAAGGCACTAAAACCGAACTCAAATGCGATGTTACGGTGGATGAGAAAAAAGCTGCCGAATACGCTATATACATTGCCAATAAAGTAGATCTAAAATCATATAGCCGGACACCATGGAATGCAAATCACTGCAGAACCTTCTCAAGGGATGTATTCAATGCAGGAAGGAATTAGGCGAACTATGAAATCAATCATTTATCATTCTATAGTATTCACATTGTCGACATTATGCGCAATATTCGCATACCTGTGGGTAGATCGTTCCATCAGTCTAAGCTACGCCAACCAAAGCCTCAGCGCGAGCAATGCCGCGTTAAACAGCATAGAGAATCTTCTTGGAGATGCCTGGAAGGGAATGGAGAGAGACACCCTTGTTAAGCGCTTGCAGGCAGAGGCGGCGGCTCGACCAGCCGATTCCATCCTTGTTAAAGAGGAGAAGAATGTCATCTGGTTTGGCGACGTCCGCTTTAATATTGAGAATGGGTTTTTGAAAAATATTGGAAATTGACGCATCAGGCCCAAACTGACCGTAAGCTTGCCTCTCCCCTTCCTCGCGGCTCTAGGAAAAGTCAGAGATCTGTTCGACCGCCTCACCCACTACGAAGATGATCGCCTGAAGGTCAACTATACCTACGACGCGCTCGGCCGGCGCCTATACAAGCACAGCCAGGCGCACTACGAGGAAAGAAGGGAAGCGGGGCCACACTGGAACCGCGCCGAGCGCGTGAAGCACAACCGCGAGTTGCAATGCGGTTTCACGTTGTATGGCTGGGATGGCGATACGCTGGCGTGGGAGAGCAAGATCGCCGACGAAGACGGCTTTGGTGCGCGCACCCCCCACTACGTCTACGAGCCCAGCAGCTTTGTGCCGGTAGCGCAGGCGGTGCGCGAGGAAGCCGTCGAATTGCTCGACCAGCCCGAGTACGGCGATTACTACCGGCAGGACGAAGACCCGCTATGGCTGCCGCCGCCGCCCGCACCAGCCATCAACTGCCTGGCGTGGTACCAGTGCGATCACCTCGGCACACCGCAGGAGCTGGCCGACGAGCATAGCGAGATCGTGTGGAGCGCGGAGTACCGCGCATGGGGCGTCGCGCAGGAGGCGATCAAACTCAAAGCATCGTTCCAGAAGGTTGGTCTGATCGTCGTAAATTTACTTGCACGGAGTGGGTTCCGTATGACTCGGCTATTTAAGGATCCTGTATTTTTGATGGTTGCATCCATCGTCATCTTTTGTTTTATTGCAACTTTAGGGACAACTTCGAATCAGGAAACATACAATGAAAAACTGAGACGGTGTGCCGGCATGTGCAAGGAATCAAATCGCTTTGGTCGACTGGTTGAGCCTAAGCCGGCTTCTCCGAAATATACGATAGTAGACTACAACTGTGAGTGCTATTAATTAATGATCAAGGGCCGCAGTTGCGCCCCCTTGTAGTTATCGCGGTCGACTGGAATCGGGAGTGATGGCGATCTGCTCCGCCTGCATCACTGCTGGCGCGATCTGCACGGCCGTGATGGTGAGTTTCCCGGGTTCGATGTGAACGTGGAACGGTGACGATCCTCTTTCTGATCTTAGGTTAACGGGTGATTCCGGGTTCACTTGCAACGCATGCTCCAAACATTACGATCAATCACATTCTTTTTTGGAGATGATTCGCGCAAACCTACGTTCACAGCGCCGAATGGATTGTGATGATGCGCATTTCAAGGACAATTTTTATAAATTTTTCTACGGCACTTTCTTTAATATTTTTTATTTCAATGTGCGGACGACCAACTCACCAGGAAAGATGGAATCAACGCATGAGAATCTTAAAAAAGAGAGCGATGCCAGGGAAATTTTAGAAACTTTGCCATCAATATGGGCGAAATATTTCAAATAGCTACGAATGTCGCCGCTACAAACTCCCCGTCGGATCAAGAAGATGCCTCTTCAACCGCGATCGCCATTATGCCCGCAAAGCGCGCCGACTCATATATAAAAATCCGATCGGATTGAGTGGCAGAATCAATTCCCTTGCTTACTTCAGAAAAATCCATTGCCCGATTAGATACACTCAGATTTCATAAAATATTGACAGCGGAATTTTTAAAAATTAATCTGAAGTATCGTGAATCGAATTTTCAGGCTCCTGACGATTTTTCTGATCTTAGGAGCGTTCAGTAGCGCTAGGTGGGTTGAGCGAACCCTGTCACATCAGTGGCTTGAAAAATATGGTCCGATGAGCGCTCCTATTGTTCATCGAGATCCGACACGCCGGCGCACCACGACTACGCGACGTCACCGTTCCGCCGCTGGCGAATCGCCTAAACTACAGACCGTCCCCCTCCGCGCGGCTCCTGTCAGCCACTGCCATGGCCCACCTCTTCTTCGCGGCGTCGATCCAGCGCCATATCGACACGCCCGAGCGCGACATCGACGCACGGACGCTCGGCGAAGCGCTTGAAACCGTCTTCGGCGAGCAGCCCCGGCTGCGCGGCTATATCGTCGACGACCAAGGGGCGCTGCGAAAGCACTTGTCGGTGTTCATCGACGGCCAGCCGGTACGCGACCGGCAACACTTGTCCGATGCGCTCGGCGATGCCAGCCGCGTCTATGTCGTGCAGGCGCTGTCCGGCGGATAAAGGGACGCATCTCCATCGAAAGAAGCGCCCGGCCGGACTTACTGGAGACACCCGACATGAACGATCGACTGCTCGTCGCGACCCGCAAGGGCCTGTTCGTGCTGCACCCCGACGGCGACGGCGGCTGGTCGCTCGGCGAGCCGCACTTCATCGGCGAACCCGTCAGCATGGCGCTGGCCGACCCGCGCGACGGCACGCTGTATGCGGCGCTCAATCTCGGCCATTTCGGCGTCAAGCTGCATCGCCGGCGCGCCGGTGCCGCCGCCTGGGAAGAATGTGCGGTCCCCGTCTATCCGCCGCAGCCCGCCGGCGCGCTACGCGCTGACGCCGGCACACACGCAGGCGCCGGCGATTCGGACGACGAAGCGCCTGCCCCGCCGCAGCCACCCTGGACGCTTCAGCAGATCTGGTCGCTCGAAGCAGGCGGCGCCGACGAGCCAGGCGTGCTGTGGGCCGGCACGATTCCCGGCGGACTGTTCCGCTCCGACGACGGCGGCGATTCGTGGGTGCTCAACCGGGCATTGTGGGATCGTCCGGAGCGTGCCGAGTGGTTCGGCGGTGGCTACGATGCAGCCGGCATCCATTCGGTGATGGTCGATCCGCGCGACAGCCGGCACGTGACGATCGGGATTTCGTGCGGCGGCGTCTGGCAGACCTTCGACGGCGGCGCGACCTGGCGCGTCAGCGCCGACGGCATGGAGGCCGACTACATGCCGCCCGAGCGGCGCGGCGAACCCAACGTGCAAGATCCGCACCGTGTCGTCCAGTGCGCGGCCGCTCCCGATGTGCTGTGGACTCAGCATCACTGCGCGATCTTCCGCTCGACCGACGGCGCGGCGCACTGGCAGCGGATCGAAGCGCAGCCGTCGAGCTTCGGCTTCGCGGTCGCCGTGCATCCGGCAGATCCCGACACCGCATGGTTCGTACCGGCGGTGAAGGATGCGTGCCGGATTCCGGTGAACGGCCGGTTCGTCGTCACGCGCACGCGCGACGGCGGCCGCAGCTTCGAGAGCCTGTCGAACGGGCTGCCGCCCGCACCGGCCTACGACCTCGTGTATCGGCACGGGCTCGCGGTGGACGACTCCGGCACGCGTCTCGCGATGGCGTCGACGACGGGAGGGTTATGGACGTCCGGCGACGGCGGTGAAAGCTGGCGTCAGGTCTCAGCGCATTTGCCGCCGGTGTATTGCGTGCGTTTCGGGTAACGAAGGATCTGAACGCCTCACGGCGGAATGCAGGCGCCGGACCGTTGCTTCACGTTCGCGGCGCGATTCGGGCCACCGCGCCGCGCGTGCGTGCGATTTCCGCTTCGAGCCAGTCGAGAAACCGCCTGACCTGCGGCTCGCGTTCCCGCCCGGGCCGGCATAGCGCGACGAAGCGTGCGCCGGCGAGCCGCACCGATGGCTCGATCGGCATCAATGCGCCGCGCTCGACGTGCTCGGCGACCAGCACGGAACTGAGCAGCCCGACGCCCTGCCCGTGCAATACCGCCTGCAACGCGTAGTGCTCGTCGTCGTAATGCCGGAACACCGCGCGTTCGAGCCACGCGTCGCGGCCCGCCGCGCGACACCACGACGCCCAGTCGATCGACACCGGCAGCGGCGTATCCCACACGGTCTCGATCAAATCGAGGCGCGCGTCCGAACGAAGCGCGTCGAACCCGGTAGCCGCATACGCGCCGAAATACTCGTCGATCAATGCAATCTCGTGCAGTGCCGGAAACGTGCGCGACGTCGCACGAATCGCGAGATCGATTCGCGCGTCGCGGTCGAGGTCGGCGAGCGTGTTGCCGGTTTCGACCTTGATGTTCAATTGCGGATCGACCTGCCGAAACCGGCCGAGGCGCGGAATCAGCCACATCGCTGCAAACGCCGGTGTAGTCGTCAACACGAGCGTACGCTCGCCGGTCGCTTCGGGCCGCACCGCGTCGAGCCCGCGGCTCAGTGCAAGCAGTGCATCGTGACTCGCGCGAAACAGGCGCTCGCCCTCCTCCGTGAGCCGCACGCCGCTCGCGCCGCGCTCGAACAGCAGCACGCCGATCCGGCTTTCGAGCGACTTGATCTGATGCGACACGGCAGCCGGCGTCACGGACAGCTCGTCCGCCGCAGCCTTGAACGAGCCGAGCCGCGCCGACGATTCGAATACACGCAATGCGGTCAGGGGAATTTTCGAGAACACGGGGCCTCGCGGGCCGGGTCCGGCCGGGTTGAATTCGATTCAATCCGGGTGAGATTAGGTGAATTGAAGCGCTCGTGCAACGCACGTAGCCTTGCGGGACGTCGTGGCACCGTGCCGCGCAAGAAACCGTCGAGTCACCGTCGAACCGGAGAAACAACGTGCAAGGCCTACCGCGCAGGATCACGCAGGCAGTGCTCTACGAAGCGATCGCCATTTCCTGCATCTCGCCCGCGATCGCGGCGATCTTCAAGCAGGGCCTCGTCTATTCGGGCGCACTGTCCGCGACGATGTCCGCGATCGCGCTGCTGTGGAACATGATCTTCAACGCGCTGTTCGAGCGCTGGGAAGCGTCGCGCCGGCAGCCGAAGCGCACGCTCGCGCGGCGCATCCTGCATGCGACCGGATTCGAGGGCGGGCTGATCTTCATCCTCGTGCCGGTCGTGTCGTGGTGGCTCGACATCTCGTGGTTCGACGCGTTCGTCGTCGACGTCGGGCTGTTCGCGTTCTTCTTCTGCTACGCGTTCGTGTTCCAGTGGGCATTCGATCGCGTGTTCGACGTACCGGCGGCGACGAAGGAATCGTGACGTTCGTTCGCGGCCCGGCGCTTCGCCGATCGGCTCCAGGCCCGAAAACAACACGGCCCGCCCGCGCGATACGGGAGGGCCGCGTTTCATCACGCCCGCGCGCCGCCTTCGGCGAGCGCGCCGTTCGTCTCGTCGCTCAATGCACGCCGAGATACGCCTTCACCGCCGGCAGGCCCGGCTTGCCGTCGATCGTCGTCACGCCCGCGAGCCACTTGTCGAGCGCCTGCGGATTCGCCTTCAGGTACTCGGCAGCGGCCTTGTTCGGATCCTCCTTGTTCATGATCGGCACCATCACGTGATTCTCGATCGTCGTCGTGAACTGCAGGTTCGACACGAACTTCGCGACGTTCGGGCAGCGCTGCGCGTAGTCGGGCGGCGTGGCCGTCAGCACCTTCGCTTCGCCGTAGTTCGGGCCGAACACGTCGTCGCCGCCGCTCAGGTAGTCGATCTTCATCTGCACGTTCATCGGATGCGGTTCCCAGCCGAGGAACACGATCCACTGCTTGTCGCGGATCGCGCGATTCACCTCGACCAGCATCCCGGCCTCGCTCGACTCGACCATCTTGAACTTGCCGAGGCCGAACTGGTTGCCGTCGATCATCTTCTTGATCAGCAGATTGCCGTCGTTGCCCGGTTCGATCCCGTAGATCTTGCCGTTGAGCTTGTCCGCGAACTTCTGGATGTCGGCGAACGACTTCAGGCCGCCCTGGTACACGTAGTCGGGCACCGCGAGCGTGTATTTCGCGCCGGTCAGGTTGGGCGTTGCGAGCACCTTGATCGTGCCGGCCTTCGTGAACGGCTGGATGATCGGATCCATCGTCGGCGACCAGTAGCCGAGGAACACGTCGATCTGCTTGCTCTTGATGCCCGCGAACGTGATCGGCACCGACGCGATCGTCTTGGTCGGCGTGTAGCCGAGCCCCTGCAGCATCGTCGATGCGAGCCCGGTGGTGGCCGCGATGTCGGACCAGCCGACGTCCGCGAAGCGCACGTTCTTGCATACGGGCGGGTCGGCCGCATAAACCGCCGACATCGGCGCCGCAATCCCGATCCCGCATGCCGCTGCGATCAATAGGCGCTTCATCTGTCTTCTCCTCAAAGTGACGTCGTTTTTCATGGGTGCGGGATCGAGTGTTGAAGCCGCGCGCCGAGATCCCGGCGGCGTCGCGGACCGAATGGCTCGCGCGGGTCGCGTCAGCGCCCCGGCAATCGTCGCTCGTAGCTCGGCGCGTGACCGAATTGCGCGCGATACGCCTTGCTGAAATGACATGGCGAATGGAATCCGCACGTCGTCGTCACGCGCGCGATCGATGCGTCGGTCGTGCGCAGCAGGTCGCGCGCGCGTTTCAGACGCAGCGTCAGGTAATAGTGGGTGGGCGATACATTCAGGTAAACCTTGAACATGCGCTGCAGGTGCCGCTGCGAAAGCCGCACGAGCCGCGCGAGCTCCTCGAGCGAAAGCGGCTCCTCGATGTTCGCCTCCATCAGCCGCACGACCTCGATCAGCTCCGCGCGCGAGAAACCGACGCGCGCATCGACGGGAATCGGCTGCGTGTCGGTCGAACTGCGGATGCGCTCCAGGATGAACTGCTCGGACACCTGCGCGGCGAGCTGCTGGCCGAAGCGCATGCCGACGAGGTTCAGCATCAGGTCGAGCGGCGCGGTGCCGCCGGTGCAGGTGAGCCGGTCGCGATCGACGACGAACAACTCGTCGGCGAACCCCACCTGCGGAAACTCCGCATGCAGCGCGGACAAGTTCTCCCAGTGCACGGTGCAGCGATAGCCGTCGAGCAGACCGCCCGACATCAGCGCATACGCACCAGTGCAGATGCCGCCCAGCGGCAGCCCGCGCTCGGCGAGCGCCACGAGCGTGTCGCGCGCGCCGTCGTCGACCACGTCGCGGATGCGGATCCCGCCGCACACGATCATCACGTCAGGCAGGTTCGTGTAGTCGAGCGCCTGGGTCGGCCGCACCGCGATGCCGTTGCTGGCATGCACGGGCGCACCGTCGAGCGAATAGATCGACCACTGGTAGTGGTTCGATCGCCCGACGTAGTTCGCCATCCGAAGCACTTCGACAGCGCTCGAGAACGCGATCATCGAGAAATTCGGCAGCGTCAGGAAGCCGAAATGGGCAAGGGACGAAACCGGTGAAACGCAAGCGGCGGGCACGGCGGCAGCGGCGGCGGACGTCACATCGGGCTCCTGGCGAATTGAGCAGGTTGCACGCAGCCAGCCCCGTGGCAAACGCCACGGAAGCCGGTATCGAATCAGGGGAGGCGGCCGGAGGGCGAGCCGGCCGCCGGTTGCTTACGCTTGCGCGGGCGTGGCCTTCGCGCGCAACAGTTGCTTCAGGCCCGAGAACAGCGGTGCTTTCACGGTGCCCGGCGCGCGGCCGAAGCTCTCGGTGATACGGTCGAGAATGATCGCGAGCAGCACGACCGACAGACCGCTTTCGAAGCCGAGGCCGATGTCGAGGCGCTGGATACTTGCAAGCACGTCGTTGCCGAGGCCGCCCGCGCCGACCATCGACGCGATGATCACCATCGACAGCGCCATCATGATCGTCTGGTTCACGCCCTGCATGATCGACGGCAGCGCGTTCGGAAACTGGACCTTGTACAGCAGCTGCCACGGCGTGCAACCGAATGCCTGGCCGGCTTCGACGATCTCGCGGTTCACGTGACGGATGCCGAGGCTCGTCAGGCGCACGGCCGGCGGCATCGCGAAAATCACCGTCGACAGGATCCCCGGCACGCGGCCGAGACCGAACAGCATCGCGGCCGGAATCAGATACACGAACGCCGGCATCGTCTGCATCAGGTCGAGGATCGGACGCACGATCGCGGCGACCCACTTGCTCTTCGCCGCCCAGATGCCGAGCGGAATGCCGAGCACGAGGCTGACGATCGTCGACGACAGCGTGAGGCCGAGCGTGATGACCGTCTGGTCCCAGAAGCCCGTCGCGAAGATCAACAGCAGCGACGCGGTGGTGAACAGCGCGAAGCGCCAGCCCACGCGCCACAGACCGACACCGATGAAGATCGCCATCATCAGCCACATCGGGATCGCCTGCAGGCTGTGCTCGACGAATGCGGCGAGGCCCTCGATCGCGCGGCCGATCGTATCGAACGTCGCCGCGTCATGGTCGAGCAGGTAGTGAACGGACTGGTCGACCCAGCTACCGAGCGGAATCATTTCAGACATGGGAGCCTCGCGAGCGCGTGATGGCCTTCAGGATAAGTGCGCGATCGACCGAGCCGCAGTAGCAGCCGTCGTCGTCGACGACGGGCAGCGCATTCGGGCTCGCGACGACGCGCGCGACGACATGTTCGAGCGACGCATCGCGCCGGATGCTTTCGACCGGCCGCACGGACGGCGTGTCCTGACCGATCGCCTCGCGCGTGACGAAGCCGCGGATCTTGCGGGCAGCGTCCAGCACGAACGCGTATTCGGCACTGCCGTTCAGCGTCGCCGCGACGTTCGCGGCATCGCACTTCGACATGGTCGGCACGGCGCCCGTCTGCATCAGGTCGCCCGCCGTCAGATAGCGGCTCGTGTCGATGCCATCGAAGAACGCGCGCACGTAGTCGTCGGCCGGGTTCGCAATGATGTCCTGCGGCGTGCCGACCTGCACGAGCCTGCCGCCTTCCATGATCGCGATGCGGTTGCCGATGCGCAGCGCCTCTTCCAGATCGTGCGACACGAACATGATCGTGCGGCGCTGTTCCTTCTGCAGTTGCAGCAGCACGTCCTGCATTTCGCGGCGCTTGAGCGGATCGAGTGCGGAGAACGCCTCGTCCATGATCATCAGCGACGGATTCACGGCCAGCGCGCGGGCCAGGCCGACGCGCTGCTGCATGCCGCCCGACAGCTCGGACGGCAGCTTGTGCGAGAACGGTGCGAGGCCGACCTGCTCGAGCACTTCCATCGCACGGCGTTCGCGTTCCTTCTTGCCGATGCCTGCGACCTCGAGGCCGAACGCGGCATTCGATACCACGGTGCGATGCGGCATCAGCGCGAACGACTGAAACACCATGCTCATGTCCTTGCGGCGCAGCGCCGTCAGCGCGGAGCGGCGTGCCGACGCGACGTCGAGCCCGTCGATCAGCACCTTGCCGGCGCTCGGGTCGACCAGCCGGTTCACGAGGCGGATCAGCGTGGATTTGCCGGAGCCGGACAGGCCCATCAGCACGAATATTTCGCCTTCCTGCACGTCGAACGATACGTTGTGCACGCCGACGACCTGACCGGTACGCTTGAGCACATCGTCTTTCGTCGCGCCGGCAGCGAGCATGTCGAGCGCCTGCTGCGGGTTGCTTCCAAATACCTTGCACAGACCTTCGACCACGACCTTGGGGGCATCCATCGAAACCTTCTCCTCGTGTAGCGGGGACTCACGCGTCGCATAGCGTGCCTACATAGTTGCCAGAAAAAACCCCGACCTGCCGACGAATTACGACAAACGCTTGCGCAAATACGACACACCCGGCAGCCCCGCCACGCGGGGCGCGGCGCCCGGCGGCACTCGATTGCGGCGATGCAATACGCGCAAGGCCAATAGCGGCGGGCATCTCGAGCATGACTTGTGCGCAGCAGCGCGACGCGCGAGCGGCGCCGTTTTGCACCAACCCGCGGAGGCCGCGCGTCGCTTTGCGACAATTCCACGTCCGATCGGATGGCGTCGCCTGCCCCTTCGCGGGAAAAGAATGGTCGTACGAAAACCCGCATCGCTAACGTGCGACAGCCACGTTTCGCAGCCCGCCCGCAACCCAGAAAATCCCCCATGGCCATTGTGATACATTGCCCGCAACCACGCCGATCGCGACGTCGCCGCCCGCCTTGGGCGTGGCGCTGCGCCGACGGCGTGCGCATGCCGGTTCGCCTGCCGGCCACACTGAAACAGCCTCGATCGGGCCGCGCGCCGATCGAAGGACGATAACGAAACGAGAGAGGGAGCAAGGCGATGAATTGGGCTTTTGCCGCAATCGGTTTCATCGTGGGCGGTATCGCCGCATTGTTCGGGGATTTCTCCGCCGCCAACGGCACGCTGCTCGGCGCGGCGGTGGGGTTCTGCATCGGTCACGCGCTGCAGCAACGCAAGCGCAAGAGCGGCGGCACGATACCCGACGCATTCGCGATTCACGCCAATCCCGCGACACCGCAACCCGCTCCCGTGCCGCTCGCCGATCGCGTCGCGCGCCTCGAAGCGACGGTCGACGCGCTCACGCGCGAGCTCGATGTGCTGCGCGGTCAACTCGCGGGCGCGAAGGCCGGTGCCGCCACGACCGGCGCCGCCGCGCAAACGCCGCCGGCGACGCCCGCCACCGTCACGCCGTCACCCGCCGCAATGCCGCCGCGGCCGTCCTTGCAGCCGGCCGTCGCGCGCGCCGGCGTGGCGCCGTCGACGTCCATCCCGGCTCCCGCACCGGCAGCCGCCACGCGAACGAGCGACGCGACCGCCGCTGCCGGCGCGCCGACGAATCCGCCCGCGACGCCTTCGCCATCTGCGCCGCCCGCCGCGCCGAAACCCCGCGAACCCGGCATCGCCGAACGCGCGTTCCGCGCCGCTCGCGACTGGCTGCTCGGCGGCAACACGGTCGTGCGCGTCGGCATCATCGTGCTGTTCTTCGGCGTCGCGTTCCTGCTCAAGTACGCAGCCGACAACAACATGCTGCCGATCGAATTCCGCCTGGCCGGCACGGCACTCGCCGCGGCGGCGCTCCTCGCGATCGGCTGGCGCGTGCGTGCGCGCCGCACGGCATACGGCCTCGTGCTGCAGGGCGGCGGCATCGGCATCCTGTACCTGACGATCTTCGCCGCGACCAAGCTCTACGCACTGCTGCCGGTCGGCGCGGCGTTCCCGCTGATGGTCGCGGTGTGCGCGCTGAGCGCGTTCCTCGCGGTGAAGCAGAACGCGCTGCCGCTGGCATTCATGGGCAGTGCGGGCGGCTTTCTCGCGCCGGTGCTGCTGTCGACCGGCCACGGCAGCCATGTCGCGCTGTTCAGCTACTACGCGTTGCTGAACGCGGGCATCTTCGCGATCGCCTGGTTCAAGGCCTGGCGCCCGCTGAACCTGCTCGGTTTCGTGTTCACGTTCACGATCGGCTCGGCATGGGGCGTGACGGCATACCGCCCCGCGCTGTTCGCGACCACCGAACCGTTCCTGATCCTGTTCTTCCTGATGTATGTCGGCATCGCGCTGCTGTATGCGGTGAAACGCGAACTGGCGCTGCGCCACTACGTGGACGGCACGCTCGTGTTCGGCACCCCGATCGTCGCGACGGCGCTGCAGGCGGCGCTCGTGAAGGACATGCCGTTCGGGCTCGCGTGGAGCTCGGTCGCGCTGTCGGCGTTCTACGTCGCGGTCGCCGCATGGCTCGCGCGGCGCCGCGACCGTCTCGCGCTGCTGTTCGAAGCGATGCTCGCGCTGGCGGTGATCTTCGCGACGCTCGCTGTCCCGCTCGCATTTTCGGGCCCGACGACGAGTGCCGCGTGGGCGATCGAAGGCGCGGCGATCGTGTGGGTCGGCGTCCGCGAGAAACGGCTTGCGCCGTTCGGCTTCGGCCTGCTGATGCAGCTCGCCGCGGCCGGCGCATTCTTCACGAGCCTGCTCGGGCCGGCCGACACGAGCGCGCTGCCGGTGCTCAACAGCCCGTATATCGCGATGCTGCTGATCGCGCTCGCCGGGCTGTTCACGGGCTGGTGGCTGCACGGGCGCGACGAAGCGCGCGCGTGGCACGCATGGATGCCGGACGTCGGCGCGGCGGCCGCGGCCTGGGGGCTGCTGTGGTGGCTAAGCGGCGGGCTGCACGAGATCCTCGTCTATGCGAGCCGCCACGTCGATCTGCATGCGGACCGCTTCGTCGTCGACGCGACCGCGCTGTTCGCAGCCGGCACCGCATGGCTTGCACACGTCGCGCGCCGCAAGCTCGCCTGGCCGATCGCCGAATGGCCCGCGCTCGCGCTGACGCCGGTGCTCGCGCTGCTCGCATTGCGCGCGTTCGATGCGCACGAGGCGCCACTGTCGGGCATGGGCGCGTTCGCGTGGCCGATCGCCGTCATCGCATGCTATGCGCTGCTGCTGCGTCAGTCGCGCGGCACCGCGGCGGCTGGCCCGGTCGCGGGCGCGATGGGCACGTCGGCCGTGGCGGCCCTCCCCGCCCCGGTGATCGCGCCGCTGCACACGCTGATGTTCTGGACGTTGTGCGGACTCTTCTCGCTCGAAGGCTTCTGGCGCCTGCGCGCGTTCGTGCCCGAAGGCGCGTGGAGCTGGAGCGCGTGGGCCTACGGCTTCGGCGCGCTGCTTCTGCTGGTTTCGGGCCCCGGCTCCCGCCTGCGCTGGCCCGTCGCCGCGTTCCCGCGTGCGTATCAGGTGTGGGGGGCCGCGCCGCTCGCCGCGCTGCTGTGGCTGTGGAGCATCGCCAGCGTGACGAGCGACGGCGATGCGTCGCCGCTGTTCTGGCTGCCGCTGCTCAATCCGCTCGACGTCGCGCAACTGCTGATCTTCGTCGCATTCGCGACCTGGCTGCGCCGCCTGAAGACGCTCGATGTCGTCTGGCATCCACTCGCGGCCGACCTAGCGGCGCTCGCGACCGTGTTCCTGTGGTTCAACGCGTTGCTGCTGCGCACGCTGCATCACCGTTTCCACCTCGCCTACGACATCGACGCCGTGCTGTCGTCGTTCGGCATTCAGCAGGTGTTCATGGTCGGCTGGAGTCTGTTCGCGTTCGCCGGCATGTGGCTGACGCGCCGCGACGGCATCGCGCGCGTGTGTGCGCTCGCGTCCTTGCCGCTGATCGTCGTGATGTGGGTCTGGACCTTCTACGCGAACTTCACGCAGGACGGCGGCAGCTGGGCGCGCGTCCCGCTGCTCAATCCGCTCGACCTCGTGCTCGTGGTGGTCTATGCGCTCGCCGCGTCGTGGTTCGTGCGCGCGCGCAAGCTCGGCTGGTCGTTCGGCAACTACCGCGTCGAGTTGCTCGGCGCGGCCGGCGCGACGGCCTTCCTGTGGCTGAACGCGATCCTGTTGCGTACGCTGCATCACTGGACCGGCGTGCCGTACGCGTTCGATGCAATGGCGGAATCGACGCTCGTGCAGGCGTCGGTTTCCGTGTACTGGACACTCTGCGCGCTCGCGACGATGATCTGGGCCACGCGCCGCGGGTTGCGTCCGCTGTGGTTCGTCGGCGCCGCGCTGCTCGCGCTCACGGTGATCAAGCTGTTTCTGTTCGACCTGTCGCACGTCACCGGCATCGAACGTATCGTGTCGTTCATCGGTATCGGCATCCTGCTGCTGTTGATCGGCTATTTCTCGCCGCTGCCGCCGAAGGCCGCGGCCCAACGGGACGAACACCAACCATGAAACGACTCGCAGCCCTGCTCAGCCTGAGCCTGCTGACGTCGTTCGCGGCGGCCGACGGCACGCCCGGTGCCGAACGCGTTGCCCAACGCTTCTCGCTGGATCTCGACGGCACCGCCGCGTATTACCAGCTCACCGTGCCGCAGGCCGTCTATGCGGCCAGCCGGCGTGACGATCTCGGCGACGTGCGCATCTTCAACGGCAACGGCGAGCCCGTGCCTTACTCGCTCGATGCGCCAGCGGCGGCGGCCGTGCCGCCGTCGCGCACGCCGGTGCACTGGTTCCCGCTGCCGCAGGCGCGCGCCGACGACGGGCTCGCACCGCTCGGCGTGTCGGTTGCGCCGGACGGCTCGCTGCGCGCAGCCGTCACCGCGCCGGCGCGCGCGAAGCATGCGGCCGATCTCGTCGACCTGTCGCACACGGACGGCGAGGTGGACGCACTGCTCGTGCACATCAGCGACGACAGCTACCAGGGGCGTGTCGCGGTCGCCGCGAGCGACGACCTGCGCAGCTGGCGCTCGCTCGGCAGCACGCAACTGCTGAAGGTCGGGCGCGGCGGCGACATGCTGATACAGGAACGCATCGCGCTCGAAGGCACAGGTCCGCGCTACCTGCGGCTCGACTGGCTCGACGGCGCGCCCTCGATCGGGTCGATCGAGACCGAAACGCGACCGCACGATGCACGCACGGCGGACAGCGCAGCCGTGCCGCGCCAATGGCGCGAAGCCGCGCACATGCGGGCCGGCAGTGCGCCCGGCGAGTATCTGTTCGACACCGACGGCGCTTATCCGGTCGACCGCGTGCGCATCGACCTTCCACAGCCGAATACGGTTGCGCGCGCAACGCTACAGAGCCGCCCCGACGCGCAAACGCCGTGGCGCGACGTCGCCGGCGGGGTGCTGTTCCGGCTGCAGGGCAAGGGTGGCGAACAGCGCAACCCGCCGCTGGCGTTCGCGTCGAATCCGGATCGCGCGTGGCGAATCGTCGTCGACATGCGCAACGGCGGGCTCGGCGGCGGCCAGCCGTCCGTCGTGGTCGGCTGGCATCCGGCCGCCCTGACGTTCGTCGCGCGCGGCACGCCGCCGTTCACGCTCGGTGTCGGCAATGCGTCGCTGCCGTCTTCGGCCGTGGGCCGCGATGCGCTGCTGGTCGGGATGGCGCCGGAAGTGCGGCCCGCGCGCGTCGGCGCGGCACTGCCGGTCTCGGCGGCCCCGTCGGAGCCGGCCGCCGACAAGGACGCGATCCGCCGTTACGTGCTGTGGGCGGCGCTGGTCGTTGCGGTCGGCGTGCTCGGCACGATCGCGTGGCGCCTCGCGCGCGGCGGCAGCGACACGCACACACGCGACGATTGAGACCACGCCGGCACGACGAATCAGGCCGCAGCCGCACGCCGCGAGACGTCGCAAGAAGCGGAACGATGGCGTGAGAGTGTGCATGCGCATGCGTTCGGCGCCTTCGAACACGCGGCTGCACTCACCGATCGTTGCGCCCGCAAGCAGTCCGTGACGCGCACGTCGGCGTCGATGCAAGTCGGCACGCGCGAAACCTAGCCCGCGATGCACGAAGCCGGCGCGAGCGCGGCCGGCGCCTCGTTGACACGACCGGTGACGCGATCCAGACTCGCTGATCCTCAACCGCACCGCGAGCGCCCATGGTCACCTGCTTCCTTCGCTACGTCATCGATCCGTACAAACTCGAGCAGTTCGAAACCTACGGCAAGATGTGGATTCCGCTCGTCGAGCAATTCGACGGCACGCACCACGGCTACTTCCTGCCATCCGAAGGCGCCAGCAACATCGCGCTCGCGATGTTCTCGTTCCCGAGCCTTGCCGAATACGAGCGCTATCGCGAACGCTCGAAAACCGATCCCGCCTGCCAGGCCGCGTTCCGGTATGCAGAGGAAACGCGCTGCATCGTCAGCTACGAGCGCAGCTTCTTCCGGCCGGTGTTCGCGTAACGCCGCATAACGCCCGCGCATCGCACCCCCTTTCCGGCGCCGGACGAAAAAAAGCCCCGCCTGCATCCGCGCGGCGGGGCCAACCCATGTCAGTAGAGACATCATGGAGGAGACGGGCCCATCTTATCGAGCGCGGCACGCCGTCCCAACCAAGCATTTCTGCTATCCATCTGCGTCGCCGCGCGCACGCTCGCCCCATGCGCATGGCATATCGATAGAACGAAAAGTCGTTTTCACAGTGGCGGCGGCGTCGTTACCATCTGGTTTTAAGCCTGTGCTTAGCCGGGCAAGCCATCCTCTAGGAGCGCCCCTTGACTGCATTCGATCAACACCGCCGCCCGTTCGTGGTCGGCATCGGCGGGACCACCCGAGCCGCGTCGTCGACCGAGCGCGCACTGTCGTTCGCGCTGCGCGGCGCGCAGGCTGCCGGCGCACGCACGCGACTGTTCGACGGCCCGTTCCTGCATACGCTGCCGCACTACGCCCCCGAACACAAGACGCTGACCGACGCGCAGCGCGAGCTGATCGACACCGTGCGCGAAGCCGATGCGATCATCATCGCGACGCCCGGCTATCACGGCGGCGTGTCCGGCCTCGTGAAGAACGCGCTCGACACGCTCGAGGAACTGCGCGCCGACGAGCGCCCGTACCTCGACGGCCGCGCGGTCGGCCTGATCGTCACGGCTTACGGCTGGCAGGCCGCCGGCACCGTGCTGACGTCGCTGCGTTCGATCGTCCACGCGCTGCGAGGTTGGCCGACCCCGTTCGGCGCCACCGTGAACACGCTCGAAACGCGCTTCGACAGCGCCGACGGCTGCTCGGATCCGAAGGTCGTCGCACAGCTCGAAACCGTCGGCTCGCAGGCAGCCGAATTCGCGCTCGCGTTCGCGTCGCATCGCGCGGCCGCGCATGCCGCATCGGTCGACGCGCTCGCCCCGGTGCTGAAGATCGCCAACCAGTAACCCCAGCCTCCCCGCCGCCCGCGCCCGGCCGACGACGTTCGCCGCGCGCGGGCGCGCGTGTCCGACCGTCCGGCGCGCATCGCGACGTCGCCCGCCTGCTTCATGCCGACTCCCCGCACCGATAACTATCAGGCCCGCCACGTGATTTGCATTGGCCGAAAGATTGGTTCACGCGTGCCGCGGGTTTTCGTACGCTGAAAGCCCGAACCTTCCATGCGCATGCCATGAACCGCACGATCCGCTACAAGGGATACGAAGTCGCCCCCGCTGCCGCCCGGCTGCCCAACGGGCTGTTCGCCGCGAACCTGACGATCGAGAAGGCAAGCGGTGGCCCGTCGCCGCGCGCCGTGTCGTTCGACGCGATCGATTTCTTCTTCGAAGAGGAGCATGCGCTGGCGTACGCGTCGCGCTGGGGACGCCTCTGGGTCGACACGCAGGCCTGAGCGCAACGCAGCGCAAGGCGGCTCGAAAATACGCGATTACGAAAGCTATGCAAAAATCTTTCGACTCGTAATCGCATTGCAACAGCCATGTCCGACACGCTGCAGAAAGACCATGCAGCGGCAGATCACGCCATGCGCAACTGGACCTTCGAGCACCACGGTTCGGTCAGGATCGGTTCCGATGCGCACAGGCAGATGTTCTGCCGCATGCTGCTCGATACGCACAACCCGTACAAACCGGCCGTCATCGACTGGCCGCCACTCAAGCCCGACGAACTCAAGCGGCTCACGTCGCTGCCGATCTGGGACATCGCCGTGCAGACCGAAGGCCGCGCGTCGATCCGCGTCGCCACCTTCGCGGCGACCGTCGGCGATCCGCTGTTGCGCCAGGCGCTCGAGATGGACGGCGCCGAGGAGGCACGGCACAAGGTCGTGCTGTCGAAGCTGGTGCAGGCATACGGCATCGCGCTCGCCCCCGAACCGCCCTATCCGGCACCGAACGACCCGGAATGGTCGTGGATGGTGACCGGCTTCAGCGAGTGCATCGACAGCTTCTTCGCGTTCGGCCTGTTCCGCTCGGCGCAGCGCTCCGGCTTTTTCCCGCCCGAACTCGTCGACACCTTCGAACCCGTGATCCAGGAGGAAGGCCGGCACATCCTGTTCTTCGTGAACTGGTATGCGTGGTACTGGCGGAGTTTGCCGTGGTGGCGCCGGCCGTGGTTCTTCGCACGGGTTGCGGCCGTGTGGGCGTTCCTGATCTGGGAACGCATCGGCATCGCGCGCGGGATCGATGCGGACGGCGTCGCGCACGACGCGAACTTTCCGGCGACGAGCACCGCCGACATCGGCGATGCGCTCAACCCGCGCGAACTGATCGAACTGTGCCTCAGCGAGAACGACCGGCGGATGGCCGGGTACGACAAACGGCTGCTGCGCCCGATGTTCGTGCCGCGCATGGCGCGCCTCGCGCTGCGATTCCTGAGGAAATAAGGCGGCGGCGGCAGGTTCGCGGCGTCGCCGTGTCCGGGGCGATTTACCGCATCGCCCGGACCGGGTAGCACAACCACGACGTGCGGCCGCGCCCGCCATCGGCACGGCGGCACACACTGTCGGACGAAAACGAGCAATCCTCCGGCTTGCATCCAGCGTTGGCTGGCGCGACGTCACGCCAGCCAACGCGCGCCCATCCCTCCGATAGTACTGATCCGACGCGCTTGCACGTCGTCTTGCCTCCCGCGGCATGTCCGCCCTGGCCAGCAAGTTCGAGTCACCGTGGCTCAAATCTGACGTTTCCTGCTCGCTGCTCCCGTTGCCCTCAACTCGCGCGTCTCCGACCGTCGTCGTGGACGATCCGGCACGCCGTCCAATTCGCCTCCGAACCCACCACACGAAATACGTCAATAGAGCAGATTCCACTCGGGAATCCCAATGGCTGAGTCAATGCCTCGGTAGCATTTTTTTACAACTTCGTGACGCCGGCCACCGGGGAAGGCCCGCCCCACGGGCGAGTGCGACCGGCGAAATGCGCAAACCAGCATAGCCAGACGATCCTGCCCTCATGTTTTTTGATTTTTCAGAAAACCAATTAAACGCAATTAAAAATCCCATCAAAATCTCAAATTAACAAATTAACCAAACCGCCCGCTTCGTTTCAGCCAGCACCCCATCAAGTATTACGATCCCGAAAGATTAACGTTTGCCGCAAACGTTTGCCGTTTCATTCATCTTACTTTTTGTGTCTCTCAATGCGCGCCACGACGCGCGAGAATCACGCATACCATTGATTTTTATGTGATTTTAAAAACGCCACCGCATCCGGAGGCACCCTTCGCTCAGCACCCCGCATATTTTCAACTTTCTTACACCCAGATGCATCAAAACGCGATGTATTAACCATTTTTTAACTTTCAAAGCGTTCCGTTTTTCACTGTTTGTCAATCTCAAAATACCGCCTCAAATAAACTCCGCACATCAATTTTGAGATTCGCGCGAGCGCACGGCAAATTCATCTAACGAAAGAGACCGGTGTGTGGCTTGCGTATTTGGAGGCAGTACGACATGAACCGCACATACCGCACGATCTGGAACGAAGCTCTTGGCGCCTGGGTCGCGGCATCCGAACACGATGCGGCACGGGGTAAGCCGAACAAGTCCGCCGTCGTGAAGGCCGTGGCAACCGTCGCGCTCGTCGCGGGAGCGGCCGCCGGCAACGTTGCGCACGCGCAGTATTTCGCCGGCGGCGGCACGTCGACGGGCGCCCAGGCGATTGCCATCGGCGGTAACGGGGGCAGCACGACAACGGCCAGCGGCGCGACCTCGATTGCGATCGGCGCGAATGCGACGGCGTCCGGCAGCTATTCGCAGGCATTCGGGCAGGCCACGACGGCGACTGGCTCAAGCTCGATCGGCATCGGCTCCGGCGCGAAGGCGCTCAACACGGGCGCGACCGCCGTCGGCAACGACTCGACCGCATCGGGCACGAGCTCGATCGCGATCGGAGGCGGCAACAGCTCGGGCACGGGTGGTGCGGTCGCGGCAGGCACCAACGCGATCGCGCTGGGCCGATTTTCGAACGTCAACTCGGCGACGACGTCAGGCATCGCAATCGGTTCGAACGCGACCGTCACGTCGGTCGGTACCAACGGCACCGCGCTCGGTTCGGGTGCCACTGCAGCCGGCTCCGGCGCATCCGCCATCGGCAACGGCGCAACGGCAACGGGCACCAACGCGATCGCGCTCGGCGGCACGGCCAACTACACATCCAGCGTCGCGATCGGTGCAGGCAGCGTGACCGGCGCGGCAGCGCCGACGGGAACGGGCTATCTGACGGGCAGCGCCGCGCCGACGTCGGAAGTGTCGGTCGGCAGTTCGACGGCCCTGCGTCGCATCACGAACGTCGCCGACGGCTCGGCACCGCAGGACGCGGTCACCGTGTCCCAACTCAGCACCGGGATGAGCACGACGACGAGCGCGATCAACAGCTTGTCGACGTCGGCATCGACCGGCCTCTCGTCGGCTAATAGCTCGATCTCGTCGCTTTCCACGTCGACCTCGACGGGGATCAACTCGCTGTCCACCGGCCTGAGCTCGACCAACAGCTCGGTCGCGTCGCTGTCCACGTCGACCTCGACCGGCATCAGCTCGTTGTCCACCGGCCTGAGCTCGACCAACAGCTCGGTTACGTCACTGTCGTCGTCCACGTCGACCGGCCTCTCGTCCGCTAATAGCTCGATCTCGTCGCTCTCGACCTCGACCTCGACGGGCATCAACTCGTTGTCCACGGGCCTCAGCTCGACCAAGAGTTCGGTTGCGTCGCTGTCGACCTCCACGTCGACCGGTCTCTCGTCGGCAACCAGCTCGATCTCGTCGCTGTCCACCTCGACTTCGACCGGCATCAGCTCGTTGTCCACGGGCCTCAGCTCGGCCGATAGCTCGATCAGTTCGCTGTCCACGGGCCTCAGCTCGACCAACAGCTCGGTGACGTCGCTGTCGACGTCCACGTCGACCGGCCTGTCGTCGGCAACCAGCTCGATTTCGTCGCTCTCCACCTCGACTTCGACGGGCATCAACTCGCTGTCGACCGGCCTGAGCTCGACCAACAGCTCGGTCACGTCGCTGTCGTCGTCCACGTCGACGGGCCTCTCGTCCGCTAATAGCTCGATCTCGTCGCTCTCCACCTCGACTTCGACGGGCATCAACTCGCTGTCGACCGGCCTCAGCTCGACCAACAGCTCGGTCACGTCGCTGTCCACGTCGACCTCGACCGGCATCAACTCGTTGTCCACGGGCCTCAGCTCGACCAACAGCTCGGTGGCTTCGCTGTCGTCGTCCACGTCGACCGGCCTCTCGTCGGCTAATAGCTCGATCTCGTCGCTCTCCACCTCGACTTCGACGGGCATCAACTCGCTGTCGACCGGCCTCAGCTCGACCAACAGCTCGGTCGCGTCGCTGTCCACGTCGACCTCGACCGGCATCAGCTCGTTGTCCACCGGCCTGAGCTCGACCAACAGCTCGGTTACGTCACTGTCGTCGTCCACGTCGACCGGCCTCTCGTCGGCTAATAGCTCGATCAGCTCGCTGTCCACGTCGACTTCGACTGGGATCAACTCGTTGTCCACGGGCCTCAGCTCGACCAACAGCTCGGTCACGTCGCTGTCGTCGTCCACGTCGACTGGCCTCTCGTCCGCTAATAGCTCGATCAGCTCGCTGTCCACGTCCACCTCGACGGGGATCAACTCGCTGTCGACCGGCCTCAGCTCGACCAACAGCTCGGTCGCGTCGCTGTCCACGTCGACCTCGACCGGCATCAGCTCGTTGTCCACCGGCCTGAGCTCGACCAACAGCTCGGTTACGTCACTGTCGTCGTCCACGTCGACCGGCCTCTCCTCGGCCAATAGCTCGATCAGCTCGCTGTCCACGTCGACTTCGACTGGGATCAACTCGTTGTCCACGGGCCTGAGCTCGACCAACAGCTCGGTGGCTTCGCTGTCGACCTCCACGTCGACCGGCCTGTCGTCGGCTAATAGCTCGATCGGCTCGCTGTCCACCTCGACCTCGACGGGCATCAACTCGTTGTCCACGGGCCTCAGCTCGACCAACAGCTCGGTGGCTTCGCTGTCGACCTCCACGTCGACCGGCCTGTCGTCGGCTAATAGCTCGATCTCGTCGCTGTCCACGTCCACCTCGACGGGCATCAACTCGTTGTCCACGGGCCTGAGCTCGACCAACAGCTCGGTCACGTCGCTGTCGTCGTCCACGTCGACCGGCCTCTCGTCGGCTAATAGCTCGATCAGCTCGCTGTCCACGTCCACCTCGACGGGGATCAACTCGCTGTCCACAGGTCTGAGCTCGACCAACAGCTCGGTGACGTCGCTGTCCACCTCGACTTCGACGGGCATCAACTCGCTGTCGACCGGCCTCTCCTCGGCTAACAGCTCGATCAGCTCGCTGTCCACGTCCACCTCGACGGGGATCAACTCGCTGTCCACGGGCCTCAGCTCGACCAACAGCTCGGTGACGTCGCTGTCCACCTCGACTTCGACGGGCATCAACTCGCTGTCGACCGGCCTCTCCTCGGCTAACAGCTCGATCAGCTCGCTGTCCACGTCCACCTCGACGGGGATCAACTCGCTGTCCACGGGCCTCAGCACTGTCACGACCAAGACCGACAATCTGGGCAGCAGCACCGCCGCGGCCCTCGGCGGCGGCGCGAGCTACAACCCGGCAACCGGCACGGTTTCCGCTCCGTCGTACACGACGTACAACGCGAACGGCACGACGTCGACCGCCAACAGCGTCGGCTCGGCGATCGACAGCATCAACAGCCAGGGCATCAAGTACTTCCACGCAAATTCGACAGCAGCCGACAGCCAGGCGCTCGGCACCGATTCGGTCGCGATCGGCCCGAATGCCATCGCCAACAACGCCGGCGACGTCGCACTCGGCAGCGGCTCCGTCACCGCAGCGCCCAACGCGACGCCGACGGGTACCGTCGGCGGCGTGACCACCACGTTCGCGGGCGGCAATCCGAGCAGCGTGGTGAGCGTCGGCAATGCGAGCACGGGCACCACGCGTCAAATCACCAATGTCGCGGCAGGCCAAATCACGGCGACCAGCACGGACGCGATCAACGGCTCCCAACTCTTCGCGACCAATTCCATCGTGGATTCGCTGTCGACGACGGTGTCGTCGTCCAGCAGCGCGATCTCGTCGCTGTCGACCGGCATCACTTCGTTGTCGACGGGGCTCAGCTCGACTGATAGCTCGGTGGCATCGCTGTCGTCGTCGACTTCGACGGGGCTGTCGTCGGCAACCAGCTCGATCTCGTCGCTGTCCACGTCGACCTCGACCGGCATCAACTCGCTGTCGACCGGCCTCAGCTCGACCGATAGCTCGGTCGCTTCGCTGTCGACCTCCACGTCGACCGGCCTGTCGTCGGCGACCAGCTCGATCAGCTCGCTCTCCACCGGCCTCAGCTCGACCGATAGCTCGGTGGCTTCGCTCTCGACCTCCACCTCGACCGGCCTGTCGTCGGCGACTAGCTCGATCTCGTCGTTGTCCACGTCGACCTCGACGGGCATCAACTCGCTGTCGACCGGCCTCAGCTCGACCGACAGCTCGGTCGCTTCGCTCTCGACCTCGACCTCGACCGGCATCAACTCGTTGTCCACGGGCCTCAGCTCGACCGACAGCTCGATCTCGTCGCTCTCGACCTCGACCTCGACCGGCATCAACTCGTTGTCCACGGGCCTCAGCTCGACCGACAGCTCGGTGGCTTCGCTGTCGACCTCCACGTCGACCGGCCTCTCGTCGGCAACTAGCTCGATCAGCTCGCTGTCCACGTCGACCTCGACGGGCATCAGCTCGCTGTCCACGGGCCTCAGCTCGACCGATAGCTCGGTCGCTTCGCTGTCGACCTCGACGTCGACCGGCCTGTCGTCGGCAACCAGCTCGATCAGCTCGTTGTCCACGGGTCTGAGCTCGACCGACAGCTCGGTGGCTTCGCTCTCGACCTCCACGTCGACTGGCCTCTCGTCGGCAACTAGCTCGATCTCGTCGTTGTCCACGGGCCTCAGCTCGACCGATAGCTCGGTCGCTTCGCTGTCGACCTCCACGTCGACCGGCCTGTCGTCGGCGACCAGCTCGATCAGCTCGCTCTCCACCGGCCTCAGCTCGACCGATAGCTCGGTGGCTTCGCTCTCGACCTCCACCTCGACCGGCCTGTCGTCGGCGACTAGCTCGATCTCGTCGTTGTCCACGTCGACCTCGACGGGCATCAACTCGCTGTCGACCGGCCTCAGCTCGACCGACAGCTCGGTCGCTTCGCTCTCGACCTCCACGTCGACCGGTCTCTCGTCGGCGACCAGCTCGATCTCGTCGCTCTCGACCTCGACCTCGACCGGCCTCTCGTCGGCAACTAGCTCGATCTCGTCGTTGTCCACGTCGACCTCGACCGGCATCAGCTCGTTGTCCACGGGTCTGAGCTCGACCGACAGCTCGGTCGCTTCGCTCTCGACCTCGACGTCGACCGGCCTCTCGTCGGCAACCAGCTCGATCTCGTCGCTGTCCACCTCGACCTCGACCGGCATCAGCTCGCTGTCCACGGGCCTCAGCTCGACCGACAGCTCGGTCGCTTCGCTGTCGACCTCGACGTCGACTGGCCTGTCGTCGGCAACCAGCTCGATCTCGTCGTTGTCCACCTCGACCTCGACCGGCATCAACTCGCTGTCCACGGGCCTCAGTTCGACCGATAGCACCGTGGCTTCGCTGTCGACTTCCACGTCGACTGGTCTGTCGTCGGCAACCAGCTCGATCAGCTCGTTGTCCACGTCGACTTCGACCGGCATCAACTCGC
>NZ_LOWY01000047.1:0-1406 GCF_001524185.1 Burkholderia sp. FL-7-2-10-S1-D7 | reverse complement strand
AGAGAGAATCGATGATCTCCCAATCCATCTTCAAGGCATATGACATTCGCGGTGTGGTCGGCAAGACGCTCGACGCCGATACGGCGCGCGCGATCGGCCGGGCCTTCGGCAGCGAAGTGCGCGCACAGGGCGGCGACGCGGTCGTCGTCGCGCGCGACGGCCGCCTGTCGGGGCCCGAGCTCGTCGGCGCACTCGCCGATGGCCTGCGTGCGGCGGGCGTCGACGTCGTCGACGTCGGCATGGTGCCCACGCCGGTCGGCTATTTCGCGGCGAGCGTGCCGCTGGCGCTGAAGGGCGGCGAGCGTCGCGTCGATTCGTGCATCGTCGTCACGGGCAGCCACAACCCGCCCGACTACAACGGCTTCAAGATGGTGCTGCGCGGCGCGGCGATCTACGGCGAGCAGATCCAGGCGCTGTACCGTCGCATCGTCGACGAGCGCTATGAGACGGGCAGCGGCTCGTACGAGGCATTCGACGTCGCCGACCAGTACATCGAGCGCATCGTCGGCGACGTGAAGCTCGCGCGCCCGCTGAAGCTCGTCGTCGACGCCGGCAACGGCGTCGCGGGTCCGCTCGCGACGCGCCTGTTCAAGGCGCTCGGCTGCACGCTCGTCGAGCGTTTCACCGACATCGACGGCACGTTCCCGAACCACCATCCCGATCCCGCGCACCCGGAAAACCTGCAGGACGTGATCCAGGCGCTGAAAGACACCGACGCCGAGCTCGGCTTCGCGTTCGACGGCGACGGCGACCGCCTGGGCGTCGTCACGAAGGACGGCCAGATCATCTTCCCGGACCGCCAGCTGATGCTGTTCGCGGAAGAAGTGCTGTCGCGCAACCCGGGCGCGCAGATCATCTACGACGTGAAGTGCACGCGCCATCTCGCGCAGTGGGTGAAGGCGAAGGGCGGCGAGCCGCTGATGTGGAAGACGGGCCACTCGCTGGTCAAGGCGAAGCTGCGCGAGACGGGCGCACCGCTCGCGGGCGAGATGAGCGGCCACGTGTTCTTCAAGGATCGCTGGTACGGCTTCGACGATGGTCTCTACACGGGCGCGCGCCTGCTCGAGATCCTCGCGAAGACGGCCGATCCGAGCGCGTTGCTGAACGCGCTGCCGGACGCGATGAGCACGCCGGAACTGCAGCTCTGGCTCGACGAAGGCGAGAACTTCCGCCTGATCGAGAAGCTGCAGAAGGAAGCGAAGTTCGACGGCGCCGACGAAGTCGTGACGATCGACGGCCTGCGCGTCGAGTACCCGGACGGCTTCGGCCTCGCGCGTTCGTCGAACACGACGCCGGTCGTCGTGATGCGTTTCGAATCGGAGACGCAGGAAGGACTCGAGCGCATCCAGGCGGATTTCCGCCGCGTGCTGACGGCCGCGAAGCCGGACGTCGAGCTGCCGTTCTGA
>NZ_LOWY01000046.1:0-29699 GCF_001524185.1 Burkholderia sp. FL-7-2-10-S1-D7 | reverse complement strand
TGGACGTGCATGAAATTCTCCAGGCACAAGCGTGCGCAATTACTCGCGATTTGAATATAGGATCGATCTGAAAAGCCGTTCAGATGGGCGGCTAACTGTACAAAATTCATTTCAGCGCATACCCGATGGTTGCAATTTTGAGCGTGGGCCGCTGTTTGCCTGCCGCCCACGCACACATCAGGACATCAGAACCTTAGAACGACACCGTCGTCGTCAGCGTGACGAGCCGCGGCTCGCCGACCGCGACGATCAGATTGCTGTTGCTCGACGGATAGTAGGTCTTGTCGAGCAGGTTCTTCACGTTGAGCTGGATGCGTGTCGGGAACTTGCCGATCGTCGTTTCATAGGCCGCGAAAGCATCGACGGTCACGTAGCCGGGCAGCGTGAAGCTGTTCGCGGTGTCGCCGGGCCGTGCGCCGACGAGCCGCACGCCGCCGCCGAAGCGCCAGCGTCCGGGCAGGTTCGCGATCGCCGTGTCGTACACCGCGAACAGACTGCCCATGTGGCGCGCGACGTTGACGAGCGGCGTGTTGCTGTCGCGGTCGTTCGCGTTCGTGTACGCGTAGCTGCCGATCAGGCTCAGATGGCGCGTGAGCTGCCCCGCGACGTCGAGTTCGATCCCGCGCGAGCGCGCGGTGCCGATGGTCGACGTGATGTCGCCGACCGTGACCGCGACGTTGCGCTTGTCGATCTGGTAGGCCGCGAGCGTGCCGGTGATGCCGGGCTTCAGGTTGAACTTCAGGCCGGCTTCCAGCACGCGGCCGAATTCCGGCGTGAGCGGCGCAGCCACGTTCGACGCGACGTTCGTCTTGAACGAGCGGCTCACGTTCGCATACGCGGTCAGCGACGGCGTGATCGCATAGGCGAGCCCGAACTGCGGCAGCCACACGTTGCCGTGCGAGCGGTCGGCGAACACGAACGGCCGCCCCATCCCCGATTCTTGCTGCCAGTCCTCCCAGCGCAACCCGCCGACCGCGGTGAGCCGATCGGTGATCTTCACGGAGTCCTGCACGATCATCGAGTACGTGTGGACCTTCGAAAGCGAGTCGCTCTGCTTCGTGCTTATCGTGCCGCCGGGCGCGAGCAGGTCGTAGACGGGATCGTAGAGATTGAAGCCCTTGGTCGCGGTGCCGCGGATCGTGTCGCCGCGGAAGCTGCGCTGCCGCTCGTATTCGCCTCCGATGTAGAGCACGTGGTTCATGCCCGCGAGCGTCAGGTTGCCGAGCAGGCCGAGCGTTGCGATCTGGTCGGAGTCGTTGCGCCCGAGGTTCGCGTCGGACGTGCGCGATAGCGCGCCGGTCGTGCTGTTGAAGGCGGTCGCGCGGGTGATGTATTGATCGTAGCGGTCGCGGCCCCAGCCGTAGGTCGCGCGCACGCGCCATGCGTCGGAGAAGCGGTGCTCGATGCGCGCGCGCAGCGTTTCCTGGATTCCGCTGCTTTGCGCCCACGCTTCCTCGTAGCGGCGATAGCGCAGCGCATCGTCGGGGCGGCCGTTCACGAGCACGGTGCCGCGATCGAACGGCATCGTGTAGTCGACGTACTGGTAGCTGACGTCGATCGACGTGTTCGCGTCGTGCCACGACAGCGCGGGCGCGATCAGCGCATCGCGTTGGCGGCCGAAGCTGCGCCAGTAGCGGCTCGTGTCGTATTCGCCGGTGAGCCGGAACGCGAGCGTGCCGCCCGCGACCTGGCCTGGCTTGCCGAGCGGACCGGTCAGGTCGAACTGCGCGCCGCTGCCGCCGTGGCTCGTGCGCGAGGCCGAGATCGAGCCGCCGAATGTTCCTTCCGGCTTGCGCGTGACGAGGTTGATCACACCGCCCGGGTCCTGCATCCCGTACAGCAGCGAAGCGGGGCCCTTCAGCACTTCGACGCGGTCGATCGTCGCGAGGTAGCTGTGCAGCACCGGCGTGCGCACGCCGTCGACGAGCACGGAGCCGTCGTTGTTCGAGCCGAAGCCGCGCTTGATGAACGCGTCGCGCGTGCCGCCGAGCGTGTTGGTCTGCGTCACGCCGCTGATGTTGCCGAGCACGTCGTCGAGCGAACGCACCTGCTGGTCCTGCATCACGCTGCTGCTGACCACGGCGACCGATTGCGGAATCTCCTTGAGCGGACGATCGTCGCCGCCGGCGACGCTGCTGGTGCGCGGCTGGTAGCCGACGGTCGGATCGGTGGCCGCCGATGCGCTGACGCTGATCGTCGGCAGTTCGCGTTCGGGCGGCGCGGGCGTCGACGCGCGCGAGGACGTGGCCGGGGAGGCCGGCGAGGCCGTGGCGGCAGGTTCGGCATCCGCATGCGCGCCGCTTGCGACGCAAAGGGTGATCAGGGCAGGCAGGCTCGCGCGCCACGGACGCAAGGTCCGCGCGCGGCGGGGCGGTCGACGGGATGGCATGAATCGATGAATGAACGGAGTGCTAAGGATGAAGGCGCGGGCCGCGGCGCTTCACTGATTCGCCGAGGCAGGACGCGCATGATATACGTAATGAGAATCGTTTGCAATTGTAATGAGGCCGATATGGACCGTGCATCGCGATTGCCGGGTCTTCGGCCGTCTGCTACCGTAGCGGCCAAAATCAGACGCAGTGAAATTCAATGAGAGCCGGGGGCCGCGCCATGCCATCTTCCTGTCACGTCGCGTGCAGCGCGATGTTTCGCACCGCCGTCGACCATGCGGGTGGTGAAGTGACCGCAGCCGTGTTCCGCGATTCGAACGAATCAAGCAACGGCAGCACGATCGTCCGGCGTGGCGCCGGGGAGCCGGCGCCGCGCCTCGGTCAACGACTTCAACCACTCCGCTTGACGGGAGACCACCCATGAAGAAGATTTCCGCGCCGTTCATGACGGCCGCGTTGGCCGCATGCGCGCTGCTGGCGGGCGTTCACCAGGGCGCCTGCGCCGCGCCGGCCGCGGAGCCCGCGATCGACGCGCACTACGGCACCGTGATCGAGGCCTATACGCAGGACATGGCCGCCGCGAAGACGAAATACGACGGCAAGCGCCTCGCGTTCGTCGGCGCCGTGATCCGGATGGGCAGCGACCCGGGCGGCACGTACTTCGGTGCGTTGACGACCGACGGCGAACAGTTCGATACGCATTTCGACGTGGCCGACCAGGCCGCGCTGAACCCGAAATTCCCCGGCGGCGAGATCAAGCCGTTCACGGCGTCCGCGAATTTCCGCTTCAGTTGCGAGAACGAAGGCTATATCGACGCGCCGGTGCTGCCCGGGTTGAAGCTCTCGCATTGCCGGCGTGCCGATTGATCGACGGGCGCTGTCCGGCGATCAGAACTTCTGCTGGATGCCGGCCATCACGCCGAGCTGATTCATCCCGGTGCCGACCGTCCCGCCGGCGGCGACCGCGTTCGCGGCCAGCGTGCTGTTGAACATATAGCCCACCGACGTATAGACGGTCGTCCGCTTCGACAGGAAATAGTTCGCCCGACCGACGAAGAGCGTGGCGTTCGTGCCGCCTTCGCCGTTTTCGCGGCGTTGCAGGTAGCGCACGCCTTGCAGGTCGAGCGCGAGGTACGGTGTCGCGTAATACGTGCCGCCGGCGAACACGATGTCGGCCTGCAGGTGTGCGGCCGCCGCGAGGTTGCGGCGGATCCAGCCGGCGCCGAGTTTCGCGGGGCCGATCTTCACGTAGCCGGCGACGATGTCGCGCGTGTCGGTGTACGCCGGATTGTTCAGCGGCGCGAGCGCGCCGCCGCCGCCTCGCATCACGTCGTGCGATGCGGCGACCCCGAAATTGCTTGCGTCATAGGCGAGCATCGCCGTGTATTGGCGGCAGGCTACGATGTCGCCGGGAACCTGTCCCGCGCAGCCCGTCGCGGACGGTCCCGCCGGCCCGGCCGCATCACGGCCGAAGCTGTAGGTCGCGCCGAGCGTCACGCCGTGGAACGTGCCCTTGTAGCCGATCGCATTGTCGCTGCGCGCGTTCGGTAGATACGAGTCGAAATCCGCCATCGAATGAATCGACGGGCCGATCACGTCGGCATTGGTCAGCACGATCATCGACATGTTCATCTGGCGGCCGAGGGTCAGCGCGCCGAAGGGGCTGTTCACGCCCACGTTCGCCTGCCGCCCGAACAGACGCCCGCCGTAGTTCAGCGCACCGGTGCCGGGCTGGAAGCCGTTTTCGAGCACGAAGAACGCCTGGTAGCCGCCGCCGAGATCCTCCGTGCCTCGCAGGCCCCAGCGTGACGGCACTTCGCCGGTCAGCGTCGGCATCCCGGTGAACGTCCCGCCGTGCGCCGCATTGTTGTAGTAGGACACGCCGGTATCGATGATCCCGTACAGCGTGACGCTGCTTTGCGCACAGGCCGGTCCGGCCAGCGCCATCGCCGTCGCGAATGCGACGCCCAGTTTCGTTTTCATGGCTGTCTCCAAACAGTAAGTAGATGTACTTATCGATTTTTCAGGCCCGGGGCATGCCGGGAATGCCGACGGGTATCGGCAGGACTTCGGGCGTCGCGTTACGAGATCGCCGGGTCGCGCTGCCGGTGCGGTGCCACGGCGCGCCCGCACGCCACGGCGACGGCAATCGCCGCGCCGGCCATCGGCACGAGGAACGCGAGATAGAGATGGGGCACGGACCAGCCGTCGTCCAGCAGCGCGCCGACCGTCATCGGCGACAGGATCGCGCCGAGGCGGCCGATGCCGACCGCGAGACCGATGCCGGTCGTACGGATCTCGGCGGGATAGGGCGTCGGCGACAACGCATACATGCCGGCCACGCACGCATTGATCACGGCGCCGAGGAACACCCCGACGGTCATCCCGATGCCGAGCGAGCCGGTGTTCATGCCGAACACGACCATCAGCGCGCCGCCCAGCAACAGCGTCGCGCCCAGCAGGTTGCGCAGGCCGAACCGGGTGGACAGCAAGCTGAAGAGCGACGCGCCCGCGATGCCGCCGAGGTTGAGCAGCACGCCACCGGTCACGCCTTGCGATGCCGACAGTCCGGCCTGGACCAGCAGCTTCGGCGTCCAGCTCACGACGAAATAAAAGCTGCCCATCACGAGAAAGAACGCGATCCACAGCGCGATCGTGCGGCGCGTGAGCGGCGCGCGCAGCACGGCCGTCCAGCTCGACGCGGGGCTCGTCGTGTCGATGGACGCAGTCATGGCCGGCAGCGCGTCGATCGGCGCGCGCTTCATTCTCGCGAGGATGCGGTTGATTTTCTGCAACGCGTCGTCCGGACGCCGTGCCAGCAGGAAGTCGAGCGATTCCGGCAGCAGGGCGAGCACCATCGGGATCGCCGTCAAGGTCAGGATGCCGCCGAACGCGAACACGCTGCGCCATCCCCACGTCGACAGCAGGTAGCCGGCGATGACGCCGCCAGCGGTGGCGCCGATCGCGTAGCCGGTCGACTGCATGCCGATCGCGGCGCTGCGCCATTTGTTCGACGCGTATTCGCCGCTGATGACGGTCAGGCTCGCCAGCATGCCGCCGATGCCGAGCCCCGTGTACGCACGTGCGATCGCGAGTTGCAGCGTGCTGTGCGTGGCCGCGCAGGCGAGCATCCCGGTCGAGATGACGGCGAGGCAGAACAGGATGATGCGGCGGCGGCCGATGCGATCGGCGAGCGGCGCGATCAGCACCGAGCCGATCCCCATGCCGGCGAGCCCCGCGCTCAGCAGCAGGCCGATTTCCTTGCCGCTCAGTTTCCACTCGGCAGCCAGGTGCGGTGCGGCAAACGCGATGGCCAGCACGTCGAAGCCATCGAGCATGTTCAGCACGACGCAGGCCGTGACCGCCATCGTCTGGAACACACTCATCGAGGATGCGTCGATCGTATTGCGGATATTTGCACTCACGTCAAAGACCCTTCATAAAAATAGTACGACTAATTGAATTGGAAGAAATCGAATCCGGCTGTAGCGAGCGGGGCGAACGCTAACGCGAATGCCTGTGCGGGCTGCCAACCGCGATGAATGCCTGCCGCGACCGGCAAGGTGTCGTTCGCCCGCCGGCGCGACGGTTACGCGAGTTCGGGTTGTTGCAGCAGCCGCTGGATCACGCGCCGCGCGCGATTGGGGCCCGCGTCGACGTGAATGTCGATCTGGCGGCTGTCCGGAAACCGCAGCTGATTCCGGTATTGCGCTTCGATCACGGTCTTGTCTTCATCGAACGTCGCCGCGGATTGCTCGATGACCGTTTGCGCGACGCGTTCGACGTCGTATTGCGGATTGGTCGCGACGGTCCAGAAATAGTGCGTCGTGGTGTCCGTCTCCGGCGTGATGCCGTGGAAGCCGCGCATGTGAAAGCCGCCGCGCGCGGGATCGAGCAGGTCGCCGGTGCCGGCGTCCATCGCGCCGGTCCAGATCCGGATATGCGACACGTGGAATTCGATTTCCTGCCAGCGATCGACCGGGCCCGCGAACGGCCATGCGGCCGTGTAGGTCGGCGGCGGGTCGGAATCCGGCATCCGGCGGACCAGCGTCACCGTGTCGCCGTCGCTGCTGACGCGGGTTTCCGCGCCCATGTGCAGTGACGCGTTGCCGCCGATCGTTTTCAGGTGGACATAGCCGAGGTGGCTCAGATCCATCAGGTTGTCGTGAATCAGCTGATACGGTGCGTCGTAATGGTAGTTGCCGCCGCCGAACCGGTATTGCGGATCCGTGTGGAACGCATAGCGCGGCGGCGCGCAGGTCGGTTGGGCGTGCGCATCGGCGCCGATCCAGATCCAGACGATCGCGTCCTGTTCCTGTACCGGATACGACGACACACACGCCTTTGCCGGAATCCGGTCCTGGCCGGGAATCTCCACACAGGTGCCGTCGCGGTCGAACAGCAGGCCGTGATAGCCGCAGCGCAGGCCGCGCGCTTCGAGCGAGCCGCACGACAGCGGCAGCGACTTGTGGCAGCAGCGATCTTCCAGCGCACCGACTTCCCCGGACGGCAACCGGAACAGCACGACCGGGTGGCCGAGCAGCGTGCGGGCGACGGGTTTGTCCGTCAGTTCGGACGACAGCGCGGCGACCCACCATCGGTCGACCGGGAATCGAGTTGTGTTGATGGGGGGCCGGGCAGGCTGCTCCATTGATCGTCTCCAGTATTGTGATTGGCCGCCTCGTGTCGGGCGGTCCGTCTACAGGTCGAGTACCAGCAGATCGCTTCGCGATCGCGAGCAGCACGGCATGAACTGGTCGCCGGCCGCTTGTTCCGCTTCCGTCAGATACGAATCGCGATGATCGGGCTCGCCTTCGAGCACGCGCGTCACGCAGGTGCCGCATACGCCTTGCTCGCACGACGTGAGCACGTCGACGCCGTGGGCTGCCAGCGCGGCGATGACCGTGCATTCGGCCGGCACGTCGATCACCTTGCAGCTGCTCGCGATGCGGACCTGGAACGCGCGATCCGCGCCGGACGACGCAACCGCGCCGCCGAAGAACTCGTAATGCAGCCGCTCGTCGGCCCAGTTGCGCTCGCGCGCGGCGTTCAGCACCGCGTCCATGAAGCCGCGCGGGCCGCATACGTACAGGTGGGTGCCGTCAGGCGCTGCGGCGAGTACGGCGGGCAGGTCGAGACGTTGCGCGGGTTCGCCGTCGTCGACGTGGAAGCGGGCGCGGTCGCGGAACCCGGCTGCTTTGATCCGCTCGACAAAGGCCATGCGATCGGTCGAACGCGCGCAGTAGTGCATGTCGAAGGGCGTGCCGGACGAGAACAGCCGTTCCGCCATGCAGAGAATCGGCGTGACGCCGATCCCGCCCGCGAGCAACAGGTGGTGCGGCGCGTCGGGCGCGAGCGGAAATTGATTGCGCGGCATGCCGATGCGTACGGTATCGCCTTGCCGGACTTCGTCGTGAATCGCGCGCGACCCGCCGCGGCCCTCGGCATCGCGCAGCACCGCGATCTGGTAGCGATCGCCGGATTCGGGGTGGTTGCACAGCGAGTACTGGCGCACGAGCCCGCCCGGCAAATACACGTCGATATGCGCGCCGGCGTCGAAGCGCGGCAGGGGCGACCCGTCATCGCTGACGAATTCGAAACCGCAGATGTCACGCGCTTCCTGCCACTTGCGGGCCACCCGGACCGTCAGCGTCGCGGTGCTCATGACGCCTCCTTGATCTGCGCGACCGGAATCACGGGCCGCTGCGGACTCGATGCGCTTTCGTCGGCGAGCAGCCGCTCGATCACCTTGCGCGACAGCACGCCGCCCGCGTCGATGTTGAGCTTGAGCAGCTTGCGGTCCGGCCACTGCTCGAGGTTGCGTTGCTGGCGCTCGAGCATCTCGAGATCCTCGGCGAAGATCTTGCCCTGGCCGTCGCGGATCTCGGCGGTCAACGCGTGATCGTCGGGCCGGAAGTTGCGCGCCATCCCCCAGAAATACCAGATCGACGTGTCCGTCTCTGGCGTGATGAAGTCGACCACGATCGACGACGCTTTCAGCTCGGCCGGTGCGTCGTAGCCTCCGTGGCCTGCATGCGCGACGCCCACTTCGATCATCACGTGGCTCGGCGGCGTGAAGCGGCAGATCTGCCAGCGGTCGACCGCCACGTCATCGGCCAGCCCGTTGCCGCGCAGCGCCATCCGCCAGAACGGCGGCGGCATCACGTTCTCCATGAAGCGGCTCGTGACGACTTCGTCGCCGTTGGCGGTCGTCTTCGGCGGCGCTTCGTCGATTTCCTTCTGGCCGATGCTCGTCGCATGCACGTAGGTCTCGTGCGTGAGGTCCATCAGGTTGTCGATCATCAGCCGGTAGTCGCAACGGATGTGATACAGGCCGCCGCCGTGTGCCCAGGCAGGATCTTCGGCCCACTGAAGCGCGGGCAGTTTGTCGGGATCGGCCGCGGACGCATCGCCGGGCCACACCCAGACGAATCCATACCGCTCGACCACCGGAAAGCTGCGGATCGGCGGAAAGCCGCCGACGCGCTGGCCCGGCATGCCGGCCGTCTTGCCGTTGCAGCCCATTTCCAGCCCGTGATAGCCGCACACGAGCACGCCGTCGCGCACGAATCCCAGCGACAGCGGCGCGCCGCGGTGCGGGCAGAAGTCTTCGAGCGCGGCGACCCGGCCGTCCGCCGCGCGGTAGAACACCATCGACTCGTTGCAGATCTTGCGGCCCAGCGGCTTGCCGTCGATTTCATCGGGCGTGCACGCGACATACCAAGCGTTCTTGAGAAACATGTTCTTCGTCTCCTTCAGGGCGGTGCCGCCGGTGCGCGGCAATCCTTCATTCCGTGTACTGAATGAGATTCAGTGTACTTATTGATGTTGGTCAGGGCAAGGCGAGCGGTATACTGGTTTTCCCGGGAGATGGCGCGATGCAGCGCCATGCCGTCGGCGCACGCAACAGCGTGCGCCGCCTATGTCATCGACTCATTCATGGAAAAAACGAATCCCGCCGACGCGCCGGCTTTCCCGCTCGACCTGTACGACGAACCCGGGCACCTGATCCGGCGCGCGCACCAGATCGCGGTTGCGATGTTTTACGAGAAGCTTGGCCGGGACGTGACGCCCGTGCAGTACGCGGTCCTGCGGATGCTCTACGAGTGCCCTGGGCTCGATCAGGTGACGCTCGCGCAGCGGGTGGCGCTCGACACGTCGACGACCGCGGACCTCGCGGTCCGGCTCGAAGCGAAAGGATTGATCGTCCGCGAAGTGTTGCAGCGGCGTCAGCGGCGCTTGCTATTGACGCCGGCGGGTGTCGAGCTGCTCACGCACCTGATTCCGTCGGTACAGGAACTGCGCGCCGGCCTGTTCGACGGCATGGGGGAGGACGATTCGCGGGAACTGATGCGCCTGCTGCGCAAGTTCGTTCATTTGAACAACGAGCAGAGCCGTGCGCCGCTGCGGGTCGGCGAGGAGTCGTAGCGATTGAATGCCCAGCAAAGGTGAGGCGGCAACGCGGCAGGCGCGCCGTGCCGCCCGCCGGCGTCACGGGCGTGACGCTTCGCGTTCCAGCCGCCGGACCGCTTCCGCGACTTCATTCCTGAAGCGCACCAGCGCCGCCTGCTCCGGCGCGGGCGGCTGCACGGCGGCCCAAAGCATGTCGATGAGCTGGGTGGCCGTCGTTTCCGTATCGAGCTTGCGGTGCCCGAGGATCGCGTCCCACAGCACGTGCTCGATCGGCCCGAACACCATCGAGCGCAGCAGGCTCAGCGGCATGTCGCTGCGTACCTGCCCGGCCGCCTGGCCGCGCGCGAGTACGTCCATCAGCGGCGCCGTGTAGCGGCGCTGCAGCGCGGTGAGCTCATCGCTCAACGCATGCTGCTTCGCCCGCCCCTCCGACAGCACCAGCGCGCACAGCCCGGTGCCGTTCACCAGCATCAGCCGCAGGTGCGTGCGCACGATGAACGCGAACTGCTGCTGCACCGACGCTTCCTGCGGCATCCCGAGTTCGAACGCGGCAATGATTTCGTCATACCAGTCGGCAATCACGCGCGCGCACAGCTCGCGCTTGCCGCGGAAGTAGCTGAACACCGTCGCCTCCGATACGCCGACGCGCTGCGCGATCTCGGCGGCCGTCGCATGCTCGTAACCCTTTTCGGCGAACACTTCACGACCGGCGCGCAGGATGTCCTGCACGCGCTGCTGGGACTTGCGCCCGGCAGGTGCGCGCGACGGCTCGGGGTGGTCGGCTTTGGCGGTGGCGGTCATGGTGTCGGCGGTAGCGGCTGTCATCGTGCAATGATATCTGAGTGTCACTCAAAAAACTATTGACGCCAAGCCGGACGAGGCGCGAAACTGTGCAAAATTTCCGCTGTATTGGCTTAATGAATCGACGCATTGATCCGATTTGAGCGAAACTCAGAAATCGGCGCATGCGACCCACTTTCTGGAGACGGAGGAGACATGATCAATCTGCCCGGTGTGCAATTCATGCTCGGTGAAGACATCGAGATGCTGCGCGACGCCGTCGCGACGTTCGCGGCCAAGGAAATCACGCCGCGCGCGGCGGAAGTCGACCGCACCGACCAGTTTCCGATGGATCTGTGGAAGAAGTTCGGCGATCTCGGCGTGCTCGGCATGACGGTCGCCGAGGAATACGGCGGCGCGAACATGGGCTACACCGCGCACATGGTCGCGATGGAAGAGATCTCGCGCGCATCGGCGTCGATCGGCCTGTCGTACGGCGCGCACTCGAACCTGTGCGTGAACCAGATCCACCGCAACGGCACTGAGGCGCAGAAGCGGAAATATCTGCCGAAGCTCGTGTCGGGCGAACACATCGGCGCGCTCGCGATGAGCGAGCCGAACGCGGGTTCCGACGTCGTCAGCATGAAGCTGCGCGCGGACAAGCGCGGCGACCGCTACGTGCTCAACGGCACGAAGATGTGGATCACCAACGGCCCCGACTGCGACACGCTCGTCGTCTACGCGAAGACGGACATCGACGCCGGCCCGCGCGGCATCACCGCGTTCATCGTCGAGAAGGGGATGAAGGGCTTCTCGGTCGCGCAGAAGCTCGACAAGCTCGGCATGCGCGGATCGCACACGGGCGAACTCGTGTTCCAGGACGTCGAGGTGCCGGAAGAGAACATCCTCGGCCAGCTCAATGGCGGCGTGAAGGTGCTGATGAGCGGCCTCGACTACGAACGCGCGGTGCTGTCGGGCGGCCCGACGGGCATCATGGCCGCGTGTCTCGACGCGGTGGTGCCGTATATCCACGACCGCAAGCAGTTCGGCCAGTCGATCGGCGAATTCCAGCTGATCCAGGGCAAGGTCGCCGACATGTACACCACGTTCCAGGCGTGCCGTGCGTACCTGTACGCGGTTGGCCGCCATCTCGACTCGGCGGGCAGCGACCACATCCGCCAGGTGCGCAAGGACTGCGCGGGCGTGATCCTATACACGGCCGAGAAGGCGACGTGGATGGCCGGCGAGGCGATTCAGATTCTCGGTGGCAACGGCTACATCAACGAATACCCGGTCGGCCGTCTGTGGCGCGATGCGAAGCTGTACGAGATCGGCGCCGGCACGAGCGAGATCCGCCGCATGCTGATCGGCCGCGAGCTGTTCGCGGAAACGATGTAACGCCCCACGTCACGCGAACGGAGCCCCGTCGATGCCGATCATCGAATCGAAACTGAACCCGCGTTCGGAAGAATTCCGCGCGAACGCCGCGGCGCTGGAGGCGGTCGTCGCCGACCTGCGCGCGAAGATCGAACAGCTCGCGCAAGGCGGCGGCCAGGCCGCGCGCGACAAGCACCTGTCGCGCGGCAAGCTGCTGCCGCGCGACCGGATCGCGCAACTGCTCGATCCGGGTGCGCCGTTCCTCGAGCTGTCGCAGCTCGCGGCGAACGGCATGTACAACGACGACGCGCCAGGCGCGGGCGTGATCACCGGGATCGGCCGGATCGCGGGCCGCGAGTGCGTGATCGTATGCAACGACGCGACGGTCAAGGGCGGCACCTACTACCCGATGACGGTCAAGAAGCACGTGCGCGCGCAGGAAATCGCCGCGGAAAACCGGCTGCCGTGCGTGTACCTCGTCGATTCGGGCGGCGCGAACCTGCCGAACCAGGACGACGTGTTTCCCGATCGCGACCACTTCGGCCGCATCTTCTTCAACCAGGCAACGATGTCCGCCGCGGGAATCGCGCAGATCGCGGTCGTGATGGGCTCGTGCACGGCGGGCGGCGCGTATGTGCCCGCGATGAGCGACGAGTCGATCATCGTGAAGAACCAGGGCACGATTTTCCTCGGCGGCCCGCCGCTCGTGAAGGCCGCGACCGGCGAGGAAGTGAGCGCGGAGGATCTCGGCGGCGGCGACGTGCACACGCGCCTGTCGGGCGTGGCCGACCATCTCGCGCAGAACGACGCGCATGCGCTGTCGATCGCGCGCAGCATCGTCGGCCACCTGGCACCGAAGATCGCGCCGCCGGTGGCGGTGCGCGAACCGAAGCCGCCGCGCTACGACGCGAAGAGCCTGTACGGCGTGATTCCGGTCGACACGCGCAAGCCGTTCGACGTGCGCGAGGTGATCGCGCGCATCGTCGACGATTCGGAGTTCGACGAATTCAAGGCGCGCTTCGGCACGACGCTCGTCACGGGCTTCGCGCACATCTGGGGCCATCCGGTCGGGATCGTCGCGAACAACGGCATCCTGTTTTCCGAGTCGGCCGTGAAGGGCGCGCATTTCATCGAGCTGTGCTGCCAGCGCAAGATTCCGCTCGTGTTCCTGCAGAACATCACGGGCTTCATGGTCGGCCGCAAGTACGAGAACGAAGGCATCGCGCGTCATGGCGCGAAGATGGTGACGGCCGTGTCGAACGCGAAGGTGCCGAAGTTCACGGTGATCATCGGCGGCTCGTTCGGCGCGGGCAACTACGGGATGTGCGGCCGCGCATTCGGCCCGCGTTTCCTGTGGATGTGGCCGAACGCACGGATCTCGGTGATGGGCGGCGAGCAGGCTGCATCGGTGCTCGCGACCGTGCGCCGCGACGGCATCGAGGCGAAGGGCGGTTCGTGGTCGAGCGACGAAGAAGAGGCGTTCAAGCAGCCGATCCGTGACCAGTACGAACGCCAGGGCCATCCGTATTACGCGAGCGCGCGGCTGTGGGACGATGGCGTGATCGATCCCGCGCAGACACGCGACGTGCTCGGGCTCGGTCTTGCCGCATCGATGAACGCGCCGATCGACGATACGCGCTTCGGCGTGTTCCGGATGTAACGAGCGAGGAGCGGACGATGCGATACGAAACCATCAAGGTCAACGAAGCAAACCGCGTGGCGACCGTTACGCTCGCGCGGCCCGACGTGCGCAACGCGTTCAACGAGACGACGATCGCCGAGCTCACCACCGCGTTCGAGTGGCTCGATGCGCACGCCGGCGTGCGCGCCGTCGTGCTCGCGGCGGAAGGCGCGGCGTTCTGCGCGGGCGCCGACCTGAACTGGATGAAGAAGATGGCCGGTTACTCGGACGACGAGAATCGCGCCGATGCGCGCAAGCTCGCGCGGATGCTCGAGGCGATCCATCGCTGCGGGAAGCCGGTGATCGCGCGCGTGCATGGCGACGCGTATGCGGGCGGCGTGGGCCTCGTCGCGGCGGCCGACATCGCGATCGCCGCCGAAGGCGCGAAGTTCTGCCTGTCCGAAGCGCGGCTCGGTCTGATTCCGGCGACGATCGCGCCGTACGTCGTGCGCGCGATGGGCGAGCGCGCGGCACGTCGCTACTTCACGACGGCCGAAGTGTTCGACAGTGCGCGCGCCGCGTCGCTCGGCTTCATTCACGATGCCGTGCCGGCCGAGGCGCTCGACGAAACGGTCGCGAAGCTGGCCGCGACGCTCGTCGCGAACGGCCCCGACGCGGTGCAGGCATGCAAGCGGCTCGTCGCCGACGTGGCCGGCCGGCCGCTCGACGCGACGCTGATCGAGCAGACCGCCGACTGGATTGCGCGGACCCGCGCCGGCGCGGAAGCGCGCGAAGGGATCGCGTCCTTCCTCGAGAAACGCACGCCTTCGTGGCGTGAATGACGGCGTGCCCCTAACTTTCCGGACGACACCGAAGCCATGTTCGACAAGATTCTGATCGCCAATCGCGGCGAAATCGCCTGCCGCGTCGCCGCGACGTGCAAACGTCTCGGGATCGCGAGCGTCGCCGTCTATTCCGACGCGGACGCGAATGCGAAGCACGTCGCAGCGTGCGACGAAGCCGTGCACATCGGCGGCTCGGCGGCCGCGGACAGCTACCTGCGCATCGAGCGCATCATCGAGGCCGCGCGCGCGACCGGCGCGCAGGCCATCCACCCGGGTTACGGTTTCCTGTCGGAGAACGAGGATTTCGCGCACGCGTGCGAAGAAGCCGGCATCGCGTTCATCGGGCCGCCGGTCGACGCGATCGCGGCGATGGGCTCGAAGGCCGCCGCGAAGGCGCTGATGCACGCGGCCGCCGTGCCGCTCGTGCCCGGCTATCACGGCGACGACCAGGACGCGGCCCACCTGCATCGCGAAGCCGACGCAATCGGCTACCCGGTGCTGCTGAAGGCCAGCGCCGGCGGCGGCGGCAAGGGCATGCGCGTGGTCGAGCGCTCCGAGGACTTTCCGGCGGCGCTCGCGTCGTGCCAGCGCGAGGCCGCGAGCAGCTTCGGCAACGATCGCGTGCTGATCGAGAAGTACCTGACGCGCCCGCGTCACGTCGAGGTGCAGGTGTTCGGCGACACGCACGGCAACACCGTCTACCTGTTCGACCGCGACTGCTCGGTGCAGCGCCGTCACCAGAAGGTGCTCGAGGAAGCGCCGGCGCCGGGGCTGCATGAAGACGTGCGCCAGGCGATGGGCGAGGCGGCGGTCGCGGCCGCGCGTGCGGTGAATTACGTCGGCGCGGGCACTGTCGAATTCATCATGACGGGCGAGGCGTTCTACTTCATGGAAATGAACACGCGCCTGCAGGTCGAGCATCCGGTCACCGAGATGGTCACGGGGCTCGATCTCGTCGAGTGGCAACTGCGTGTCGCATCGGGCGAGCCGCTGCCGCTGCAGCAGGACGAGCTGCGCGTGCACGGGCATGCGATCGAGGCGCGTCTCTATGCGGAGAATCCGGCGCGCGGCTTCCTGCCGTCCACCGGCACGCTGAAGCACCTGCGGCTGCCGGAAGGCGTCGAGTTCGCGATCGGCGCGCCGGTGCGCATCGACAGCGGCGTGCGCGAGGGCGATGCGATCACGCCGTTCTACGATCCGATGATCGCGAAGCTAATCGTGCACGGCGCGGACCGCGCGGAAGCGCTCGGCCGGATGCTGCGCGCGCTGCGTGCGTGCGAGGTGGTCGGCCTGCACACGAACGCCGCATTCCTGCAGCGAATCGTCACCTGCAAGCCGTTCGCGATCGCCGATCTCGACACGGGCCTGATCGAGCGCAACCACGATGCGCTGTTCGCGCCGCAACAGCCGCCGCGCGCGACGCTCGCGCTGGCCTGCGCCGCGCTGCTCGCGCGCGAACGCGACGCGGCCGCACGGGAAGGCGCGTCGCCGTGGCGTGCGCTGCCGGACTGGCGGCTGAACGGCGGCTATCGCCGCACGCTCGAATGGCATGCGCCCGAACGCGAAGCGGACGCGACGGTCACCTACGAGGACGACGGCGGCAGCACGCGCCTCGCCACTGGCGACGCGGCCGCGCAGCCGTTCGCGTGGACCCGCGGTGCGACGCCGCTCGACTTCGACGTGACGCTCGACGGCGTGCGCAGCAGCGGCCGCGTGTACGCGGATGGCGACAGTTTCCACGTGTTCACGCAGGGTGTCGCCGAGACCTTCGAATGGCGTAACGTGCTCGCGCACGCGGGCGATGCCGAGCATGGCGGCGGCCGCCTCACCGCACCGATGCCCGGCAAGGTGATCGCGGTGCTGGTCGAGCCGGGCCAGAAGGTCGAGGCCGGCACGCCGCTGATCGTGATGGAGGCGATGAAGATGGAGCACACGATCGGCGCGCCGGGCGCGGGCGTCGTCGCCGAAGTGCTGTACGGCGTCGGCGACCAGGTCGCGGATGGCGCGCAGCTGCTGATGATGGCGGAAGGCTGACCGGGGCGTGCGTCGCGCACGGGCCGGCGTGGCGCCTCGCGGCGCGGCGCCGGCCTTGTCGCATCTGGCCGTCGGCGACGGCGCGCCTGGCCAGGCCGCACGGTGCGAACGGCCCCCGGCCGCATCGCGTATGACCATGCCTGACAGTCTGGCGGCCGGCGCCTCGCTAGACTGGCGGATGGCTCGCGCGGCCCATTGCCGTGAGCTACACTGCATCCATTCAATCACCCACCCCGCCGACGAGATGAAGTCTCCTGCCCTGAACGGCCTGCGCATCGGTATCACGATCGGCCTGCGCGCCCCCGACGAAAGCCTGTGGATCAACGGCATCAAGCAGAACGCGTTGTTTCTCGCGAAGTTGTTGATGGCGTCGCCGCATGGCTATCGCGTGACGCTGGTCAACACGACCGACGTGGCGCTGACCGATGCGCTGCCGTGGGATCGCCGCGTATACGACACGCGCGCGTTCGCCGAGATGAAGGATGGGCTCGACGTGTTGATCGAACTCGGCGGTCAGATCGACGGCGAGCAGACGGCCTACCTGAAGGCGCGCGGCGCGAAGATCGTCAGCTACTGCTGCGGCTTCGAGTACATCACTTCGATGGAATCGATACTGTTCGGCCGCCGCATGTGGGATTCGCTGTTCATCAACCGCGGCTACGACGAATTGTGGGCCATTCCGCAGATCGCGGAGTCGTCGCTGCCGTTCCTGCAGTCGCTGCGCCGGTGCCCGGGGCGCGTCGTGCCGTTCGTGTGGGACCCGATGTGTCTGGAGGCGCGTGCGCAATCGCTGCCGGAGCGTGGCGAATACCGGCCGCGCAGCGAACCGGGCAAGCGGCTGACGGTGATGGAGCCGAACCACAACGTCGTGAAGTTCTGCATGTATCCGATGCTGATCATCGACGAGGCGTATCGCCGCGACCCTGATGCGATCTGCTTCACGCACGTGACGAACGCCGATCGCCTCGCGCACAACAGCCCCGAATTCGTGACGCTGATGAACTACCTGGACATCGTGCGCGCGGGCAAGGCGAGCTTCGTCGGGCGTTTCGACACGCCGTTGTTCCTGGCCGAGATGACCGACATCGTCGTGTCGCATCAATGGGCGAACCCGCTCAACTACTTCTATTTCGACGTGTGCTGGCAGGGTTATCCGCTCGTGCACAACGCGAGCCTCGTGCCGGACCTCGGCTACTACTATCCTGGCAACGACGTGCAGAAGGGCGCGGAAGCGCTGCTGCACGTGCTGCATACGCACGACGACGACTGGCAAGGGTACGCGCGGCGCCAGCGCGAGATCCTCGGCCGCTATACGTCGGCGAACCCCGCGCTCGTCGCCGAATACGATGCGCTGCTCGCGAACCTGATCGGCGCGACGGCGGCATAAGGTTGCGCGTTGCCGCATGCCGTCATCCGGCTTGACCGCGGATAATGTCTGAAGAAATGATGCCTTTAAAAAGAAACCGTCGAGCCGGTGAGATTCGACGGTTTTGAAGGCACGAATTTGACGGCTCCGAGGGAAGTCCGTCAGAAATTATTTTAGAGGTTAACAAGTCGAAAAGATTGTTAAATATCTTTCAATCGACGATCGTCGCGTAATTCGACTCGATATTATCGTCTCTGGCTAGTCTGATTAATATTCGGGTATTATCAATATCGTTTCAAACGCTCGAATTGAATTCTGCGGAGACCGAATGCGCAGCGCCGAGTCATGTCGGCACAACGTGCGGACGGTTGTAGCGAAGCCGGGCGGAGGCTCCGGACAGGGTTTCGCTGGCGGATATTCATCATACAAAATACCAGACATCCGATTTTTGAAACGAGCCTAGCGGTAATCTGAATCGCCGGGCGATGTTCGGGTGTGGAAAATAAACGGTTTCGATTAGCGCTTCGCAGGTGATTTTGTGTAATCTGCCGCACTGTTTTCGACGTGTGCGCGTGGTGTATTTTCAGTGTTTGAATATCATTGACAATATCGGGTTTGACGGCGCGCCGAATTAAAAAGTACGCTCCCGGAAAAGATCGAAACAAGAGGATGGGCCGGGTAGGCGGTGGTGCGTGTCGTGGTCGGCTCGCGCCATATGAATCGAAAGCGCGGGCCGTCATCGGCGGTCCGACATTTGCCGGAGCGCCGGATGAATGCGGTCGAACCTCGCCTGGAGGCGAATAGCGTAACGAATCGGGACGAGATCGATCTCGTGTTCGGTGCGCATGACGATCACCCCGACCTTGCGTCGGTACGCAGTTTCGTCGAAAGCCGGCTCGGATTCGCGCGCGAGCCGGTCTGCCGCGCCGACCTGTCGGGCGGCGTGCTGTATCACGAATGCCTTGCGCGGCTGCGCATGGGATCGCGCGAGGCGTTGCCGCCGCTCGCGTTCCTGCCGCGCCTCGAATCGCTCGGGCTGATGCGCTGGTTCGACCGGCTCGTGGTGGGCCGGACGATCGACGCGCTGCGTGCCGATCCGAAGGCCGTGTACGGCTGCAACGTCGCGGCGATGAGCGCGGTGGTGGACGACGCGTGGCTGGCCATTTTCAGGCGGCTCGAGCGCGAGCCGTCGGTCGCGGCTCGGCTGGTCGTCGAGATTACCGAGACGGGGCCGCTGAATCCCGTCGCGGGCCGGTCGTTCGTGAACCGGTTTCGCCAGACCGGGTGCCGTGTCGCGATCGACGACTTCGGCGTCGGCTTCAGCGCATTGAACAACCTGGTGGTCGGCAACCCCGACATCTTGAAGCTCGACAGGTCGGTCCTGTCGCTGATCAAGCGCAACGCGATCGGGCGCTACCAGTTTCGCCGGCTGATCGCGTTCGCGCACGAAAGCGCGCGGCATGTCGTCGTCGAAGGCGTGGAGAACGAGGTCGACCGGCAGATCATCCTCGATTCCGGCGTCGCCTGGGCGCAGGGCATCCGCTTTACATGGCGGTCACCGGCCGCCGCATGACACCGCGGCGCGGGCGCGGCGTGCCGGCACAGGGCAACGAAGGATCGGAAAGGGGCGTGGGTATGGCGACGACGAAAGCCGGGCACGGAACGGGCACGCGGGCGGCCGATGCGTGCGAACTCGTCGCGATCGCCGAACTGGCAGACATGCTGCGGGAGCTCGGCGCCGAATCGACCGATGCGCGGTTCGACATCGCACCGTATCTCGATGGCCTGAAGGCCGTTGCGCACCGCATTCACCGGATGAAGCCGCTCGACGCCGACGGCCGCGAACTCGCGGCGCGGCACTACTATGCCGGCGTGTTTGCGGGCGCCTGCGGCGACGATTCGGCGATTGCGCGCGGTGTATCCGGCAGCCTCGCGCGGCACGCCGGCCAGGCCAGCCGTGCCGCGCTCCGCTGTTTCGCGGGGCTCGTGCGGATCGGACGCCGGCATGGCCGCCTGTTTGCCACGCACGGCGGCGACCCGGTGCCGCCCTGGCGTCCGCTCGCGCGCCGCGCCTGACGCTCGCCGATCACGGGCGTGCGGCGCCCGCCAGGCACCCCGTCAGTCTTTTCCGAATTCCCCGAGCACGAACGCCAGCGCGCGATCGACCGCATCGTCCCATTGGCCCGGACGCGCTGCGCGCACGATCCGGATGCCCGGATACAGCGCGGTACGCGAGCCGGTTTCCCAGCGCGCATCGGCTTTCGGGCTCAGCAGCAGAACCGCTGGCACACCCAGCGCGCCGGCCAGGTGGATGTGCACGGTGCAGGTGGTGACCACGGCATCCATCGCGAGCATCAGCGCGGCCAGATCGCTGAAATCGTCGATCGCGTGATGCGGGAACGTGACCGGCAAATCCGACGGCTCGATGTGCGCGGCGATGTCGCGGTTGATGCAGTACGCGGCATGGCCATGCAGTCGCGCGAGTGGCGCGAGATCGCGCAGGCTGGCCGCGCGCAGGAAGCGCGTATCGCTTTCGGCGCGGCCGCGCCAGTTGAGGCCGATGCGACGCGTGCCCGGTGCGTTGCCGTCGCGCGCGACGCGTTCGCGCCAGGCGGCCGCCCGTTCGGGCGGGCACGACAGGTACGCGGCCGGCGCGCCGGCCGGTGCAGGCGCATAGCCAAACTGCGCGGCGAGCACCAGGAACGAACACCAGTAGTCGTGCGCAAGCTGCGACGTGTCGACCCACGCGCCGTGCGCGCCGACGAATTCGATGCGCGGGAACGTATGGCGCATCAGACTGACCAGCGCGGCCGGGACGACGACCGTCACCGCCGCGCAGCCGAGCGCGTCGAGCGTATGCAGGTAGCGTGCGTACTGGAGCTGGTCGCCGACACCGCCGTAGCTGATCACGAGCAGTCGCTTGCCGTGCAGCGGCTGGCCGTCGTAAAGCCGTTCGATCGGCAGCCCGAACTGCGCGGCGGTCAGCACGTTCTCGCTGGCGATGGTCGCGCGCGCGGCTTCGTCGCGCCGGCCGGCACGCAGCAGCAGCGCCGAGCGCGCGAGTTCGACACGCCCGCGCAGCGCGTCGGGCAGCGCGGCCGGGTCGCCGATGCGTTCGAGTGCCGCGAGCCCGGCGTCGGGCGCGCCGGCGAAGCCGTAGCACGACGCGAGCTGGAACGCGATCGCGTCGTCGTCGAGGCCCCGGCCGCGCGCGCGCAGCCAGCGGTCGATCGCGTGGCCCCATTCGCAGCGCGCCTCGTGTTCGAGCGCGCGGTTCCAGTGCGTTTCGGGCGGGTCGGTCTCGGCGGCCGCGACGGCATTCGCGTCGTCATGTGCGCGCGCGGATGCATTGCCGATCGGTTCGCCCGAGATGAACAGGCGCTGCCGGTCCCAGCGCGGGTTCGGCACGCACAGCATGTTCAGCGCGTCGATCCGGTAGAACGTGTAGTCGAGACCGGCGAACGTATCGATGATCGACGCCTCGCCGACCTTCCAGTATTCGATCCAGCACCACGGCAGATGCGTCTCGATCAGCCGGCGCGCGCCGCGCAGCGCGTCGATCTCCATGCCTTCGATGTCGAGCTTCAGAAAGTCCAGCCGAGGCAGGCCGAGGGAATCGAGCCGCACGACCGGCGTCGGCGTGCCGCCGGACGCCTGCTCGTCGACGAGCGAGACCTGCCCGAAGTCGGCATCCTGTCCGTAGTCGACGTCGGGCACTTTCATCGTGCCGTTGGCGGCGGCCAGCCCCATGTTCAGCAAGTGGAGGTTGTCGAGCTGGTTCAGCGCGATGGTCCCGCCGAGGGCATGAAACAGCGTGCGCTGCGGCTCGAACGCATAGACGGTGCCGCCGCGCCCGCGCAGCCGATGCGCGATCGGCACGCACACGAGCCCCGCATTCGCGCCACCGTCCACTGCGATCGCGCCGTCGGGCAACTGGTCGATCACGTGCAGGATCGTGTCGAGTTCCCCCTGGATATGCGGCCGACCGGTCTTGATCAGCGCCTCGGCCTGCAACGCGCAGTGCCGGTTGATGAGAAACGGGCCGTGGATCGAATCGATCACGACGAAATTGCGGACGGTCTGATTCATGGGCGGGCGCGTGTGAAGGAGGTCAGCCGAGCGCGCGCCCGGCGAACAGGCGCTGGATCTGCTCGGAATACGCGCGGACGTTGTGGTCCGCGAGCGTGTCAACCTGCTGCAGACAGCGGCGGCCCGCTGCGGCGTAATCGTCGAGCCGCGCGTCGTGCGTTTGCGCGGCGGTCGCGATCGCGCGCGCCGCGTCGAAGATCTCGAAGTCCGGGTAGTAATAGCCGACGTCGCGCAGGAACGGCGAGTTGTGCACGAGCGGGTAGTTGCCGTACAGCGCGTCGTACAACAGGTAGTTCAGGCCGTTTTCCCAGTGGTGCGACACGACGATGTCGGTGTGATGCGCGGCCCACGCGACGAACGGCGCGCGCACGTCGGCCGTCGCCTTGCCGTCGCGCACCATCTCGAGCCCGAGCGCGAGATGCTTGAAGGCGACGTTTTCCTTCTTGTCGAACGTGTTGGTCATGTACACGTGCTCGACGAGCTCCGGGTGCTCGACGTAGCACGCGTTCGCGGCCAGCATCGGCACGATCGAACTCTTCACGACGTTCAGGTTCGGTTCGAAGAACGCGATGCGCTTGGCCGGGCCGTGATTGCGGTAGCCGAAGCGCGCCTTCAGTTCGGGATCGGCGTCGAGGCTGCGTTCGATGAAGTACGGCGACCAGATGTGCGGCAGCTCGATCACCGGTGCGCGATACACGGCCTGGAAATAGGCCGCGCACGTGTGCATGTGCTGCGGGTTGGTCCAGATCTCGTCGAATTGCACGCGGTTCGGGTTCGGCCGCCAGTTGTTCTTCTCGAAGTTGATCGTCTCGACCGCGATCACGTAGTCATTGCCGAAGCGGTACGACACGCACTTGCCGCCGCGCTGGCGCACCGCGTCCGCGTGCGACGGATCGATGAACGCGTTCATCTCGATCAGCAGGTCGGTCTGGTGGACGATCGCCGACAGCGGCCGCAGCGCGTCGCCGAATGCGTCCATCATCAGCGCCTGCGGGTAGTCGGTGATGCCGTCGTCGTGCGCGAGCCACACTTCGCCGATCAGCGGCGAGCGTTTCAGCAGCATGTACAGGTACACGCAATGCTGGTTCGCGCCGTTGTACCAGATCGACTGCGTCGCGTCGCGCTGAACGTTCATCGTAATCGCGACATTGATTTTCATCGGCTGCTCCGGGCGGACGGTGCGCGGTTCAAGGCATGTAGTTCTGCGACTGGCGCGGCACGTAGCCGGTCAGGCGCCAGCGGCCGTCGTCGTCGAGGCGAAAGCTCAGCTTTTCGTATACGGTCGTCCCGGTCGTGAGCGTCGTCGCGTAGTCGACATTCGCATAAAGCCCGTCGGGCGTCGTCGATGAATTCGCGTAGCGAATCCGCGTGATCTGTGCCCAGCCGCGATGGCTGACCATGCCGACCGACTGGCGCGCGCGCTGCATGTCCAGGGCGAACTGCTCCTGCTTGATGTGCGCCTTCACGAACGCGGCGGAGTCGTTCCACACTGCGCCGTACTGCCCGGCGTCGAGCTGTTTGAAGACCGCATCGGCATCGCGCAGCAGCGCGTCGGCCGATTCGCCGCCGGATTGCGCGTGCGCACCGATCGCAATCGACGCGATGGCGCAGCCGATCAGCCATTTCGTGCGGGAGAAGGGCGGGTATGCGTTCATGTCGGAGTCCGGAGGAGGCGGCGCGTCATGCGTCGCGATAGAGCGCGGCGATCGCGTCGGAATATGCGGCGACGTTGTCGGGGTTGTAGATGCTGACCGAGTCGAGCACGTGCTTCGATTGCTCGCGGTACGCGTCGAGGTTCGCATCGTGCTCGGCGAACGCCTGCAGCAGCGCGCGGCCGCCGGCCTGGCAATCGAAGTCCGGATAGAAATACCCGGCCTTGCCGAGGAACGGCGAGTTGTGGATCAGCGGATAGTCGCCGTACAGCAGTTCGTAGTACAGGTAGTTCTGCGCGTTTTCCCACGTGTGCGATATCACCGCGTCGCCGTAGGCGGCCATGAACTCGTACACCGCATAGCGGCCTTCGAACGTCGTGATCCCGTGGTTGACGATGTCGAGGCTCTTCGCGAAATGGACGAACGTCGTGTGTTCCTTCAGGTGCAGCGTGTTGCACACGCGCACGAACTCGAGGAATTCGGGCTTCGCGCGATATGCCTCCTCGGTCACCAGCATCGGGATGATGCTCGTCTTCACCATGCAGATGTTCGGCTCGAACATCGTCACGCGCCAGCGCGGCTTGCCCGGTTGGTAGCCGAACGACAAACCGGCGCCGAGCGTCGCGCGTGCCTTGTCGAACAGCATCGGATGCCAGATGTGCGGGACGATCGTCACCGGCGCGCGCAGGCCCGTCTGGTAATAGTGCAGGCACGAGCGCTCGAATTCCGGAATCGTCCATACCGCGTCGTACGGCGCGCCCGAGAACAGGAAGCCCGACGGCTTGTCGAACATCGCCCGCTCGATGTCGATCACGTAGTCGTTGCCGACCCGCATCGTGACGACCTTGCCGCCGCGGTCGCGGAACGCGCGCAGGTAGTCGGCGCCGAACTGCGCGCTCATTTCGATCAGCACGTCGCAGCGCTCCAGCGCTTCGTCCATCGACAGGAGCGGCACGTCCCATTCGCCGAGCATCATCTGCGGATCGGCGAGCTGTTCGCCGCCGTTCACCATCACGGCTTCCGCGACGAGCGGCGACTGGCGTAGCAGCAGGATCAGCAGCAGGCAGTTCTGGAAGATGCCGTTTTCCCACAGCGACTGGCCGGCGCCGCGCACGAACAGCGATACGCCGACGACGAGACGCTTGCCCTCACCGGGTGCTCGACGGGCTTTGGAGTCCGACATGCGTATGCTCCGGTTCAGGCGACCAGGCGCGCGACGAACGCGTCCAGGTTCGCGGGGTTGTCGATCGAGACCGACTGCAGCAGCCGGTCGGTTTTCGCACGATAGTCGTCGAGCCGCTCGTCGTGATGCAGCCATGCATCGCGCAGCGCCTGGCCACCGCCGGCGGAATCGAAATCCGGGTAGTAGTAGCCGGCGTCGCCGAGCAGCGTCGAGTTGTGGATCAGCGGATAGCCGCCGTACAGCACGTCGTAGTACAGATAGTTCTGCGCGTTTTCCCAGTGGTGGGACACGACGGCGTCCGCGTGGCGCGCCATGAAGCCCGGCAGGTCGATGCGTGGCTCGAACGTCGCCTTGTGCTGGCGCACCAGGTCGAGGCTGTTCGCGAAGTGCAAGAAGGTCGGATGCGCCTTCATGTGCATCGAGTTGACGACGAACAGATGCTGCACCGCGTCCGGTTGTGCACGGTAGAACTCGTCGCACGCGAGCATCGGGTAGTGGCAGGACTTCACGACCGAGATGTTCGGCTCGAGCGTGGCGAGATTCCATGGACGACGGCCGGGCCGATAGCCGAACGTCAGGCCTTCGCTCGCCAGCGCGGCGATGCGGCGATCGAGGAAGTACGGCGACCAGATGTGCGGCATCAGGTGCACCGGCGCGCGCAACAGGGTTTGCAGCATCGGCGCGCTGGTCTTCGCGTACTGCGGCAGCAGCCATGCCTCATCGAACGGCCCACCGTTGTAAATGTGTCCCGACGGCTTGCCGAAGATCGGCGTTTCGCATACGCCGGCATACATGTGGCCGCAGAAGAACGCAGTGATCTTCTTGCCGAGTGCCTTCATGTGCCTGAGCCATTCGACCGGCAATTGCGCGCCCATCTCGATCACGACGTCGAGTTCGTGCGTGACGTCGGCAGGCTTCACGAGCGGCACGTCGAGACCGTCGAGGTCGAGGCCGGTCGGCAGTGCGTTGGCGTCGCCGCCGTTCAGGAAATAGACGGGGCCGACGCGATCGGAGCGCTTGAGCATCATCGCGAGGAACGCGATGTTCTGGTGAATGCCGTTTTCCCAGATCATCTGGCCGTCCCGCGCAAACAGCGAGATGCCGACGGCCGGCCGTTGCTTGCGGGTGCCGCGCGAGGCGGCTTGATTGATGTCCGTCACCGGTTGGTTTCCTCTGCGGCGTCGTGTGTCCGCCCGTGGCCGCGAAACGGCGCACCGTGGATTGTCGTGGTCGCGTTCGCGCCGGCGCGCACTGGAATGCGCGTCGAGCGGCGCGGATCGCGATGCGGCCGCCGGATTCCGGAATGTCGTCGGGCGCGTCTGGCACCGCACGCGACGCGGGCGGAACGCCTCGGCAGCTGTGTGCGGCGATTGTGGCACGGAAGGCGCCGTTTTGTGGAGGGGGCTGACGAACTTTGACATAGCCGCCGGCGCGGGAGCCGGGGCCCCGGCGACGCGGGGTCGACGGGGGCAGCAAGGTGCCGGTGAGGGCTGTCGCGCGCAGGCGCGGGGGCGCACGAGCCCGCGACGGCCGGCGGTTCAGCGCTGCAGCGAGATCTCGACGCGGCGGTTGCTCGCGCGGCCTTCGGCCGTCGCGTTGGACGCGACCGGGTCGGCGCTGCCGCGGCCCGTGACCGAGACGGACTGCGCTTTCAGCCCGTGCGCCTTCAGGTAGCTTGCGACGGTTTCCGCGCGGCGCTTCGACAGCGCGAGATTGGCGGCGTCGCGGCCGACCGAATCCGTATGGCCGGTGACCGTCACCTGCGTGTACGTGCGGTCTTCGCGCTCGCTCAGCAGCTTGTCGAGCGACGCGCGGGCGGCCGGCGTGAGCGTGGCCAGGCCCGTCGCGAACAGCGCGTCGCCCGCGAGGTTCACATGTTCGACCGCGGCGGGCACCGACGCGGGCGCCGGCTCGACGGCCGACGCCGCTGCTGCCGGCGCGGCACCGCACTGGAATACGAGCGTCGCGGGGTCCGAGCCGTCGCGCAGCGCGCGGGCCGAGTCGACGGTGCGCACCGGCTGGTCGCCGCAGATCTTGCGAGCGGCCTTCATGCAGGTCTGCGGGCCGGACAGCAGGCCGTGGCAGTCCACCTGGAAGGTGCGCACGCCGTCGCGCGGCTGCAGTTCGGATGCGCTGTAGGTCGGGCCGGATGCGGTCGAGCACGCGGCGAGGGCCGTCGCGGAAAGCGCGAGCGCAAGAGCGAGTTTGTTCACGATTACGTCCTCAATGCCTGGGTTGACTGAAGCCCGCCACGCGTTGCGCGGCGGGCTCGTCCTGCCGTCGGGGCCGCCCGGTGCCGTCCGGCTCGTGAGCCGGCGGCATGGCGGCGCGACGGGTTACTTCCACTGGTACAGCATGCCGGCGCCGATCACCTTCTGACCGCCGCTGAAGCCGCCGTTGATCGACGCCTTCAGGTTCTCCGTGATGCGCGCCTGCATGTTGACCGCCATCGCCTTCTGACCCAGGAACGACGAGGTGCCGACACCCATCCCGAAGTTGGCGTCGCGATCGAGCTGCGGGATCGACGCCATCGCGCCGACGGCCGCGATACCTTGCTTCGCCATCTGGTCGGTCTGCTGCAGTTGCGAACCCAGCGAGTTGATCTGCGCCTGCTGGCCCGACAGTGCCGTCGACAGCGTCGTCTGCACCTGCGTCAGCTGGTTCACGTTCACCGCGTCCGTGCCTTGCGTACCCGGCGCGACGTTCGTGATCTGGCGCTGCTGCGTGTCGCTGCCGACCGACACCACGTTCGAACGGCCGCCGTCGTTCGAATTCGCGCCGATCGCCACCGAGTTCGAGCCGGCGGTGACCGTCGGCCGGTCGGAGCCGGTGCCGTTCATGTCGGCCGCGACGGCGGTGTTGTTCACCGATCGCGTGCTGTTGTTGTTGATCGTCGTCGACAACTGGCTCACCTGATCGCCGAGATTCGTCACGCCGGTCGACAGCGAGGCCACCGTACTGTTCGTCGTGCTCAGGCCGGTCGACAGCGAGCCGATGCCGGTCGACGTCGACGTGGACAGCGACGTGAGGTTGCTGTTCGTCGAACTGAGGCCCGTCGACAGCGAGGTGATCGCCGTCGAGGTCGACGTGGACAGCGACGTCAGCGAGCTGTTGGTCGAGCTCAGGCCCGTGGACAGCGAACCGATGCCGGTCGACAGCGACGAGATGTTCGACGCGGTCGACGTGGACAGGCTGTTGAGCGCCTGGTTCGTCGCGTTGAGCTGGCTGCCGTTGATCGCGTCCGTGCTCGTGGCCGATACCTGGCCTGCCGCGACGTTCGTGATCTGACGCGTGGCGCCCGTGGCTGCGTTGCCGACGCTAACCACGCCTACCGGCGAGGTGCCCGCGAAGGAGTACGTGACGCCGCCGATCGTGGCGCTCGAGGTGCCCACCGCGGTACCTGTGACCGAGTTCGCGCCGAGGGCGATCGAGTTCGCGACGTTGGCTTGCGCGTTCGTGCCGAAGGCGAGCGCATCCGCGGCGGTGGCTGACGCACCCGAACCGTAGGCCTGGGCGCCGGTGGCGCTTGCGACAGCCTGGTTGCCCAGCGCGATCGTGTTGTCCGCAGTGGCCTGATTCGAGTTGCCGAGGGCGATCGCGCTGTTGCCGGTGGCCGTGTTCGCGTTGCCGAGCGCCACTGCGCCGGTGCCGGTCGCCGTGTCGTTCGCGCCCAGTGCGACTGCGCCAGTGCCCGTTGCGATGCTCGGGTCGCCGATCGCGACCGCGCCGTCGCCGCTCGCCGTGTTGCCGGAGCCGATCGACACCGCCTTGCCGCCGGTGGCCGCTGCGTTCTGGCCGATGGCGACCGCGCCGGTCGATGCCGCGTTCGAGCCGTCGCCGACCGCGACGCTGCTGGCGCCTGCTGCGCTGGCGTTCACGCCGGCTGCGAGCGAGTTGACGCCCGTCGCGCCGTTGTTGGCGTAGTTGCCTTGCTGCGTGCCGTTGTCGTTGACGCTGTAGTAGTGCGTCTTCGCGGCTTCGATCGCGGTCGACGTCGAGGTGGACAGCGATGTGATCGAGCTGGTTGCCGACGACAGGCCCGTCGAGGTCGACGTGGACAGCGACAGGATCGTGCTGGTGGCCGTCGAGAGACCGGTCGACGCGGAAGTCGACAGCGAACTGATCGAGCTCGTTGCCGACGACAGGCCGGTCGAGGTCGAAGTCGACAGCGAGCTGATCGAGCTCGTCGCCGACGAGAGGCCGGTGGACGTCGAAGTCGAGAGCGACGCCACCGAGCTGTTGGTCGAGCTCAGGCCCGTGGACAGCGACGTGACGCTGCTTGAGGTCGACGTGGACAACGACGTGAGCGAGCTGTTGGTCGCGCTCAGGCTGGTGGACAGGGAGCCGATCGAGCTGGTCGCGGACGACAGGCCGGTCGAAGTCGACGTGGACAGCGAGCTGATCGAGCTGGTTGCCGAGGAGAGGCCGGTCGACGTGGAGGTCGACAGCGAAGCCACTGAGCTGTCGGTCGAGCTGAGGCCCGTGGACAGCGAGTTGATGCCGGTCGAGGTCGACGTGGACAGCGAGCTGATCGAGCTGGTCGAGGAGAGGCCGGTCGACGTGGAGGTCGACAGCGAAGCCACTGAGCTGTCGGTCGAGCTGAGGCCCGTGGACAGCGAGTTGATGCCGGTCGAGGTCGACGTCGAGAGCGAGCTGATCGAGCTAGTCGCCGACGACAGGCCGGTCGACGTGGAGGTCGAGAGCGAAGCCACGGTGCTATCGGTCGAGCTGAGGCCTGTGGACAGCGAGCTGATGCCGGTCGAGGTCGACGTGGAGAGCGACGAAATCGAGCTGGTCGCCGACGAGAGACCGGTCGACGTGGAAGTCGACAGCGAAGCGACCGAGCTGTCGGTCGAGCTCAGGCCCGTGGACAACGAGCTGATGCCGGTCGAGGTCGACGTGGACAGCGACGAGATCGAGCTGGTTGCCGACGACAGGCCAGTCGACGT
>NZ_LOWY01000045.1:0-533 GCF_001524185.1 Burkholderia sp. FL-7-2-10-S1-D7 | reverse complement strand
ATCAACGACACGCGGCGCGGGCAGCTTGCCTACCGCTACGATCCGGTGGGCCGCCTGCTCGAAGCGCACAGCCGGCTGGGTCACGAGACGTTTGACTTCGACCCGGCGAGCAACCTCATCGACCCGGCCGAGCAGCGCGAAGCCGAGCGACAGCGCATGCCGCGAATCAAGGCGTTGGACAACCTGCTCAAGCAATACGCCGGCACCCACTACCAGTACGACGCGCGCGGCAACCTCACGCAGCGCTGGCACAACGGCAAGGAAGGCCGTTTTACGTGGGATTTGTTCGACCGCCTGACCCACTACGAAGACGAGCGCCTGAAGGTCAACTATACCTACGACGCGCTTGGGCGGCGCCTCTCCAAGCACAGCCAGGCGCACTACGAGGAAAGAAGGGAGGCAGGCCCACACTGGAACCGCGCCGAGCGCGTGAAGCGCAACCGCGAGCTGCAGTGTGGCTTCACGCTGTACGGCTGGGATGGCGATACGCTGGCGTGGGAGAGCAAGATCGCCGACGAGGACGGCTTTGGTGC
>NZ_LOWY01000044.1:0-44715 GCF_001524185.1 Burkholderia sp. FL-7-2-10-S1-D7 | reverse complement strand
GGCGTCGAGCGTCTTGCCGACCACACCGCGAATGTCATATGCCTTGAAGATGGATTGGGAGATCATCGATTCTCTCTCGGTTGCGTGCATGGAAAATAATCTGGCCGCCTTTCGCGCATGCCCGGCATCATACATGCGGGCCCGGCGCTGCAAGGAACGGGACGGCTGGAGCGGCCCCGATCCCACTTATAATCGCGGGTTTTGATGACGCGGATTCCGTCCATTTTAATGCCTAGCCGTTCCGCCGCCGCCACCCTGCCGCCCCCGGGCGCCCTGCCGGCCGCCTCGCGCGCGCGCGGCTGCCCCGCATGCTGAAGCGATTCGGCAACCCCGACGTCGCGAAGGCCGTCGCGAATCTCGTCTGGCTGGGGCTCGAACGGCTCACGCAGATCGGCGTCGCGATCGCGATCAGCGGTCTTCTGGCCCGTTATTTCGGGCCGGACGTGTTCGGCAAATGGCAGTATGCGAATACGCTCCTCCTCGTACTGGCACCGCTCACCTGGGTGTGCGGCGCCGAAATCCTGGTTCCGACCATCGTCCAGCGACCGCCCGCGCAACTCGGCGCGGTGCTCGGCAGCGCATTCGCGCTGCGCATCGGCGTGTCCGCCGCAGCGCTCGTCGCGACCTGGATCGCGATCGGCGCCGGCGCGTTCGACCCGCTCGTCGGCGCGATGCTCGCGGGCCTCGCGGTCACGATGGTGTTCCGCGAGCCGTTCGTCGGCGTGATCAACGCGTGGCTGCAGAGCATGACCTACAGCAAGCCGCAGCTCGTGACCAGCATGCTCACCGCGCTGGCGAAGGCGCTGCTCGTCTGGCTGCTGGTCCGCGCAGCCGCCGGCCCGGCCCGCTTCGCGTGGCTGTGGGCGCTGGAGGCCGCCGCGATCGGCTTCGCGCTGCTGCTCTACTACCGCCATCGTAACGGCGGCACGCTCGGCTGGACGTTCGACAAACCGCTGTTCAGGCACTTTGCCACCGCCGGCACCGTGTTCTGGCTCGGCCTGATCTGCATGTATCTGTTCCTGAAGCTCGACCGCCTGATGCTCGAGCGCCACGTGTCGTTCGCCGACCTCGGCCGATATTCCGCGGCCCAGCAGCTCAACGAGAACTGGATCACGCTGGCACTGATGCTCGCGCAGACCATCGCGCCCGCGTTCGTGTACCGCGTGCAGGACATCGCGCGGCTGCGCCGCAACATCGTCCGGCTGATCGCGATGACCGCCGGCCTGATGACGGCCGGCGCGCTGGTGCTGGACGCAGCCGCGCCGCTCATCGTCGGCAAGGTGTTCGGCCGCGGCTACGAGGCGTCGGTCGACATCTTCCGCTGGGCCGTCTGGCTGTCCGTGCCGGCCGGCATCGAGGCGATAGGCAATCTTATCGTTCTCAAATATCAAGCAAAATTCGTGTTGCTGGCGAAATGGGTGCTCGCGCTCGCGATCGCCGCGCTCGTCAACGTGTTCGCCATTCCCCGGCTCGGCCTGTACGGCGCGCTCGTCGGGCTGGCGGCCGGCTATGTCGCCGCCGCCGCCGTTAATTTTTATTACATTCGTTTCAAGCTGCGCCCATGACGCCTCCCGCTTGCCCGCCCCCGCTCGACGACGTGGCCGTGCTGATGCCGGCCTACAACGGCCACGACGACGTCGTCCGCACCCTCGCGTCGTTTCGCGAGGACGCGCCGGTGCACGTGCTGATCGTCGACGACGGCAGCACGCCGCCGATCGCGGCGCCCGACCTGCCCGGCCTCGTGGTCGAGGTGCTGCGCATGCCGCAGAACGGCGGCATCGAGCGCGCGCTCGAGGCCGGCATCGACGCGCTCGCGGCGCGCGGCTTCCGCTACGCGGCGCGGATCGACGCCGGCGACCTCGCCGCGCCGCAGCGCCTCGCGAAAGAGCGCGCCTATCTCGATACGCATCCGCGCGTGGCCTGCGTCGGCATGTGGACCCAGGTCGTGTCGCGTGCCGGCGAGCCGCGCTTCATGCTGACGCCGCCCGCCGATCCGCGCACGCTGCGCCGCACGCGCTTCCTGCGCTCGCCGCTCGTGCATCCATCGGTCATGTTGCGCATCGACGCGGTGCGCGAAGTCGGCAACTATCGGGCCAAGTACCGCGCGGCCGAGGATCTCGATCTTTTTTTACGGTTAATGCAACGCTACGATTGCGCGAACCTGCCCGAGCTCGGCCTCTATTACGAGCTCAACGAGGGCGGGATCAGCGCGACCAAGCGCCGCCGCCAGCTGATATCGACGCTCTCGCTGCTGCTGCGACACTTCAACGTTCTGAACCCGTACGACTGGGCCGGCCTCGCCAAGAACCTGCTGCATTTCGTGACGCCGTACCGTACGTTGCAGCAGATCAAGCGGACGCTGTTCGCGGCGCGCCCGTCCGCCTAGCCCGCATCCGGCATATTCGACGCTTTATTTTTTCTTTTTTTCATGTCAGCTACCTCCTCGCTGCGCATCGCGCTCGTCTGCAACACGGCCTGGGCGATCTACACGTACCGCCACGGGCTGATCCGTGCGCTCGTCGCGCGCGGCGCCGAGGTCATCGTGATCGCGCCGCACGACCGCACCGTGCCGCTGCTCGAGCAGATGGGCTGCCGCTACGTCGCGCTCGCCGTCGCATCGAAAGGCACGAGCCCGCGCGAGGATCTCGGCACGCTCGCCGCGCTGGTGCGCCATTACCGCGCGCTCAAGCCCGATCTCGTGTTCCATTACACGATCAAGCCGAACATCTACGGGTCGATCGCGGCGTGGCTCGCGCGCGTGCCGTCGATCGCGGTCACGACGGGCCTCGGCTACGTGTTCATCCAGAAAAGCCGCGCGGCCAGTGTCGCGAAGCGCCTGTACCGGTTCGCGTTCCGCTTTCCGCGTGAAGTCTGGTTCCTGAACCGCGACGACCTCGCAACCTTCACCGACGAGCAACTGCTTGCGCACCCCGACCGGGCGCGCCTGCTGCACGGCGAAGGCGTCGACCTCGAACAGTTCGCACCGGTTCCGCTGCCCGCCGGCCGTGGCCCGGTGTTCATCCTGATCGGCCGGCTGCTGTGGGACAAAGGCGTACGCGAATATGTCGAGGCCGCGCGCGTCGTGCGGGCCCGCTACCCGGACGCGCGCTTCCAGTTGCTCGGGCCGCTCGGCGTCGACAATCCGAGCGCGATCGGCCGCGCGGACGTCGACGCGTGGGTCGGCGAAGGCGTCGTCGAGTATCTCGGCGAGGCGCACGACGTGCGCCCGCACATCGCGGCGGCCGACTGCGTCGTGCTGCCGTCGTACCGCGAGGGCGTGCCGCGCACGCTGATGGAAGCGTCCGCCATGGGCCGCCCGATCGTCGCGACCGACGTGCCGGGCTGCCGCGACGTCGTGGCCGATGGCGAAACCGGCTTCCTGTGCCGCGTGCGCGACAGCGCGAGCCTCGCCGAGCAGTTGATCCGCATGATCGCGTTGCAGCCGGAAGGACGCATGGCAATGGGCGCACGCGGTCGACTCAAGGTTGAAGCCGAATTCGACGAGCAGACAGTCGTCGATCGCTACAGGCGTACCATTCATACGTTGACAGGCATCACATTCTGAAGGAGCACATGAGCAATGAGCGCTAAAGGCACCATCCTCGTCACCGGCGGTGCGGGCTACATCGGCTCGCACACGGCCGTCGAGCTGCTCGACAACGGCTACGATGTCGTGATCGTCGACAACCTCGTCAACAGCAAGGCCGAGTCCGTGCGGCGCATCGAGCGGATCACGGGCAGGACGCCGGCGTTCCACCAGGTCGACGTGTGCGACGAAGCCGCGCTCGCGAAGGTGTTCGACGCGCATCCGATCACGGGCACGATCCATTTCGCGGCGCTCAAGGCGGTCGGCGAATCGGTCGCGAAGCCGCTCGAGTACTACCAGAACAACCTCGGCGGGCTGCTCTCCGTGCTCAAGATCATGCGCGAGCGCAACGTCCGGCAGTTCGTGTTCAGCTCGTCGGCAACGGTGTACGGCGTGCCGGAGCGCTCGCCGATCGATGAATCGTTCCCGCTGTCCGCGACCAACCCATACGGCCAGTCGAAGCTGATCGCCGAGCAGATCCTGCGCGATCTCGAGGTATCGGACCCGTCGTGGCGCATCGCGACGCTGCGCTACTTCAACCCGGTCGGCGCGCATGCGAGCGGGCTGATCGGCGAGGATCCGGCCGGCATCCCGAACAACCTGATGCCGTACGTCGCGCAGGTGGCGGTCGGCAAGCTCGAGAAGCTGCGCGTGTTCGGCTCCGACTACCCGACGCCGGACGGCACCGGCGTGCGCGACTACATCCACGTCGTCGATCTCGCGAAGGGGCACATCGCCGCGCTCGACGCGCTCGCGAAGCGCGATGCGAGCTTCGTCGTCAACCTCGGCACGGGCCAGGGCTACAGCGTGCTGGAAGTCGTGCGCGCGTTCGAGAAGGCGTCGGGCCGCCCAGTGCCGTACGAACTGGTCGCGCGCCGCCCCGGCGACATCGCCGAGTGCTACGCGAATCCGCAGGCCGCCGCCGACCTGATCGGCTGGCGCGCGACGCTCGGAATCGAGGAGATGTGCGCCGACCACTGGAAATGGCAGGAGGGGAACCCCCGCGGTTTTGTATAATCCGCTGTCCATTTTTCGAGCGATCCCATGCTCAGCTTCGCATCCGGCTTCATCGTCTCCCTGCTCGTCACGCTGTTCATCGTGCGCTATGCGCATCTGCACGAGAAATTCTCGATCGACAGCGACCTGGCCGGCGTGCAGAAATTCCACGTGCGGCCGGTGCCGCGCGTCGGGGGCATCGGGATCCTCGCCGGCGTCGTCATTGCCGCGCTGCTCCTGACCGAGCGCTATCCGACGATCGCCGGCAGCATTCTCGGCATCGTGGCCTGCGGGCTGCCGGCGTTCCTGTCTGGGCTCGTCGAGGACTTGACCAAGCGCGTGTCGCCGCGCGCGCGGCTGCTGTGCACGATGGGCGCGGCCGCGCTGGCGTTCTGGCTGCTGAAGATCGCGGTCACGCGCATCAGCGTGCCGCCGCTCGACTTCCTGCTCCACTACGTGGCCATTTCGGCGTTCATCACGGTGCTCGCGGTCGCGGCACTGGCCAACGCGATCAACATCATCGACGGCTTCAACGGCCTCGCGTCGATGGTCAGCTTCATGATGTTCGCGTCGCTCGCCTACGTCGCATTCCACGTCAACGACGCGGTCGTGATGTCCGCGTCGATCATCATGATGGGCGCCGTGCTCGGCTTCTTCCTGTGGAATTTCCCGGCGGGCCTGATCTTCCTCGGCGACGGCGGCGCGTATTTCATCGGCTTCATGCTCGCCGAGCTCGCGATCATGCTGGTGATGCGCAATCGCGAGGTGTCGGCGTGGTATCCGGTGCTGCTGTTCATGTATCCGATCTTCGAGACCTGCTTCTCGATCTACCGGAAGAAGTTCATCCGCGGGATGTCGCCGGGGATTCCGGACGGCGTGCACCTGCACATGCTCGTGTACAAGCGGCTGATGCGATGGGCCGTCGGGACGAAGCATGCGCATGACCTCACGCGGCGCAATTCGCTGACGTCGCCGTATCTGTGGCTGCTGTGCCTCGTCGCGGTGATTCCGGCGACGCTGTTCTGGCGGCACACGGTGCACCTGTTCGTGTTCGTGGTGCTGTTCGCGCTGACCTACGTGTGGCTGTATATCAGCATCGTCAGGTTCAGGGCGCCGAGGTGGATGGTGGTGAGGAAGGAAAAGCGCGGGCATTGAGGGGTGGCGGCCAGCGTGTTACTGCTGGCCGCGGTCAACCACAGATCGCTAGCGTCCGGCAGTACTGGTACTCCAGTGCGGCACTTGCGCATAGATCACGACGTTACCATCGTCTTGAACGTAAGTAGCTGCCCCCGGATGCCCACTCGTACCAGAATTCCATAGCGCGGAGCCAGCCGAACTGTAGACGACTAGATTGCCGTCGGTCTGCATCGCCGCATACGCACCGGGATGATTGGAAGTCCCTGAACTCCATTGCGGAACCCCCTGGCGAAGCAGCACCAGATTGCCGTCGCCCTGCATGACCAGAACATTCGCGCCGTTGCCCGAAGTGAAATTCTGGCCGCTCACGAGGGTGGTGCCGCCATTCCAGACAGCAGGCCCGCTTGGAGAGTTCGGATAGCCAGTCGTAGCGGTCGCCGTGGAAAACAAAGGCACATGTGCCTCGTAGATCACCATGTTGCCGTCATCCTGTACGGCGAGATGTTGATCATAAGGCGTGCCGTTGGTCGACGAGGCCCACAGCGCCTTGCCGCCCGCTCCGTAAACAACGAAGTTTCCGTCAAGCTGGAAAGCGGCATATGCCCCCGGATTTCCCGATGTTCCGGAATTCCATATCGCAGCGCCATTAGCCACGTTGTAAAGCACGAGGTTACCGTCATATTGCATGACGAGTTCATGGTTCCTGGAGGCTGAATATAGTATCTGGCCCGGACTCAGCGTTGTTCCTTCGTTGAGATTGCCGCCGTAGATCGGCGTCGTGGGAACGCAAATCGCAGCATGCAATATGCTGACGTTCGGCGTGCCCCAACCGGTCACAAAGTCCCATCCCGGACCAGCACTATATGCACCGTTCGAACCGCTGGAGATATCGCTGAAAATGGACGGCGTCGCCGCTTGAAATCCATACAAGGCCGGCGGTGCGAATCCCGGATTCGCCGCGCAACTGCCGGAGAGGATGCGCGCCCAAGTCGCGGCAAACAACGGCGCGGCCAGACTCGTCCCGCCCCATTGCTGGGTTTGCCCCCCCACAATGATCAGCGCACCACTATTAGGATCAGCATCAAACGCAATGTCTGGCGTGCCGCGATTGGCTCGCCCATTGAGCGAAGGTACGTTCGACTGCCACGACGGAATGGGTTCCACGACGCTGATGCCGCCGCCACCCGCGTTCCATGCCGTCTCGCCGGCATAGCTTCCGTCCGCGTTCGTGTACAGCGTTGTGCCACCCAAGGCGGCGACGTACGGCGAACTAGCAGGATATTCCACAGAGGTTCCGGAGCAACCGTATGCAACACTGCCTGAATCGCCAGTGCTCACCGAGAATGTCTGCCCTTGCGCTACGGCGAGTTTGAGCATCTGGTCGATGGACGCAGTAGGCGCGAAGCTCTCGCATCCGCCAATCGACATGTTAATAACCCGAGCAGTATTGTCCGACACCGCCCGATTAATGGCGCTGGCCATATCGCTCCATGCGAAGGATGACGCAACATAGAAATTGAGTTGCCTCACGCCACCTGACATACCGACAATGCTTTGGCTATCGAGCGACCATTCCGCGTTCGCGCTCGTATCGGAACTTGGCGTTCCTGCATTGATTACCGAAACGGGTACAGCGGGCAACCGGTTGTTATTTGTGAATGTAGTCAGATCAGCAAGAGGTTGTGATAGATTTCCTTCGGCAATGATGCCCACTGTGATATTGCCGGCCGCCGGGGTGTTACCCACAGAGTAGATGGCGGGAAAGGCCGTGGGGTTATGCCCCGTCGTTACTGCCGCGGTTGTCGGCGACTCGCTCGCATAAGGAGCGCTTGTCGAGACTGAAGCCCGAATACCATGTGTGCGCAAGCGGGTCGCGGTATCCAAACCCAAAACGGACCGAACAATGCCGCTGATGGCACTGGGCACCGTCTCGGCGGTTGTGTTTATATGCGTTTGACTTCCATCGGCCATTGCGACCGATACCAATGTCGTCCGGAACGTGCCCGAAACCACACTGGCTGGCGCATCGGCTTCAACAAGCAGATTGTTGTCAGCCACCGTGATGTTCGTGAAGCCATTATTTTGCAAATAGGCTTTCACGGCGGAGACCTGCCCGGTAGTAGGTGCGTATCTCGCCGCGACTTGTGCCGAGCTAAGCACGGCTCCGAAGCTGGCATTGCCTGGCGTCCTTGCTTTCCGTAAAAAATCGTCGAGCTCGGCTTCGTTATTCAGCTTCATAACCAACGCAACGTGAATGGGTGCGGTAGCGCTCAACGGCGTCGAGCCCACAGCATTTCCCGCGGCACGCAGTGTTGATAACTTGTAAGCCTGCGCCGTAGCCGCAGCTGAATTATCGCCATCCCCGCAACCACCAAGCGCCAACGCCGCAAGCGCCCCGATCAAAGATCGTGCAATATGCCCGGTTTTCATTGGATTGGTCTCAATTTATTTATTAAATTTCTTACGGTTTCCTCTCTACCACAACAGCGCGTCGGCAATAGCGGCTTTTCATTGGCCCGCGACGTGTCCGATACATGAAGAAAGGAAGCAAGAGCGAACGCAAGTACCCCAGCTAATCAAGTTCTGCCCCGTCGCCAAACATACGCAGGAGCGTGCCAATAGTCAATCACCTCAACTCGGCTTCATCAAGATTAATGAATTGTTAAATTCAGACGTGTGATGGGGGCAATATTTGCACATTAATTTCTCAAACCGAATGCAAGCACAAGGATCCACCAACATTACGACTTGTATCGAACTTAATATATTCTGAAATTATTTGCCAAGCTTGCAACATGCACCAACGTACGTCACCCACCATCACTTGCCTGTCGCTACCCACCAACAAAAAAGCCGTTCAGCAACTTGCTGAACGGCACAGTTCCACAACACACTGGCTTGATTAGCGCGAGCGTATCAAGCCGATTCACCCGACACTACGCGCCTTCACACTCTGCAACACCGGCGCCACAGCCGTCTGATATTCAGGCACCCAGCGCCGGAGATCGCGCCGCACTTCGTCATCGGTGAGCACGCGGTGCTGCATCAGCCACGGCAACAGCTCGTCGATCAGATGGTCCGGCACTTCCCGCGCACGTGCGATCCGTAGTTTCGGATGCGGCGTGCGCGTGGTGGTCTCGTCGTCCGCGAGCAGTTCCTCGTAGAGCTTCTCGCCTGGTCGCAGTCCCGTGAATTCGATCCGAATCTGCCCTTCCGAGAATCCGTACAAGCGAATCAGATCGCGCGCGAGATCGACGATCTTGACCGGCTCACCCATGTCGAGGATGAAGATCTCGCCGCCGCGCCCCATGCTCGACGCTTGCAGCACGAGTTGCGACGCCTCCGGAATGGTCATGAAAAAGCGCGTGATCTCCGGATGGGTGACCGTCACCGGGCCGCCCTTCGCGATCTGCTGCTGGAACTTCGGAATCACGCTGCCTGCGCTACCGAGTACGTTGCCGAAACGCACCGTCTCGAACTGCGTGCGCGCGCTCGTCTGTTGCAGCGCTTGGCAGGCCATCTCGGCGAGACGCTTGCTCGCCCCCATCACGTTGGTCGGATTGACGGCCTTGTCGGTCGAGATCAGCACGAAATGGCGCACGTCGTGGCGGATCGCCGATCGCGCGACGCGGTAGGTACCCAGCACGTTGTTGCGCAGCGCCTGCCATGCGTTGTGCTCTTCCATCAGCGGCACGTGCTTGTATGCCGCCGCATGGAACACGATATGCGGGGCGTAGCGCGACATTACCTGGTCGAGCAACAGCGAATCCTTCGCGTCGCCGATGATCGGTATCACCGGCTGGTCGGGGAAGCGTTCCCGCAATTCCTCGGCGAGTCGATACATCGCGTATTCGGAGAGGTCGAACGCGACGAGTTGCGCAGGCGCAAAACGCAGGATCTGCCGACACAGCTCTGAACCGATCGAACCGCCCGCACCCGTCACCATCACGACGCGGCCGCGCAGCAGCGCTTCGACGTGCGGCGTGTCGATCGTCACGGCATCGCGTCCGAGCAAGTCCTCGAGGTCGATGTTCCGTACCTGGGACAGGAACCCCTGCCCTGGCATCAGCGCGGTCAGTGACGGCAGCACCATCGCCTTCACGCCGGCGCGCACGCACAATGTCGCAACGCGGCGCTGTGTTTCAACGGATGCCGACGGAATCGCGATGATCGCGTATTCGACCTTCATCGCATCGGTCCAGTGCTTCAGGTCGTTGAACGAGCCGAGCACCTTGTAGCCGTAGATCTCGCGCCCCTGCTTGGTCGGATCGTCGTCGAGGAGGCCCACCAGACGCCATTCCCCCGAGCGCGACAGTTCGCGTGCGAGGCTCGCACCGGCCGTGCCGGCGCCGAGCACGAGCACCGGCTTGCCCTGCCCGACGAGGCCGCCGTACAGGTAGAACTCCTTCGTCGCACGGTACAACGCGCGCGCACCGCCCATCGCGAGGAACAACATCAGCGGCGACACGAGCAGTACCGAGCGCGGAATGATCGGTGACGGCTGGAACATCACGGCCCCGATCATCACGATCACGCCGCCGCCGACCACCGCTTTCGAGATCCGGACAAGGTCGGGGAGGCTCGCGAACACCCACAGCCCCCGATACAGGCCGAACACGTGGAACATCAACGCGTAGACCGGCAATACCCAGACAAGCGCAGTCAGCGCGCCGCTCAGGAAATCAGGCGGAACGCTTCCGTTGAATCGGACGAGATAGGCGAACAACCATGCGGCGGCGACCGCCGTCAGGTCAAACAGGAAAGCGCTCAGCGAAAGCCATGATGCTTTGGATCGCAACATCGGCAGGAAACCTCAAGAGTTATTTTCGGCGGCCGACTGATACCGGCGCCAACGCATGTCGATCACCAATCCGATACATGCTAGGACGCCGTACCACGCGAAGAACGACAACCACTGCTGCAGTTCAGGGCGTCCCTTTGCCCAAACGGCGACGATTATGCCTGCGAGCATGATGAGGTACCAGTAAAGAGCAGTCCGGCGGTGACCTACGCCTGCCCGAACCATCCTTTGATAATAATGCTCCCGGTGGGCCTGCCAGAACTGTTCGCCACGTAACAAACGTCTCAAAAGTGTTACAGATGCGTCAGCAATAAAGGGCGCAAACACAAGCGCCGGAAACCAGATTGGCCACGCGCCTTCGCTCCAACCCCAGTAGCCAAGCGCGCCGGCCAAAAATCCCAGCGGAATCGAGCCGGCATCGCCCAGGAACAGCCGGGCCGGATGGAAATTCAGCAGTAGAAAGCCGAGCGCGGCGCCGGCGACAGCTGCGCCGGCCACGACTAGATCTGGCGATGGCATCGGGCCGGTAAGCGCCGCGATCGCGTACGCACCAAAGCCGAACAGCGCCATGCCGCCCGCGAGGCCGTCGGCGCCATCCATGAAGTTGTACAGGTTCGTTAGCCAGACCATCACGAAGCCGATGCCGATCAGCAGCCACCACGGCGCGTCGGCCGGAAATACAACGATTAGCGCGACAACCGCCGCAAGGTGCGCCGAGAACCGGACACGGGCAGGGAGCCCGCGCCGGTCGTCGATTTGGGACATCGCGGCAAGCCCGCCGGCGGCGGCGGCGATCAGCCACAAGTGCGGTGCCAGCGCGAGCAGCGCGACAACGCAGACCGGTACGATGCCCCATCCGCCGACGCGCGGCGTCGGCAGCGTGTGGAGCGAACGGTCGTTCGGAATATCGGTGGCAAGGCGCCACGCCAGACCGGTCGCCAGCAGGACGCGCAGGATGGCCGTCGAGGCGATGGCAGCGGCCAGCGCCACCGCGGCCGCTTCAGGCCACGTGGTTATCGGGAAATGCATGTCGGCTATTGTTGTGTATCGCGCGAACGATACCATGCGGCAGTCGCTTCGAGACCCTGTCTCGTCGTATAAGGCGGATGCCAGCCGAGCACTCGTGTAATCCGGCCCGTATCGAGTTCGAGGCTCCCCGTCAGGCGATCGATCGCAGCGCGGCGGCCAGTCAGCGTACCGAGCGCGCGCAGCACCGCGGACGGAACCGCGATCAGGCGGGCCGGCTTGCCGAGTGCGTCGCCGACCAGCCGTAACAGGCCCGTGACCGACGGCGCATCGTCGTCGGCCACGTGGAAGCACTCGCCGGCCGCGCGCTGATCGAGCGCGCATTGCAGCAGTGCGTCGGCCAAGTTGTCGACGTAGACGATGCTGCGGCGTGCCGCGATGGAGCCGAGCGGCAGCGGCGTCCCGCGCGCAACCGCGTCCATCATGCGCAGGAAGTTCGCGCGAACGGTCGGACCGTAGACGAGCGGGGGCCGAACGACCACGACCTCCAGCCCGTTCGACGCGCCGAACTGTACTAGCTGCCGCTCTGCGCGTAGCTTCGAGCGGCCGTACGCATCCTGCGGATCGGGAGACGCTTCCTCTGACAACGGCGCCCCGCCATCGCTCTCGCCAACTGCCTTGATACTGCTTGCATAGACGATTCGACGCACACCGTGATGGCGCGCGGCTGCGGCAAGACGCAGAGTGCCTGCGACGTTGGTCGCGTCGAATGCTGCGTCGGGATCGGGCGACTCGTCACGCATCACGTGCACACGGGCGGCGAGATGGATCACGCAGTCGGCAGCCAGACCTGCTGGCCAGCCTGCATGCAGGCCTTCGAAATCGGCAGCATCGTGCACCCATTCACGCACGCCGGCGACGCAACCGCCCGGACGCCTAACCAGGGCAGTTACGGTATGTCCGGCCCTCAATGCACGGCGGCAGAGCGCACGACCGACAAAGCCGTTTGCACCGGTAATGATCAAATGGCTCACCACAGTTTCCAGCCGAAGCGGTTGTAGAACTTGAGGGCCGATGCGGCAAACATCCGAATGTGCGCAAAACCTTTGCGAGACGCCCCCCCGCCATGATGAACGACGTGCATCCTCGGGACATACGCAACGTGGGACACTTCATGCGTGCGCAAACTGAGGTCGTAGTCCTCAAAGTACAGGAAATAGCGCGGATCGAAACCGTCAAGTTTCTTCAGGATGTCTGTGCGGTACAACATGAAGCAGCCGCTGACGATCGGCGGATCCCATATGACGTCTCGGTCGTTCACCATATCGCGCATTTCGTAGCGGGCGAGTCGATGAGCGAACAGTCGTCGCACGGCTGCCGGCATGAAAGCCCGGATCAGCAAATCGATGATCGCCGGATATCGTCGACACAAGTATTGGAGCGCCCCAGTGCCATCCCCCACCGAAGGCGCAACCAGCCCCACCTCGGGGTGCGCCATCAGGAAGTCGCAGCCGGAAATCAGCGCACTCCGATCCAGATCAATGTCAGGATTCAAAATCAAATGGAAGGCACTCGTCGCCAGATCGATCGCCATATTGTGGCCGCGCCCGTAGCCGACGTTACCGTGCCCGGAAATCACCCGGCACTGAACGCCATCCTCGGCGACCATGTCGATCGCGGGCCCAGACGGACCAAGGCCGCCGTTATCGACGAGAAATAGCTCAATCGCACATCCTGGATTCACGCGACGTAACTCGCGACACGCCGCAGCCAGACTGGCGAGCGTACGTTGGAGCAGCATGGCATCCGGGTGATAGACGACTATCGAAACAGACAGCCCGTTGGCCTGTGGGAAAGCTTGGGTGAAATCCATCGGGATCGATACACGTGTTCGATGCGAAGCGCTTGTTCAGACTAACAACGCGCCTCCAAGGTGCCGGATATCGCGTTGCATGTCGCGACCGAGCAAGATGACAAGAGTCATTGTAATGCACGTTACATCGCCTGAAGCCGCCCGTCCCTATGTCCGTCGCCACCCGACCGGTCTTTTCCGCAGCGTCGACCGAATCCGAGAGGCGATCATGACGCACGCGTACGATGCGAAACGCTCGAGCATCTCACGACCAAATGTCCACTAGCACGTCGACCGCCGCACCATGCGGGCAATCGGCTCTGAGGACAAAAACCGGCGCTCCTGATCAGGCCAGCCGCAGTTGATGCGGTGTGCGCGACTGGCCCGCCACATGAAAGCAAGCCGAAGCACCGCTTGGCGCCGCACGATTGTACTGAATGACCATCGTGCGGCCGGACATCAAGATTCAGATGGAAGCTCGGCGAGCTTCGCTTCACCGGCCCCAAGTTGTGACAAAAATGCTCGTAACGCGGGGCGATCCACGACATATCCGCTACAGTATTTGCGATCTGGATAAGAGACGCAGGTTAGCGAATTGCAAGGCGAACAGTTCACGATCGGACCGAGTATCAGGCACTCGCTGCGCTGTTCGACAAACCATTTCTTCGTATTGACATGCTTCGGATGTGTCGATCCATACATGCCAATTTGTGCAATATCGAGGATTGCAGCGAAATGCGATGTCCAGGAATCGACGCCAAGCAATGCGCGTCCATGCTCGAGAATTTCCCGCCACTGGGATGGCATATAGTTCTCGAGGATCGCATCGTCACATTGCGGCATCTTCCGATCAGATGCTCCGCCTATCTGTACCAGCAGGAATCCTGCGGCATGAATTTCGTCGGCAAGCTCGGTCAGAAGATGCTCTGGGATCGACTTCAGTCCCCATCCCCCCAACGGGTGGACAAAAATGACATTTTCACCCAGCGTGGCCCGATGATCCCGAGCGATGCGTCGCGCGTTTTCGCTCACCTCCGGGCGACGGTTCATCAGACGGGTATCACGGGGAAGTCCGACTTCTTCCAGCATATACTCGAGCAGGTTCACCCCAGTCTCGGACAGCCCCCTCGTGGGATGACAACGCGCAATGCGCGGCGACGCGTCATCCCGCTGCGCGACATACTGGTATGAACGCAAAAGCGTCGGATACGTCTCTTCGGCTGATACGACGCCGACGGGGATGGACTCGATCTCGAGCATGGGCGCGAATTCGCGAGCCCACGATACGAGTGAGCCGGCGACGTGCAATCGAATGCGACGACCAGTTTCCGCCACATGCGCTGCGACCTGCACCGCAAGTACCACATCTCCTCGATGAAACGGACACACCAGCTCGATGCGTTCGTCATGAACGGCCGTGCCCGCACGCTTGTCAAGAAGCCAGCGCCAATCATGCAAAGCTTCCCACGGCGCCACTGCGTCGGTCTCGGCTCCTCGCAACGAACGACTGGCGGCCGCACGCGTGCGAACGAGCGGCGTATCATGCGCATGCTTGCTCAACGAAAAGTCCGAAACTGCGACATCGCTGATGAATCGACCGTCGAGCAATCGACCTGTATCGTCCGCCAACGCTGACCGCTCGCCGCCGAAAATACCGTCGCAAAATGATGCGAGCCTCTCGATCAGCGGCCGCTCCGAAATCCGACCGCTGCCTCCCTGGTCGATCCGCACATCGAAGCTAGCGGACGTCCGCATCGCATGGCGCACGTTATCGCGGAGTGCGCCGGGGTCAATGGATCCGCCACGCAACTGCCCGTCCGGTCCCGCGGAGTGCGATACAGCGATAGCCGAGCATTCCGACGCCAATAGCAACTTGATCAAGTAAGTGAAGCATCGACCAATCGGCACGTTATTTCGTCCGACAATCCACGAGTACGGCTGCGCGGTCGCCTGCCAACCACACTCGATCGCATCGGCAAATCGCAGTTCCTGTCGTTCATACGAAACGACTTTGAAACGCGTCATGGGCAACCGCCGGCCCCATGCGGCAACGTGATCGCGGATCGCGACAAGACGCGGCTCTTCCGCTGTTGCATCAACGATAACGAATTCGCCAAACTCGAGTCCCTCGCGTTGTATCGCATCCACCGTCTGCGCGACGTTATCGAACGGAGCGACGCTCATCACAATAACGGCTGACTGTTTCGCCACCGCCGCGACGGCCGCGGCATCGATCGCATGACTCCGATCGAATTCGACACCGGCAGATGTGAGTTCGCTCTCAATGGCTCCCCAATCAACCGACAGCGGGGGGGGCGGTGTAACCAGAGCCGCCTTTAGCCGATCCGCCAAACCAGGAGCCACACGCCGCACGACCCGTTTCAGTTTGCTGGAAATTCGTACGTTAGCCAAAGCTTCAACCTCTCCCACCGTTACATCCGTTGTCTGTTCTGGGCGGGAATGCCAGCGAATAGTCTTCTGATGTAATAGTCAAATTCGGGTTGTAGAAGGGATCGTGATCGATAATATCGCTCCAGCGGGAACGCATATACGCGCGCTCTTTTGCGTCGCGTTCGATCTGCGCGGCGCTCAGGTTCTCTCCTCTGGAAACGGACTCAAGATGATACAACTCGGCAAACGGGGTATAGACGATATCGTAGCCGGCTTCGCGAATCTTCAAGCACAAGTCGACGTCGTTGTATCCGACCGTCAAGTTGACCTCATCATATCCACCTGCTCGATCGAATGCATCTCGCGTCACGAGCATGCAGGCCGCCGTTACCGCAGAGACATTCTGAACCAACATCGGCCGACCAAAATAGCCGACCGAATCGCGCGGGAAGTGCCGATGTCCGTGCGCTGCAACACCATACACGCCGAGTACAACACCAGCATGCTGGATATTCTCGTTTGCGTAAATCAGCTTCGCGCCGACCGCGCCGACATTCTGCTGACTGATTTGTGAGACCATCTCGGCAAGCCAGTCCGAATGAATGACCTGAACGTCGTTATTCATGAACCCCAGAATCGACCCGGTCGCAATCTCGACGGCGCGATTGTTCAATTCGGAAAAATTGAATGGCCCGGATACCCGGAGGATGCGAACCCGCGGATCCATCGATATCTCACTGAAATATTCGAGGGTCTCGGGCTGTTCACTATCGTTATCGACGACGACGATCTCAAGCTCGGGATAGTCCGTCTCATGAAGAAAGCCGTTCACGGCTACGCGCAATACATCGAGGCGATCCCGTGTCGGCACAATCAGCGAGACACGCGGCAATTTTTCGGGCAGCAAGCGCTTGATCCGCCACCAGCCGGGGAAGCGTTCGATTGGCAGCACCTCGGATGTGGGTTCGACTTCGCGGAAGTACTCGACCAGCGCGCGGCGGGCGGTGTTCACCGACTTGTCGGGATTGTCGGTCGAGAAACTCGTCACGCCCGGAAAAATACGCCAGTGGTACAGGACTCGCGGAATATGTCGAATTCGGCTAGCTTGCGTGTGCGGCAGAAAACGCAACGCAAAATCGTAGTCCTGACTTCCTTCAAATCCGACACGGAATCCACCGATCTGCTTGGCAATCGAAGTGCGATATACACCCAAGTGCGCAATGAAGTTCTGTGAATAAAAGAGCTCCCGATTCCAATCAGTTTTGAAATGCGGATCGTGACGACGATCGTTTTCATCGACCTTATCCTCGTCCGTATAGATCAGGTCGACGTCAGGATGAGAGTTGATCTCCGCAGCGATCATATAAAGCGCGTGAGCGGGCATTGCATCGTCATGGTCCATCAGAGCGACAAATTCACCCCGAACGATTTCCAATGCAGAATTACTCGCCGCCGAAATATGACCGTTCTCCTCCCGAAACACAACGCGAATGCGGTCGTCTTTTCCAGCGTACTCCTCGAGTACCGCGCGTACCTCCGGATTCGTCGACGCGTCGTCTGCAATACACAGCTCCCAGTTGCGATATGTCTGGGCACGGACGCTGTCGAGTGCCTTACGCAGATATTTCGGCCGTGAATTGTAGACCGGCATCAAAATGGAGATAAGGGGCTTGACCGGCAGTGCATTGCCGAGTGACGTGTAGCGCGCAACATCTGCCTCGCTGAGCGTGTCGTGCTCTGCAACCCACGCCTGATATGCGTCCCGATCGTACTTTCCAACGACTGCGTCCCGAAGTGTGGCCTTCACCTTGCCGAATTGACGACGTGCCAATGCTCCGATCACGGCGCGGCGCCGCGTCGCATCGAGTGCGCGCCATCCCTCGTACGCCAGCGCAGCCTTGCCAAGCGGGCGCACGGTCAATGCGCGAATTTCGAACGTAATGCCTGCACGATCGGTCGGATCGAATCTCAGCGAACGGACGTCAGGGGGCAACGCGATAAGGCGTTTGATTGTGCCATTGACGGAATCGGAGATCGGGTAGGCGTGGGTCTGCTGGCCGCCATCACCAGCAAACGCATATATGACGGGCCTCGGGAACGCTTCGTCGGTACGCATTTCGAGCGTCACCATCGCCCAGCCTGGCGCAAAGCCACGCCAGTTCGGGCGTACTGCGAATTGCGGATCATCTCCTATACTCACATAGCGATCATTTTCCGCGCGCAAATGCTTGACCGGAACGATGCTGGGTTGCCCGAGCATGCGCACGATTCGAAGCGGAATCAATGCAATCCGCACGCTTCGCCGCAGCATGGACGTGACGAATCGCACCGGTGCCGTCAGTCTCCAACTGAAAGAATGGCGATACGCTTGAACAGCTGCGTTAAGCCGGCCAACCTCACCGCTAAGCCGAGTCACCGATTCCCGCAGCTCCTGGCCTTCAGCCCGCAGCCCCGCAATTTCCCTGTGTGCCCCTTCGAGAGCCGCCCGGGCACAATCACGACTGCGTTCTGATGCCTCGAGTTGCGCGAGTGCGTCCTGAAGTTGTTCCACATTGGATTTCCATTGATCGCGCTGTGCGTTCAACTCCCGCGCCATCTCATTGAGCGCTTGTCGTCGTTGTTCGGCTAGTGCAAGCACACCCTCGTTGTCCTCGCGGACCCGTGAAAACGCCGCTTCCAGCGAGTCGCGCCCCTCCCGAAATTCCGAGATCTCGTGCTGGCGAGCCGCAATGACGCGCTGGAGTTCCACGACAAGATCGGCCTCGTTGATGTCAGCCTCGAATATCCCAGTGGTCAGCTTAGGCAAGTCAGCGTCCGACGCTACGGCGATGAGATACATCGGGTCCACTAACCCCGGCGCGCACTCGACTCGCTCCTGATGCTTTGCATAGCTTTGGGTCCTCGTATCGAGGTTTTCGGCCAAAAGAACGGAACCGTAGGCGATACGCTGACCGTAAATCGCAGAACGACTGAAATATCGGCCCAACAAATCGATAAATTCGTCGCGCGTCAACTCCTTGACGTGATATGGATTCGAAAAGCCCGGGATGTCCGAGTACACGCGCTTGTCCGGGCTCGACATGATCAAGAATCCGTCTGGCCTCAATACGCGCTTGATCTCCGCCATCATCTCGTCGTGCTGGTCGTGGTGTTCGATCGTTTCGAAGCTCACCACGACGTCGACCGAGGCATCATCGAGGGGAATCGACGCCGCGGAACCTGATCGATAATGCAAATTGTCGGCACCATATCGCTGCTGAGCGTGGGCGACAGCATCCTCCGCGATATCGACACCGACCACGCTGCGCGCCGAACCGGCGAGCAGGGACGATCCGTATCCTTCGCCACTCGCAATGTCGAGCACGTCTTTGTCAACGCAAAGGGCAGCGGCACACAGATATCGATGCAAATGCTCGAGTTCGATATTTCCGTGCTGATCAGGCACGAAACGTTCGCCGGTATATTCCATACTTCTCCTGCAGCAAATGCATACCGCGGCTAATCAAATTGACCGATGCGCGGCGGAAATGCGAGCGTAAAAAAACGTCCATCTTGGATCGCGAGATTCGGGTTATACGACGGGTCGCTTTCCAGCGCCGCACCCCATACCCTCCTCATGAAACCGGCCTCGCGCTCCAACCGTTGTGCGCGTTCACCCGCCACGTCGCTGCCTCGGCTAGCCGATTCGTGATGGCAAAGGTTTGCATACGGCACGTAAACATTTCGGTAGCCGGCCTGACGCAGCCTGAGACACAGGTCAACATCGTTATAGGCCACTTTAAGATCTTCATTGAGGCCACCGACCTGCCGATAGCTTTCTGCACGCACGACGAGGCAGGCCGCGGAAACAGCTGCAACTTCGTGCGCGAGCTTGGCGCGCCCAAAATATCCGAATTCGTGTCGGCCGACACGATGATGCATGTGCCCTGCGACTGCCGCGCCTGCAAGTACAACACCGCCATGCTGTAGTGTATCGTCGGGATACCAAAGTGCCGCTCCCACTGCACCAACATTAGGCTGCGTAGCGTACCCGACCAATATTTCAAGCCAGTCGCAATCGGTAATCTCAATGTCGTTATTGAGAAGACATAGCAGTGAGCCGGTCGCATGTTCAGCCGCCTGATTGTTCAGGGCCGAGTAGTTGAAGGGCCGCCCGTCGCGTATCACCGTCACGCCTCTCAGCCGCGAATACCGTTCCAGCAACGCGAGCGCTACCGGATCGGCCGTACCGTTGTCAACGATCAGGATTTCGTAGTGAGGATAGCGCGTGTGCGAACGGAGCGTATCAATGCAACGCTCCAGCAATTCGGGGCGATCTCGCGTCGGGATGATGATTGACACGCAAGGCGCGGGGTGCGGAACCGTAAAGCAAACACGATGCATCGACGAATGAGCGGCCAACGGCTCAACCGTGGCGCTCTGGCCGGCACGACTCAGATGCTCTTGCACCGCGCGCATTGTAGCCGCCCTCACATACGGTTTGGTGGCGATGCTCATCGCGGTACTTTGTTCCGTCGATCTCCAATGGTATAGAACGTGCGGAACGTGAACGATGGAGTCGCGCCCGACGCGCTCCGCGCATCGCAATACGAGGTCGTGATCCTGGCTTCCTTCGAATCCAGCCCGAAACGCGCCGACCTCTCGCACCAGAGCAGTGTCGAACACACCCAGATGCGAGAAGGCGTTTTGACCAAGCATCAGAAACGGATCCCAATCGCCCTTGAAGTATGGTTCGACCCTTTCGCCGTTTGCGGTGAGCTTATCCTCGTCGCTGAACAGCATGCGCGCACCCGGATAACGATGGAGATACAGCACCACCATAAAGAGCGCGTGTTCCGCAAGCCGATCGTCGTGATCGAGCAACGCGACAAACTCGCCCGATGCAAGTGCTAATGCATCGTTACTGGCTGCGCAGATGTGTCCGTTTTTTTCCCGATGTACAACCTTGATGCGCGGGTCATCTTGCGCGTACTCCTCAAGAATAAGTCGAACATGGGGTACAACCGATGCATCGTTGCAAATGCAGAGTTCCCAATTGGGATAAGCCTGCCGCCGCACCGATTCGATCATTTCGCGCAAAAATTCCGCAGGCGTATCGTATGCGGGTACAAGAATTGATATCAACGGCCGCCGATCAAACTCGTTCATCCGATCGATAATCCATTGCCGCTGCGGGCCCGCAATCGTGTCGAACTCGCCAACCCAGCGCTTATAGTCCGACAGCGCCATGGCTCGACGAAGCACGCTGAGTGCGCTGCGCTTGACGCCTTGCGCGCGAACGAGAGCCGCGATGCGGCGCAGCGTCGGCACGATGCCACCTCGGGCCTGCATTGCCTGACGCAGCGCACGCCACCGGTCACGAGAAAAACAGCTCTGGATATCGAGACGCATCAATCAGACTTCGAGCTCGTAGGCCGAAATGACTTCGTCGACGGGGCCAAAGGCGCGCACGCGGCCATTCTCCATCCAGAGTGCCTTATTACAGACTCGCCGGATCTCCGAATTGGCATGCATTGCGAGCACCACGATCTCTGCGCGACCATGCAGTTCGTTAAGACGGGCCTGCGCCTTGTGCATAAATGATGCATCGCCGACGCCCATGACCTCGTCCAGCAATAGAATTTCCGCATCCACAGCCGTCGACACGGCGAATGCGAGTCTCACCCGCATACCACTGGAGTAGGTGCGCAATGGCAAATCGAGATAATCATTCAACTCGCTGAACGCAGCAATTTCCGCCGTCTTCTCGCGAATCTCGGCGTCCGTCATCCCCAGAAGCAGGCCGCGAAGACGAATGTTCTGCATGCCGGTGGAGTTATCGTCCATTCCCAAACTGATGTCGAGCAAAGGAACGATCTTCCCTTCGCTTGTCACGGTTCCCAGCGTCGGCGGGTATATCCCCGCCATCGTCCGCAACAGCGTCGATTTGCCTGCACCGTTTCTCCCGATGAGACCGATGCGATCGCCTTTGTCGAAACGCACGTCTACGTTGTCGAGCGCTCGCACTACAATCACCCCATCATTGCCCTCGGCAATCTTGTTGCGCCGTCCCATACGCAGCACTTGTTTTTTGAGCGAGCGCCCCTGGACGTCGTAAATGGGCAGATCAAGTGTCGCGCCCTTCAATTCGATGAATGCCATGATTTCCCCTCAGATCCAATACGGGATGCGCTTCAAGTAGCGTCCCGTCAGCGCGAGCGCGACACTCCAGCCAATCACGGCCATGCCTATGGCAACAGACCACGTCACAGCGCTTGGTGCCTGTCCGATAAGCGGCGCCCGGACCAGCTCAATCAAATGGGCAAGCGGATTGAAATCTACGATGAACGAGAATCGGGTCAATGCGTTCGGTCGATAGATAATGGGGGTAACATAGAACGCAATCTGAATGAGCGCCGCAATGATCTGCGGTAAATCACGAAAGCGGGCCGACAGCAATCCCGCGATCATGGCAATCCAAAGCGCGTTCACCATGAAGAGAATGAGCGCGGGGATGAACAGCGGCAACATTTCCCAATTCGGACTACCGTAAATCAACAGCAGCACAAGCACAATCACGAAATTGTGCACGAAGATCACGAGATTTCGCCAAACGACTTGGAATATATAGATCAGCTTCGGGGTCGCCGCCTGCCGGATATAAGTTCCGCTGTTGATATAAGCGAGGCTGCCTTCGGACACAGTCTGCGCGAACATAGTCCACATGACGAGACTGATCGCAAGGAACGGCAAATATTCGCTCATCTTCTGGCCAAACAGCGAACCATAGACGATACCGATCGATGCAATCATCACGCCCATGCTAATCGTCAGCCAGAACGGACCAACCCGCGAGCGCGCATAACGCTGCCGAACCTCCAGCCAGCCAAGCAATGTCCATAGCCGATAGGCTTTGAGACTTTTTATCAAATCATCAAATGCGTTTTTCATCAGTGGATTATGTTCATTAATACCGTGCTGCCCTACATAGAAAGCAAACGCTTGCCCTAGCTGCTACAAAGCGCCCCCATTCGTCCGATCAAACCATGCCACACGCCGCGCAGCGCCATTCGAACGTGTTCGCGACGGGGCTTGAGCCACAGGCCGTAAATCACGAGTCTCGCCGGCATCTTGAGCAATTCATTTGCTTTCCAGCTCCACGGCATATAGCCTCTTTTCGAAAGAGCGACAGCATTCCGAAACAAGTAATAGTGACGTATCGCGCTGTGGCTTGGATAATTCCTGCCGAACACATTGACAGGTTCGCCGCCAAGCTCGTGAGCGAGACGCAGGTTAGGGGCGCCGAGCACCTCAAAGCCTGCTCTTCGCGCCCGCACGCACCACTCCACGTCCACGAAATCAATGAACAGCGACTCGTCCATCGGGCCAACGTCATCCCATGCACGCAGATTGATACACGAGCCCGACGTGATCAAAAAGTCAACGGGAAGTAGCCGATCCCCCACCGCCGGAACGCGTTCCAGTCTCGGGAACGAGAATCGTACAAACGGAGCGACTCCGCCCAACCGGACGTCCTCATATGCAGGGCCGACCACTGCTACCCTTCGTCCCGCTTCGAGCTCTCGCATCAATGCTGCCGGTAGCTCAACGAACAGGTGTTCGGCCGGTTGGCTGTCCTGATCGAACAGCAGCGCACAGTCGCACCCGTTTGCCCGGACAAAATCGACTCCTTGGTTCAATGCTTTGGCGATACCCAAGTTATTGCCGTTGGCAATGTAGTGCACGCCACCGTCCAGGCCAAGCGCGCTCGGCAGTTGCAGTCGCTCCGAATTATCGACAACAACACAGCGGCCGTATCGTGCCAACCGATTCGCCCGGGCAACGCAACCCGCGTCCGGGCGATAGAAAACGATGACGATACCGATCATCATCGAGTTATACAGCGAGCACGAGCGATGCATTGCGTGCCGAGGCTCGTGCTTGGCTAGGCAAGGGCCCCGGAGTGTCGGAAACCCGGCCAGCATTGCTCGCGCTTCCATACGCGCACGCCGCACCGAACACACTTCGGGAGCGAGCAGCCCCAACGGTGAAAAGCGCTTGCGGCGAGCTGCGCCACGTCGCATCTCTGTAATTGTCCACGGCGGGTCGACCTCAGGCTTCGGTTGCAAAGAGTTCGTCGTAACCAATCGGAGAAGTACCGATCCTTCCGACAACGACCCCCGCCGCGCGATTTGCATATTCAACGGCGTTCGGGAGCGGCACTCCCGCACCGATCATCGCAGCAACAGTGGCAATGACAGTATCACCGGCGCCAGACACGTCGAACACTTCCCGCGCACGCGCGGGAACGTGCAGTTCTCCGTCATCGCTGTAGAGCGTCATGCCCTCCTCGGAACGAGTCAACAAGATTGCCTTGAGCGCGAACCGCTCACGCAATTGCTGTACTCGGCCGCGCAACTCGTCCTCAGTACGCCATTGCCCAATCACCTCGCGCAACTCCGCGCGATTGGGCGTAATAAGCGACGCCCCGCTGTAGCGCTCCCAGTCCGCTCCTTTTGGATCGATGAGGACACTCTTCCCATGCTCGCGAGCGATCGCGATCATCCGTGAGACGTGGGTCAATCCTCCCTTCGCATAATCCGACAGCAGAACGACTGAAGCGTCCCGGACGCTCTCCTCGAAACGAGACAATCCCGCGAGCAATATCTCTTTCGCAGGAGGTTCTTCAAAATCGGCCCGCAACAGCTGCTGCTGACGCGCAAGAATGCGCAACTTGATGATCGTCGCGATGGACGCATCACGCTCCGCCAGTACATCAACCTTGCTCTCTTCAAGCAAGCTCATGATCCGTGCGCCTGGCTCATCGCAGCCAATCACACAAATCAGTGACGCACGCGCGCCGAGCCCCACGATATTGCACGCGACGTTCGCGGCCCCCCCCAACCGCTCCTCGGTACGCTGGACATGCACCACCGGCACCGGCGCCTCTGGAGAAATCCGGTCTACGTTACCGAACCAGTAGCGGTCCAACATGACGTCACCGACCACCAATACGCTCGACCGCTGCATCTGCTCAAGCGGAATGGCGGCGCCATTGGGAAATTTCGCGCCGGATGCGACACCACCACAATCACCGAAAATCATGAACACTCCAATTCCTTACCCGGCTTCCGACAATGCTCATTGCCCGGCAAGGCAGAGCCGGAGCGCTTGCTCCCAATCAGGCGCCTCGAGACCAAAGGTTTGCACGAGCTTGGCACTGGACAATCGCGAATTGGCCGGTCGCGCTGCAGGGGTAGGATAGGCCGTCGTCGGGATAGGCTTGACGATCGGCTTGTTCGGCAAATGAGCGTGCGCAAAAATCGCTTCTGCGAAACCGCACCACGACGTGGCACCTGCCGACGTTAGGTTATAAATACCGGAGTGCGCCTCCCACCATTCGCGCTCGTCCGCGACGCGACTTTGAGCGAGAATCTGCGCCGACATCGCAGCAATCGTAACCGACCATGTCGGCGCTCCGACCTGGTCGGCCACCACACTCAGTTCATCTCGCTCTGCGCCCAGCCGGAGCATGGTCCGCAGAAAGTTTTTCCCACGCGAGCCATATACCCAGCTCGTACGAAAAATGAGATGCGGGCACCCTACCGCGGCGATCGCTTGCTCGCCCGCAAGTTTGCTTTTGCCGTAAATGTTCTGCGGATTGACCTGGTCTTCCTCGATGTACGGAATGCTCTTGGTACCATCGAATACATAGTCGGTCGAATAGTGAATCAGTACAGCACCAATCCGCAGGGCTTCCTCGGCGAGCACGCCAGGTGCTTCGGCATTGATGCGCATCGCCCCCGACACATCGGATTCGGCGGCGTCGACTGCCGTATAGGCTGCAGGGTTCATTATCAGACCGGGCTTGATCTCGCGCACAACGCGAGCGACCTGCTTCAAATCACTCAGGTCAAGCGCGCTCCGATCCAGCGCGACGACGTTCCCCAGCCCCTGCAAGGAGCGCATCAATTCGAATCCAACCTGCCCGTTCACGCCGGTCAGCAGGATCGTCGGCTGCTTACGTGCTGTCATGGCTGGCCTCATTCGTAGCAGTCTGCGTCTCGCAACCGCTTGCCCGCCGCATCCTTCGCGGCCAGCAGCGGCTCGAAATCGATCGGCCACTCGATCCCGATTTCGGGATCGTTCCAGACGATGCTGCGCTCGTGCTCCGGGAACCAGTAATCGGTCGTCTTGTAGAGGAACTGCGCAGCCTCCGACAGCACGACGAATCCGTGCGCAAACCCGGGCGGCACCCACAATTGCTTGTGGTTGTCGTTCGACAGCACCACCCCGACCCACTTGCCGAAGTTCGGCGAGTTCTTGCGAATATCGACAGCGACGTCGAACACTTCACCCTCGACAACACGCACGAGCTTGCCCTGCGCATGCTGGATCTGATAATGCAACCCGCGCAGCACGCCCTTCGACGACCGCGAATGGTTGTCCTGCACGAATTCGACGCCGGGTTCGACCTGCTCGGCGAATTCCTTCCCGTTGAAGCTTTCGTAGAAGAACCCGCGCGCGTCGCCGAACACCTTCGGCTCGATGATCTTGACTTCCGGCAGCGCCGTCGCCGTTACTTGGATGGCCATGCGACTTGATCCGTGAGAATGTTCTTGAGGTACTGCCCGTACGCGTTTTTCGCGAGCGGTTGTGCAAGCTTCAGCACCTGCTCCGCGTCGATCCAATCGCGGCGGTATGCAATTTCTTCCGGGCACGCAACCACGAGACCCTGCCTTTTCTGCAGCGTCGCGATGAAGCTGGCCGCCTCGATCAGCGAATCGTGCGTACCGGTATCGAGCCACGCATAGCCACGCCCCATGATCTCGACATTGAGCGAGCCATCCTTGAGATAGCGCGAATTGACGTCGGTGATTTCCAACTCGCCGCGCGGCGACGGCTTGATGTCGGCCGCGATATCGCACACGCGATTGTCGTAGAAGTACAGACCGGTCACCGCATAGTTCGAACGCGGCTGCGCAGGCTTCTCTTCGATCGACACGGCGCGGAACGAATTGTCGAATTCGACGACGCCATAACGCTCCGGATCGTGCACGTGATACGCAAACACCGTCGCGCCGCTTTCCTGCGCATGCGCGCGCTCGAGCTGCTTCGCGAGATCGTGGCCGTAGAAGATGTTGTCGCCGAGGATCAGCGCCGACGGATCGTTGCCGACGAATTCCTTGCCGATGATGAACGCCTGCGCAAGCCCATCCGGCGATGGCTGCACCGCGTATTGAATGTTCATCCCCCACTGGCTGCCGTCGCCGAGCATCGACTCGAAGCGCGGCGTATCCTGCGGGGTCGAGATGATCAGTACGTCACGAATGCCCGCGACCATCAGCGTCGATAGCGGATAGTAGATCATCGGTTTGTCGTACACCGGCAACAGCTGCTTCGACACGACGTGCGTGATCGGATACAGCCGCGTGCCGGACCCGCCCGCGAGGATGATGCCTTTACGTGCCATCGCGTTTCTCCTCAGGTGCGTTTCGCATAGTTGGTCTCGACCCACTTGCGGTACTCGCCCGATGCAACCTCGTCGACCCAGACCTGATTGTCGAGATACCAGTCAACCGTTTTCGCCAGACCGGTCTCGAAGGTCTCCGCGGGCTTCCAGCCAAGCTCGCGCTCGAGCTTGCGCGCATCGATCGCATAACGGCGATCGTGGCCGGGGCGATCCGTCACGTAGGTAATCTGGTCGCGATACGAACCGGCTGCCTTCGGGCGTGCCTTGTCGAGCAGATCGCACAGCGTGTGCACGACCTCGAGGTTCTTCTTTTCGTTCCAGCCGCCGACGTTATATGTCTCGCCCGGCACGCCGCGCGCCAGCACTTCGCGAATCGCGCTGCAGTGATCGCCGACATACAGCCAGTCGCGCACGTTTTGGCCGTCGCCGTACACAGGCAACGGCTTGCCGGCGAGCGCGTTCGCAATCATCAGCGGAATCAGTTTCTCGGGGAACTGGTACGGACCATAGTTGTTCGAACAGTTCGTCGTCAGCGTCGGCAAACCGTACGTATGATGGTATGCACGCACCAGATGATCCGAGCCGGCCTTGGTCGCGGAATACGGGCTGTTCGGCGCGTACGGCGTCGTCTCGGAGAATTGCGGATCGGTTGCCGACAGCGAGCCGAACACCTCGTCGGTCGACACGTGCAGGAAGCGGAACGCCGCCTTGTCGGCGTCGTTCAGCCCGTTCCAGTACTGGCGGGTCGCCTCAAGCAGCGTGAACGTGCCGACGACGTTGGTCTGCACGAAATCGGCCGGGCCGTGGATCGAGCGATCAACGTGGCTTTCGGCGGCGAAGTGCAGCACCGCGCGCGGCTTGTGCTCGGCGAACAGGGCGTCGAGCGCCGCGCGGTCGCAGATGTCGACGCGTGCAAACACATGCTTCGCATCTCCGTCAAGCGATTGCAGCGTCCGCAGATTGCCCGCATACGTCAGCTTGTCGACGTTCAGCACAGCCTCGTCAGAGTCACGGAGCCAGTCGAGTACGAAATTGGCACCGATAAAGCCCGCGCCGCCCGTAACCAGAATCATGAGGTTCCCTCGTTGGTAGTGTGCGGCGCGCATTCCAGGCGCCGCCGCATCAAATTCGAAGCAAGTGGCCATGGTCGCCACGTCAGACCGGGAATTTTAACCGGTCGGCATGACCGCCAAAGTCATGAAGTGCTAATTTTGTCCGGGAAAATGACAATTATAGGGAGCCAGCCGTCGCAAAAGCCATGCCGCTAACAACTTGATACAGCGCTCCGCACCCTTGTCGAGAATGGAATTTCCTGTTACATCAATCACATTTCGGAGAACGACGTACGCGACATTTCGGTGAAATTCCGAGTGTTTTTCCCTTATGCGAGAAACCTGCAGGATCCGCCTCTCATGACCCGCCCCCCCATCGCCATCGGCGACATCCAAGGCTGTCATTCAGCTTTCCAGTCGCTGATCGAAAAGCTTTCAGCCCCCGCCGACACCCCACTCTGGATCGCCGGCGACATCGTCAACCGCGGCCCTGACTCGCTCGCCGCGCTGCGTGCGATGGTCGACCTCGGCCCGCGCGCGACCGTCGTGCTCGGCAACCACGACCTCCACCTGCTCGCCGTCTCGGCCGGCATCCGCACGGAACGCCCGGGCGACACGATCGGCGAGATTGTCGACGCGCCCGACGCCGATGCACTGCTCGACTGGGTGCGCCACCGCCCGTTTACGCACTTCGAGGACGGGATGCTGCTCGTCCACGCAGGCGTGTTGCCGCAATGGGACACCACGCTCGCACTGGAACTCGCGGACGAGCTGCAACGCGCGCTGCGCGCCCCCGATTGGCGCGACACACTGCAAGGCCTGTACGGCAACGAGCCGAACCAATGGAGTCCGAACCTCAAGAAACGCGACCGGATGCGCGTCGCATTCAACGCGTTCACGCGCCTGCGCTTCTGCACACCGGACGGCGCGATGGAGTTCAAGGCGAACGGCGGCCCCGACAGCGCGCCGCCCGGCTACGTGCCGTGGTTCGACGCACCGGCGCGCCGCACCGAAAACGTGACCGTCGTATTCGGGCACTGGGCCGCGCTCGGCCTGATGCTGCGCGACAATATCGTCGCGCTCGATTCCGGATGCGTGTGGGGAAATCGGTTGTCGGCCGTACGACTGACGGCCGACCCGGCGCAACGCACGGTCACGCAGGTGCAGTGCGAAGCATGCCGTGCGCCGGGCGGCGAATAGCCTGCCCGCGTCGCACCGGGGCGCAATGAAGCCTTACCCCTCGCGCCCCGCCACCGGCTCCTCGGCCGCCGCATCGCCCGTGGCCCCGGCACCGACTTCGGTCACCGGATACGCATGCTTCTCGAGCTCCGCGAGCGCGTCGGGCGACGGCTTGCCGACCTTCGCCTGCATCGCCTCGAGCGCAGCGGCGATCGCGTCACGCGCGGCGGCAGAGGTCGCGCGACGGTCGCCACCCGGCGCAATGGGCTCGCACACGTACAGATGCGCGACCAGCGGGCCGCCGCGCAACACCATGTCGAGCGACTTGCCGAGCGACAGTTCGCCCGTATAGGCCGGCGTGACAGACTGCCGCCCCTGGGCATCCTCGTACATCAGGCAGATCGGCTGCACCGCGCAGCCTGCCGACACCGCCGCCTGGAACAGGTTCGCGTGAAACGGCAGCAGCCCCTGCCCATCCGACGTCGTGCCTTCCGGAAACACGCACATCACGCCGCCGTTGCGCAGCCGCTCCGCCATCTCGTGCATGACGCGCATCGCCTCGGTACGCTTCTCGCGCTGCAGGAACACGGTGTCGAGCTTCTCGGCCAGCCAGCCGACCACCGGCCACTGCCGCACCTCGGCCTTCGACACGAACGGCGTCGGCCGCCACGCATTGACGGTGTAGATGTCGAGCCACGACACGTGGTTGCCGACGACGAGCGCGCCCGCGTCGAGGCGCGCGCCGTCGTTGTGGACGACGAGCCGCATCCCGCAGATCCGCAACAGCTTGAGCGACCAGCGGCGCGTGAGCTCGAGGCGCCGCGGGGCGCTCACGTGCGAAAAGCGCAGCGCGACGGTCGCCATGCCGCGCAGCAGGTGAAAGACGAGACGCAGCTTGCGAAGTGCGATCATGGCGAAGATCCGGCGTGGTTCAGTGGCGCTCGAACGCGACCTGCCCGGCCACGAGCGTCGCACGCACGCAAGCCGGCAGTTCGTAGCCGAGGAACGGCGAATTGTGACCCTGGCTCTTCAGCGCGCGCGGCTCGACACGCCAGTGCGCGCGCGGATCGAACACGCACAGATCGGCCGCGCCGCCTTCGGCAAGACGCCCGGCCGGCAGTTGCAGCACGTCGGCCGGCGCCGCGGTGATGCGGCGCAGCGCCTGCGCGAGCGGCGTCCTGGTTTCGTCGGCCCACTTCACCGTCAGCGACAGCAACAGTTCGAGCCCCGTCGCACCGGGCGTCGCTTCGGCGAACGGCAGCAGCTTCTCGTCGTCGTCGACCGGCGTGTGATCGGAGCAGATCGCATCGATCGTGCCGTCGGCGAGCGCCGCGCGGATCGCTTCGCGATCGCGCTCGCCGCGCAGCGGCGGATCGAGCCGGAACTGCGAATCGAAATAGCCGATGTCGACGTCGATCAGATGCAGGTGATTCACGCCGACGTCGCAGGTCACGGGCAGCCCCTCGGCCTTCGCCTCGCGCACGAGCGCGAGGCCCGCCGCCGACGACAGCCGCGCGAGGTGCACGCGCGCGCCCGTCACGCGCATCAGTTCGAAGATCGTGTGCAGCGCGATCGTCTCGGCCGCGACCGGCACGCCGGACAGCCCGAGCCGCGACGCGAGCGCGCCGCTCGCCGCGACACCGCCACGGCCGATGAACGCGTCGAGCGGACGCAGCCACGTCGTGTAACCGTAGGTGCTCGCGTACTGCAGCGCACGCAGCAACACCTGCGTGTCGCGCACCGGCACGTTCGCGTGCGTGAAACCGACGCAGCCCGACTCGGTCAGCGCGACCATCTCGGTGATCACTTCACCCTTGAGGCCGACGGTGAGCGCGCCGAGCGGATGGACGTTCGCCTGGCGGAGGTTGCGGGCGCGGAACTTGAGCATCTCGACGAGGCCCGGCTCGTCGAGCACGGGGTCGGTGTCCGGCGGGCACACGAGGGTCGTGACGCCGCCGGCGACGGCCGCGGCCATCTCGGACGCGAGCGTCGCCTTGTGCTCGTAGCCGGGCTCGCGCAGGCGCGCGCACAGGTCGACGAGACCAGGGGCGACGATCAGGCCCGCCGCGTCGATCGTCTTGTCCGCGTTGAAACCGGCCGGCGCCGCACCAGCCGCCGCGATCGCGGCGATCTTGCCGTCCGCGACGAATACGTCGGCCTGCCGTTCGGTGCCGGCGACCGGGTCGATCAGCGTGCCGCCTTGGATATGAATCTTCATGCGCTGTCTGTGAATGCGTTGAATGCGTTGAATGCCTGGATAAGGATGCGCGAAGACGGGCTCAGTCGCTGTTGCCGGCAACGATGCCCATCACCGCCATCCGCACGGCGATGCCGAACGTGACCTGGTTGAGGATCACCGACTGCGGACCGTCGGCGACCTGCGAGTCGATCTCGACGCCGCGGTTCATCGGGCCCGGGTGCATCACGATCGCGTCGGGCGCGGCGAGCGCGAGGCGCTCGGGCGTCAGGCCCCACGTCTTGAAGTATTCCTGCGCGGACGGCAGCAGCGCGCCGCTCATTCGCTCGTTCTGCAGGCGCAGCATGATGATCACGTCGACGCCCTTCAGCCCTTCGTCGAGGTTGTGGAACACCTTCACGCCCATCTGTTCGAGACCGCCTGGCAGCAGCGTGCGCGGGCCGATCGCGCGCACTTCCGGCACGCCGAGCGTGGTGAGCGCGTGAATATCGGAGCGCGCGACGCGCGAATGCAGGATGTCGCCGACGATCGCCACGCGCAGCTTCGTGAAGTCGCGCTTGTAGTGACGGATCGTGTACATGTCGAGCAGGCCCTGCGTCGGGTGCGCATGACGGCCGTCGCCGGCGTTGATCACGTGCACGTGCGGCGCGCAGTGCTCGGCGATCAGATACGGCGCGCCGCTCGACGCGTGGCGCACGACGAACAGGTCGGCGTGCATCGCCGACAGGTTGTTGATCGTGTCGAGCAGCGACTCGCCCTTGCTCGTCGACGACGCGTTGATGTTCAGGTTCAGCACGTCGGCCGACAGGCGCGTCGCGGCGATCTCGAAGGTCGTGCGCGTGCGCGTCGAGTTCTCGAAGAACAGGTTGAACACCGATTTGCCGCGCAGGAGCGGAACCTTCTTCACCTCGCGGTCCGTCACGCTGACGAACTGCTCGGCCGTATCGAGAATGTGGTTGACGATCGAGCGCGGCAGCCCCTCGATCGACAGCAGGTGTTTCAGCTCGCCGTTTTTCGTGAGCTGCGGGTTGCCCTTCAGGAAACCGTAGCGGAACCGCTCGGGGCTCGCGGCAGCAGCGGGATTGCCGGTGCGGCCAGTGGTGTCGGTAGTCATGGTGTGCGTGATTCCAACTATGCAAACGGGCCGCGGCACGAACCGGCGGCCCGGGATACGGTTTCGCGGTTCAGTCAGGCGCCGTGCGCCTCGATGCGCAGCGTCAGCTGCGCGGCTTCGTCGCGCGCGAGCACGAGCGTCGCATCGGCCGGCACGTCGAGCGTGCCGCCCGCGAAGCGCGCGGCGACCGGCAGCTCGCGGCCGCCGCGATCGGCGAGCACCGCGAGCTCGACCGCGGCCGGACGGCCGTAGTCGAACAGTTCGTTGAGCGCGGCGCGCACGGTGCGCCCGGTGTACAGCACGTCGTCGACGAGCACGATGCGCGCGCCGTCGACGTCGAACGGCAGCGACGTCGGGCTGGCCTGGCTGTGCAGCCCCTTCTTCGCGTAGTCGTCGCGATGCAGCGCGACGTTCACGACGCCGAACGCCGGCGCGCCGAGATCGCGCGCGAGGCGCTCGGCGAGCCACGCGCCGCCGCTGTAAATGCCGGCGAGCCGCGGGCCGCCCGGCTCGGCGAAGGCCGTGCCGTATGCGTCGCGGATCTGGTCGAGCAGGACGCGGTAGAGCGCGTCGGCGTCAATGGTGCTCATGGTCGGACAATTGATCGAGATACTGTTGAAGGATCACGCGCGCGGCCTCGGCGTCGAGCATCTCGGCACGTGCGCGCCCGCGCACGTTGCGCTCGCGCAGCCCGGCCTCGGCCTCGACCGACGAATAGCGTTCGTCGACCCACGTGACGGGCAGCCCGAAGCGGCCGTTCAGCTGGTTGCCGAAGCGCTTCGCCTGCTGCGTCATCTCGTGCGGCGTGCCGTCCGGATGCATCGGCAGGCCGACGACGAGCGCGTCCGGCCGCCATTCGGCCAGCAGGTCGCCGACCGCCTTGAAGCGGTGTTCGCGGTTCAGGTTCTGGATGACGACGAGCGCGCGGGCCGAGCGCGTCAGCGCATTGCCGATCGCGACCCCGATTCGCTTTTCGCCGTAGTCGAACGCCAGGAGCGTCGCATCGCGCGCGCTCGCGCCACTCATGCGTGCCCTGCTTCGCCGGACAGCATCGACGAGCTGACGCCGAGCAGGCCCAGTGCGGCTTCGAAGCGCTCCTCGGCCGGCGTGTCGAACACGATGCGCGGATCGGCGGCGACCGTCAGCCAGCCGTTGCGGGAAATTTCTTCCTCGAGCTGACCGGCGCCCCAGCCTGCATGGCCGAGGGTCAGCAGGAAGCGTTTCGGGCCGGTGCCCGTCGCGACCGCCTCGAGCACGTCCTTCGACGTCGTCATCTCGAGCCCGCCCTCGACCGACATGGACGAGCTGTAGTTCGCGCCCTCGACCGGCTCGTGCAGCACGAAGCCGCGCTCGGTCTGGACCGGGCCCCCGAAGTACACGGGGATGTGCAGCAGCGGCTCGATGTCGAGCTTCAGGTCGATGCGGTTGAACAGCGATTCGAGGTCGATGTCGGTGGGACGATTGATGACGAGGCCGAGCGCGCCGCGCTCGCTGTGATCGCAAAGATAGACCACCGTTCCCGAAAACGTCGGATCCGCCATGTTCGGCATGGCGATCAGGAACTGGTTGGTGAGATTGATGCGATCGGAAGGCTTTGACATGGTTTGAATTTTAGCAAAGACGCCGCGACCTGACCGGGCCGCGATCAACAAGCAACGCCGCGCGACGCTGGCAACGACGCACGCGGATCACACGGCACTCTAACACGCGCGCGGGCGCTGTCGGCAGCGTGTTGCCGACCCGCGCGACAAGGGCTGCCGCTGCGGTCGCGCCCCGTCGTGCGTCAGGTCCGGCCGAGCGCCGCGCCGAGCGCGCCGGACACCGCTGTCAGGTCCGGCGGCGCCACCCCCGCGGCGATCTTCAGCAGCGCGGCGCGCAGCATGTCGGACGCGCGGGCGTGTGCATCGAGCCCGCCGTCGGCGAGCGGCATGCCGTGCGCGGCACGGCGCCACGCCAGCCCGAGCGTGTCGGCCAGCAGCGCCGCATGACCGAGCCCGAGCGCGCACGCGGCCGCACCGACCCGGTAGGCGGCCGCGGACGCGCGCCAGGCGGCCCCCGCATCGGCCACGGCCGGATCGACGGCCAGATCGGCCATCGACGCGTCGGCCGTCTGCAGGAAATCCTCATACGCATGCGCGTTGACGGTCACGACGCCGAGCGCACGGGTCGGCGCGACGGCAACCGCGTCGTGCTCGGCCCGCGCGGCATCGGTCTCCCACAGCGCTTCGGACGCGGGCGTGCCGGCGACGTGCCAGTCCACGGTCAGCCCATAGTCGTGCAGCACGTCGACGAGCGCGACGTCTTCCGCGGCTGCGCCGAACAGCGCGAAATCGCGCCACAACAGTGCGACCGTCTCGCGCACGAGCTCGGGCGGCGCGCTGCGCCGGCCCTGCGCCTGCTCGCCGAGCAGCAGGTTCGTCCGCGCGAGAAAGCGCTTCAGTTCGGGCGCGCCGGTCGCGCGCAGCGCACGCTGACACGCTGCCGCGAGCCGCCAGAAATCGTACGGGCCGTCGTCGGCCAGCGCAGCCTGCATCGCATCGAGTTCGTCGAGCGCGGCGTCGGGCGCGCCGTGCTCCGCACGCAGCACGCCGAGCAGCGCCTGCTCGTAGCGGGCGCGTACCCGGGTCGCGATCTCCTCGGGCAGCGCGCGCAGCGTGGCCGGCGGCACCGCGCGACCGACGAGCGCGAGCGCGTCGAGCGGCGTGCTCGCACGCGGGTCGGCGGCGCTTTGCGCACGCAATGCACGGAAATGATCGAAGAGAACGGACGAACAGGCGAGTTCGCGTAGATTGTGGCGGCCGACGGCCGCGCGGAAGTCGCGCAGCGCGGCCCGCCAGCCGGCCGAAGCCGGCTCGGCGGCGACGAACGGCGCGGCGGCCGACAGTTGCCCGGCGAAACGGGCGGCCGGCAGCCAGCCTGCCTCCGCCAGGACGGCGGCAGCGGCCGACAGCGGCGTGGCCGCGTCGCCCCGGTGCTCGAATGCGTCGGCGGCTGCCGCGAGCCACGCGTCGGCCGCGCGCACGGCCCCGCCACGCGGGTTGGGCAGTGCGTCAGGGTGGGAAACGTTGGCCGGATCGGACGTCATGGACACGCGCGCCTGTCATCGTCAAGTCGCTCGCGCCGGCCGCGGCGCACGAGCGCCGGGCAACTGCGAGGCCGAAGCGGTGTGTCCGTGGGCCAAGGGTCCGGTCAGATCTGGACCATCTCGAAGTCTTCCTTGCGAGCACCGCATTCGGGGCACGTCCAGTTGATCGGGACGTCTTCCCAGCGCGTGCCCGGGGCGATGCCCTCTTCGGGCAGCCCGGCTTCTTCGTCATAAATCCAGCCACAAATCAGGCACATCCAGCTCTTGTATTCCATCTTAAGCCGCGTCGGGAAAAGTCGGTAAATTCGGGAGCCATGATGGTACCGTGTCGGGGCCGGACTGCCTAGCAATCGCGCTGGAGTACGGCGACTACGTTGCGCTGCGCTAAAAATTCCGTCGTGCGGGCCGGATTCCGCCGCATAATGACTGAAAAGTGCGGCCTGCCGGGCAACACGGGGCCGAAACGCCCACCTCGCCTCGCCGTCCGCAGCTCTGTCGCTTCCCTGTTTTTTTCTTGCCCCATTTTTACATGTCCAGCAACGCCCCTCCGATCGTCCTCACCTTCGGCCTGTCCGATCCCACCGGCGGTTCCGGCCTCCAAGCCGATCTGATGACCCTGGCGAGCATGGGCTGTCACGGCGTGTCCGTCCTGACCGGCTACACCGTGCGCGACTCCGCCGCCTGCGAGGAAGTGACCGGCCTCGATCCCGATGTCGTCGCCGCCCAGGCGCGCATGCTGCTCGAGGACATGCCGGTCGCCGCGTTCAAGATCGGCGCCGCGACGCGCGCGGAAGTCGTGAGCGCGATCGCGGAAGTGGTCGCCGACTACGACGGCGTGCCGCTCGTGCTCGCACCGGACTTCACGCTCGACGACGAGCACGTGCTCGCCGCCGACGACCTGCGCGAATCGATCGCCGACCTGCTCGCGCCGCAGACGACACTGCTGGTCGCCGACCACGCGACGCTGATCGCGCTCGCGCAGCCGGACGGCGATGCCGAGGCGCCGAATCTCGACGCGGCCGTGTCGCACCTGCTGTCGCAGGGCTGCGAGTACATCCTGTCGTCGGAGACGGGTTCGCACCGGCTCGTCAACACGCTGTACGGCGAGGAAGGCCAGCTTCGCGAAGACATGTGGGATCGCTCGCCGCACCGGCTGATGGGCATCACCGACACGCTCGGCGCGGCGATCGCGGCACTGCTCGCGAACGGCCAGGAGCCGCCCGAAGCGGTGCGCGAGGCGCAGGAATACCTGTACCAGGCCGCCCGCGACGCGTTCCGGCCCGGCATGGGCGCGTACCTGCCCGACCGGTTCTTCTGGGCGCGCAGCAACGATGAGGAAGGCGGGCGTCCGGTGACGGAAAGCAGCAAAAGCTCGCCGCGAATCGCCCGGCATTGACGCCCGCGCGGCGGCCCCGCGCCGCCGTTGCGCGCCGCCTGCTCTCGCATCGGGGCCGCATGTCCGGCCCTTTTTGCGCGCATATAAAAAAAGACCCGCATCGCTGCGGGTCTTTTTCTTTGGCTGGAACGCGCATCGCTGCGCGCTCCGGACACCATCGACCGAAGTCGATTACATGTCCATGCCCATGCCGCCCATGCCGCCCGGCATGCCGCCCGGCATCGGTGCATCTTCCTTCGGCAGCTCTGCGACAGCTGCGTCCGTCGTCAGCAGCAGGCCTGCGACCGAAGCTGCGTTCTGCAGTGCGGTGCGCGTGACCTTGGTCGGGTCGACGACGCCGGCTTCAACCATGTCGACGTACTCGCCCGTCGCTGCGTTGTAGCCGTAGTTGCCCGTGCCTGCTGCAACTGCTGCGACCACGACGCTCGCTTCTTCGCCACCGTTCGTGACGATCTGGCGCAGCGGCTCTTCCATTGCGCGCAGCACGATCTTGATGCCTGCGTTCTGATCGGCGTTCGCGCCGGTCACGCCTGCGATCGCGGTACGTGCACGGATCAGCGCAACGCCGCCGCCCGGGACGATGCCTTCTTCAACGGCAGCGCGGGTTGCGTGCAGCGCGTCTTCGACGCGTGCCTTCTTTTCCTTCATTTCGACTTCGGTCGCAGCGCCGACCTTGATCACTGCCACGCCGCCGGCCAGCTTGGCCACGCGCTCTTGCAGCTTTTCACGGTCGTAGTCCGACGTCGCTTCTTCGATTTGCGTGCGGATCTGCTTGACGCGCGCTTCGATGTTCACGGCTTCGCCTGCGCCGTCGATGATCGTCGTGTTTTCCTTGCCCACTTCGATGCGCTTCGCCTGGCCCAGTTCAGCCAGCGTTGCCTTCTCGAGCGTCAGGCCGGTTTCTTCCGCGACGACTTGACCGCCGGTCAGGATCGCGATGTCTTCCAGCATCGCCTTGCGACGATCGCCGAAGCCCGGCGCCTTGACCGCAACGGTCTTCAGGATGCCGCGGATGTTGTTGACGACCAGCGTTGCGAGCGCTTCGCCTTCGACGTCTTCAGCGATGATCAGCAGCGGACGGCCTGCCTTCGCGACTTGTTCGAGCACCGGCAGCAGATCGCGGATGTTCGACACCTTCTTGTCGTGCAGCAGCACGAACGGGTTTTCGAGGACGGCGACTTGCTTGTCCGGGTTGTTGATGAAGTACGGCGACAGGTAGCCGCGGTCGAATTGCATGCCTTCGACGACGTCGAGTTCGTCGGCCAGCGACTTGCCGTCTTCGACGGTGATCACGCCTTCCTTGCCGACCTTGTCCATCGCTTCAGCGATGCGATCGCCGATCGACGAGTCGCTGTTCGCCGAGATCGAGCCGACCTGTGCGATTTCCTTGTTCGTCGTGCACGGCTTGCTGATCTTCTTCAGCTCTTCGACAGCCGCTGCGACTGCCTTGTCGATGCCGCGCTTCAGGTCCATCGGGTTCATGCCCGATGCGACGTACTTCATGCCTTCGCGAACGATCGATTGCGCGAGGACGGTTGCCGTCGTCGTGCCGTCGCCTGCGTTGTCGCTGGTCTTGGAAGCAACTTCCTTGACCATTTGCGCGCCCATGTTCTGGAGCTTGTCCTTCAGCTCGATTTCCTTCGCGACCGACACACCGTCCTTGGTGACCGTCGGGCCGCCGAAGCTGCGCTCGAGCACGACGTTGCGGCCCTTCGGACCCAGCGTGACCTTGACTGCGTTGGCGAGAATGTTCACGCCTTCGACCATCTTCGAACGGGCGGAATCGCCGAATACGACGTCTTTAGCTGCCATCTTCAAACTCCTTGAATTCTTGAGAATATGTTCCGCAGTGGACGCTTACTTGGCGTTGACCACGGCCATGATGTCTTCTTCACGCATGACCAGCAGTTCCTGGCCGTCGACCTTGACGGTCTGACCAGCGTACTTGCCGAACAGCACGCGATCGCCGACCTTCACGTCGAGCGCGATCGGAGCGCCCTTGTCGTCACGCTTGCCCGGGCCGACCGCGAGGATCTCGCCTTGATCCGGCTTTTCAGCAGCGGCTTCGGGGATGACGATGCCCGAGGCGGTCTTGGTTTCTTGATCCAGACGCTTGACGATCACGCGATCGTGCAAAGGACGAAGGTTCATATTCACTCCTCTCTTGACTGAGATTGAAGAACGCTTAGGGAATCTGCCCGGCGGGTCGCCCGGCAGAGAATTGTTAGCACTCTCGTGCAGCGAGTGCTAATTATATGGACGGGTTTTGACAAATTCAAGAAGGGAAGCCGGAGGTTTTTTCGTGCGAGGCAGAACGACGGAAAAACGGGGAATAACCACAAAAAACCATTTAAAACAATTACATAGCCTCAATCCCGCAGACCGAAAGCGGACGGGATACGGGAAATCCCGACCCTCGCCCCAATTTGACACGGGGCGAGCACCGAGTTCCCGCGGTCGTCCGGCATCGCATGAAAAAGGCTGCCCGGACGCCACGGGGGCCCAAACGGCGGCCACGGGATCGTCACATGTCCGGACAGCCCGCCACTGGCTGGAACGTCCGGCCGTCGGTCACGACCGTCGCGCCGAGCAGACGCGCGAGGCCTTTCGCGCCTTCGCGCATCACGACGTCGTGATTCCAGGCGAACAGCGGGCGCGCGATCGGCTCCAGCCAGTTCATCCAGCGCTCGCGCGTGCGGATGTGCCAGTCGTAGCGCACGACGGTGCCCGCACCGTCGCCGGCGAACGACCAGCGGCCGTCGCCTTCGATCGCGCCGCTCGCGCGACCTTCGAGCACATGCGGCCGCTCGACGCGCAGCACGCGCATGTCGAAGGTCAGCCGGTACGGCAACGCGCCTTTCCACGTGTATCGCTGCAGCGCGCCGACGCCGCGCGCGTCGCCGCGCTCGATCTCGACGGTCCGCACGACACTCTTCCACCAGTCAGGCCAGCGATCGACCTGGTAGATCGCGTCCCAGACACCCGCGACGGGCGCGTCCACGCGCCACGTCGTCGAAAACCGGTATTCCGCCATGCTGCCTCCGGCGCGAATCAGAATCGGGATCAAGCGCGCGATCAGGGCGCGAAAAAGCGGGCGGGAAACATGACGTCGATCTCGACGTCGTCGAGCGTCACCGTTTCGAGCGGCGCGCCGTCGTCATCCGCGAAGCTGACGACCTTCAGCGGAAAGCCGTCCTCGGCGTCCAGCCACAGACGATAGCGATGCACGCCGTCAACCACGTGCGCGGGCGCGCCGGTCACCGATACGCGCAGCGCGGTACGGCCGCCGATGGTTTCCTTGCCTTCCGTCACGGTCGCACCGCCCTGCTGCAGCGCGTGCACGTTGCGCAGCAGCACGCCGACATCCGACCGGTCGACGCGATGGCCGCTGCGGTCGCGCAGGAGCGGATTGGACGGCGACAGCGTCAGCGCGGGCAAAGCATGCTCGCCGAACGGGCGCAGCCGCACCTTGCCTTCGCCGGGATCGTACGCGAGCACCGCGCCGTGATGCGGCGACACGAAGTCCATCCGGACGAAACCGGGTTTCCGGTAGGCATAGTGGAATTCGGCGTGCTCGCCGCTTCGCACCGACGAGCGGATCGTCGCGCGGTACGAGTGGACCTGATCGAAATGCGACTGCGCGATGGTAACGGGATCGGCTGTCATGCTCGCTCCTAACAGGCTCGCGGCCAGCAACGCGGCGATCACGGCGCCGCCTCGACGTCGAGCACGCCTTCCATTCCGCGCTCGCGATGGCTGCGCAGGAACAGCAGCCGATGCGTGCAATAGTAGGCGAAGCGGCCGGGCGCCGTCGGTGTGAAGCGCAATGTGCGCGGCGTCGTGCCGAGTTCGGTGTGCACCGCGATCCCGGCCTGCGGCGCGTCGATCTCGAAACTGTGCGGCACGATGCCCGGTTCGGCCGATACGGTGAGTTCGACCGGCACGTGCGCGCGGACGATCACGTGGTTCGGGCGAAAGAAATAGCTGCCGCCGACGATCGTCACGCGCTGCACACCGTCGGCGTCGACCGGCACGCGCACCGGCGCATCGCCGTCCGCCCGCGCAAGCCCGGCGCTCGCCACGAGCGCCACCGCCACCATCCCCGCCTTCGTGTTCATGCTGGCTCCCTGCCGACGTCGCGCGCGTCAACCCTTCCACGCGTCGGTCGGTCCGCCGAGCGCGCCGCATGCTTCGATCGCGAGCTCGCGCAGCCGTCGTTCGTCGGCGCGTCCGGAGAGCGCAAAACCCATGCCGCGATCGGACCAGAAATACGTGTCGCGGCCGCCGGCCGACATCGACTGCGGCGCGAAGCGCCGCGCATCGTAGGCCGTCATGTAGAGCGTCACGCGCTTGCCGTCCGCGCGCTGGTACATCAGTTGCGCGGCCGGCCCCGCGTCGCCCGGCAGCAGCCGGCCGCCCAGCAATGCATATCCGTATTCGTCGAGCGACGGCGCGCGCACGGGCCGCCCGAGACGCGCGGACAGCCACGCGGCAAGGCGCGCCGGATCGCGTGCGTCGACCTCGACCGGATGCTCCCGATCGGCCGCGTACACGGCGTACGCGACGTCCGCGCGCGCGGCGAAGGCCGGCTCGGCACCGAACGTCGTCCAGCCCGCGTGCAGCGCGACGCCGATCACCAACCCGGCCGCCAGTCCCGCGAACGCATACGCGACGCCGCGCCAGCGCGGCGCGCGCCGCTGCACAAACAGCGCGGGTGCGGCGGCGGGCAGCGGGAACAGCGCGTGCAACGCGTCGCGCTGCGCGCCGTAATGCGCAAACCGGTCGGCTTCGCGCGGATCGGACCGCAACCGTTCGAGCACCTCGCGGCGCTCCTGTCCGGACAGTTCGCCGTCGAGCAGCGCCGACAGCAATGGCGCCGATGCATCGGCTCCGCCGTCCCGATCATCCGAAGGTTTGCGCGGATCGTCGTCCATCATGTCTTCCCGATCACCCGTAACGTGGCCGCGCCGCGCGCCGGCGACTCGCCGGACAGCAGCGCACGCATCTGTTCACGCGCCCGCGACAGCCGCGACATCACCGTCCCCATCGGCACGCCGAGCACCTGCGCGGCGTCGCGGTAACTCAATTCCTCGAGCGCGACCAGGAGCAGCACCTCGCGCTGCTCGACGGGCAGCCGATACAGCGCCCGCTGCACGTCGCGCAGCAGCAGGCCGCCGATCTCGTCGGTCGGCGCGGCCATCGTCTGCCATGGCGCGGTCGCATCGTCGACCGCGATCTCGTGCCGCGCGCGCAACTGGTCGATGAAGCGGTGGCGCAGCAGCGTCAGCAACCACGCACGCAGGTTTCCGCCGTCGCGCGGCGGCCGGTTCAGCGCGCGCTCGAGCGTGTCCTGCACGAGATCGTCCGCCCAGGCCCGGTCGCCCGTCAGCGCGCGCGCATATCGCGTGAGATGCGGCAGCCACACCAGCAGGTCCGATTCGTAGCTCATCCGGATGCCTCGCGCATCGCCGCGCCGTCAGTCCGTCCGTCGGTTCTCAGGGGCGCGCGACGTGCCACATGCCGCCGATCCCGTCGCCGCCCGCATCGCCGGCCTTGCGGTCCATCTTCCAGCGATACAGGGGACGGCCGTGGTAAGCCCATTGCTTCCGGCCGTCGTCGCGCGTGACGAGGCTCAGTGCACCCGACGCCTTGTCGTATCCGTCGGCGAGCGCCGGCGGCCAGTTGGCCGCACAGGTGCCGGTGCAGGTGCTCTTGCCCGGCGCGTCGTGATCGAACACGTACAGCGTCATGTGATCTTCGTCGACCAGTTTCCCGTCACCGGCCTGCGGCGGCTCGGCGGCCGCGGGCCGCGCGATCGCGGCCGTCAGCGCGATGGCGAACAGCATCGTCTTCATTCCCGTTCTCCTTGGCATGGCATCGCGGCACGGTGGCGCCGGACGGGACGTCGACTTCGTGATGACCATTGTCCCGCTGTCCGGCCGCGGCAAGACTCGGTATGTAAACGGACGAATCCGGCCGGTTATTCCGTGCCGCCTCACAAAGCGACGCCATTCCGCACGGGAAACACTTCGGGAGCCCAAAGAAAACGCGGCATGACATTGCTGTCATGCCGCGAGGTACGACCCGTTGCGCGCGGCAGGCGGTGGGCCGCCGCCGCGCGTTCCGGCCGGTTACTTCGGCAATGCGCCAGTCACCGCCTGCAGCAGCGTCGACACCGGTGCGAGCGGGTTGTTCGCGGAGCCGTTGCCTGAGTGCGGCGTGACCGACAGGCTCGGCGTGGAACCCAGCGCCGTGCCCAGCGTCGTGCCGACAGCATTGACGACCGTTGCCGTCGCGTTGCCGGTCGTCGACACCAGCGAACTGGTCGCGCCCGCCGTGCTGCCGGCCGCGCTCGCGCCGGAGCCGAGCAGGCTGCCGCCCGCCGCAGCCGTCGAACCGGCCGCGCCCGACAGCGCGCCGGCCGCCTGCCCGAGGGCTACCGGACCGTTCGCGAGGGCGCCCGTCACCGAACCGAGTGCACCGGTCAGTGCGCCGGCCGGGTTGCTGCCGCCGGTCAGACCGCTGACGAGGTTCGTGATCGGCGCGATCGGGCTGCCGCCTGCGCCCGACAGCGTGCCGACGACCTGGTTCACGACGCCCTGCACCGGCGCCAGCGGGTTCGTGCCGCCGAGGTTGCCGAGCGCGCCCGTCACCGAGTTCACGGCACCCGTCAGTGCACCGGCCGGATTGCTGCCGCCGAGCGTGCCGACCACCTGGTTCACGACGCCTTGCACCGGCGCCAGCGGGTTCGTGCCGCCGAGGTTGCCGAGCGCGCCCGTCACCGAATTGACCGCGTTGCTCAGTGCGGCTGCCGGGTTGCCGCTGCCGAGCGTGCCGACGACCTGGTTCACGACGCCCTGGACCGGGGCCAGCGGGTTCGTACTACCGAGGTTGCCGAGCGCGCTCGTGACCGAACCGAGTGCGCCGGTCAGCGCGCCGGCCGCGTTGCCACTCGTCGGCAGTGCGTTCTGCAGGCCGCTGACGAGGTTCGTGATCGGCGCGATCGGGCTGCCGCCTGCGCCCGACAACGTGCCGACGACCTGGTTCACGACGCCCTGCACCGGCGCCAGCGGGTTCGTGCCGCCGAGGTTGCCGAGCGCGCCCGTCATCGAGTTCACGGCGTCCGTCAGTGCACCGGCCGGGTTGCCGTTGCCAAGCGTGCCGGCGAGTTGCGTGACGGCGCCTTGTACCGGTGCCAGCGGGCTCGACGCGCCGCCGAGGTTGCCGAGCGTCCCGGTGATCGTATTGACCGCGTTGCCCAGCGCACCGGCAGGATTGCCGCTGCCCACCGTGCCCGTGACCTGGTCGACGATGTTCTGGATCGGTGTCAGCGGGTTCGTGCCGCCGACGTTACCCAGTGCACCCGTGACCGTGCCGAGGGCACCGGTCAGCGCACCTGCCGGATTGCCACCGCCGAGCGCGCCCGTCACTTGATTGACGACGCCTTGAACCGGGGCCAGCGGGTTCGCACCGCCACCCACGTTACCCAGCGCACCCGTCACCGTGCCCAG
>NZ_LOWY01000043.1:0-10861 GCF_001524185.1 Burkholderia sp. FL-7-2-10-S1-D7 | reverse complement strand
TCGTAGCGGTAGGCGAGCTGCCCGCGCCGCGTGTCGTTGATGTCGGTGAGCTGGCCGCTGGCGTCGTACCGGTAGCGACGCACCAGCAGGCGGTTGCCGCCTGCGGTTTGCCCGACCGGGCCTTTGGATTCATGGGCAAGCACCTGCTCGCTCAAGCGCCCCATGGCGTCCCACTGCTGCGTTTGCAGCAGGCGGTTGCCTTGCAGCCGTGCGACTTCGCGGTGCAGGTCGTCGCGCTCGTAGCTGACCAGTTCTCGTTCGTCCAACTGGAGAGCCAGCAGGTGGCCGCTGCCGTAGGTGAGCCAGCTGACACGGTGGCCGTCCGGGCGCACGGTGGCGATGCGCTGGTTCAGCGCATCGTATTCGTGCTGCCACACGCCCACCAGCGGCTGGCCCAGGCGGCTGTAGTGCTGGTGCTCACGCACCAGGTTGCCGGCCGGGTCGTGGAACCATTGCAGGCGGCTGTCGGCGTTGGTCGCCAGTGCGAGGTTGCCGTTGAGGTCGTACGCGAAGGTCTCGACCTGCCAGTCTTGCTCGCGCGGGCTCGCGTCGCCGGTTTGCAGCGCGGCGCGCCGCTCGGTGAGGCGGCCCATCGGGTCGAAGGTATAGGCGGTGATTCGCTGCCCGTCGATGGCACGCGCCAGTTTGCCGGTCTCCTCCTCGTACTCGTAGCGCGTGATGGCGCCGTCGAAGCCGGTTTCCGCCAGCAGACGGCCCACCGGGTCGTAGTGGAACTCGGCATCGCGGCCGTTCTCGTTGCGCAGCGCGGTGAGCTGGCCGAGCTTGTCCCACTGATAGCGCAGGGTCTGGCCGGCGGCGTCCACCCGCTTGGCCAGCAGGCCGGCCTCGGTGTAGTCCCATTCGGTGCGCCGGCCCAGCGCATCGATGTGGGTTAGCAGGCGGCCCTCTGCGTCGCGCTCGAAGTGCTCTTCGGTATCGTCCGGGTAGCGGATCGCGGCGAGCTGGCCGGCCTCGTGGCGGTAGCGGGTGACCTGGCCGGCCGCGTCGGTGAACTGCACAAGCTGGCCGCGCGCGTCGTAGGCCCATTCGCTGGCCTTGGCCGAGCAGTCCACGTAGCGGGTGAGCTGGCCGCTGCTGTTGTACTCGAGCTGCTTGGTCTTGCCATTGGCATCGGTGATGCCGATCGGCAGGCCCATACTCGGATCTTGGGGAATGACTTCCTTAACGCCACCAAGGCCGCCAAGGTTACGTGCAATCGGGTGCCCGACATCATCGCTCGCACACCCAGAGGCTCGCGCCGCAGCGCGTGAACTTGCATTGGTCGCGGTACCCGTGCCCAGGTCCTTTGGACAGATTTTTGCGGTTGTGCTCTTGAGTGTGCCATTTATTCATACATTGTTGCAGCAACTACAATATCCGCGAGAACCCTCCAATTCATCGTATCAAGCTTCATCTCACTAGCTATACCCATATTTTCGTAATAGCCGTCCATATCTTCAACCCAGGAAGCCATTGCCTCAAGATACGAATCAACAGTATTGTTCTCGATCGACTGCCCATTTCTTATTGATTTCACAAAATCAGAAATAAAATCAACAAAATCTTCCCTTGTCCTTATTTCCGACACTCTCTTTCTGTCAATCGTCATCTCACTCAACGGTCATTGACTGACCATTCTCCATCTTCAAGCGGATAGATGTCCCACCATTCTTGGTACTCATCTTCCACATCTGGTTATCAATCTCGTCTTTTGACGCCATTTGGTATGGCATGCACTTGCGTGCCAATTTGAATGCCGCGAGCCGCCTGTGATCGAGCGTCCACAGCCTCCCAGCACCATCCTTCCAAATCTTGGTCTTCAATATATTAGGATCGAGTGTTCCATCCTGCAAAGCTTGTGCGTTCGCGAGAACCGTATAGTCACCTGTAACATTCTTTGCGCTGCTTTGCATAAAATGCACCTGAGAGGGATCTATTGTTCCCGCCGGGCAATCACAGGGGCAACGCTTCGACAAACCTAACGGGTCGCTCCACTCAATCGGGTTTGGTGCATACTGCCAGACGTTGATCCCGCCGGCGAGCCCGATCGGGTCTTTCGATACGAACCGCCCGCTACCCGGATCGTAGTACCGATACCGGTTGTAGTGCAGCCCCGTCTACACGTCGCTCTCCCGCATCGCCCAAATCGCAACGAACGATGAATTTGGCACGGAATGCAACCCTCGTCATAGTCTCATCACAACATGTCCCGGTCCGCGGCACTCTTGCTGCAGTAAGGCGTTGAGGAATTTCCGCAAGGTTGTAGGGCACAAACGTCGAACCAGATCGTACTCATACCGCTAGCCCGCCATCAACGATTCTTTGTGCCACCGCCTCAATATTCTTTCGGGAAACGCTCTCGACAACCACGACGTTAGGCATATAGAAAAATCCGTTGTCGCGCACGCCATCGGTTGCATCTTGAGCTAATCTGGCCGCATCGTAAAAATTTAGCGTGATATCACCCTCCTCAGAGGTTACGAGAACGCCTTCCAAAAATCCTTTTTCTTCATGTTCAAATTCTGCAAGCTCGTCATACCAGCCAGGGTACTTGATTTCTATTTTACGCATTCTTTACCTCTCACTTTACCTTAATCTTCCCCAGAGCACTTTTGTAGCCATCCTCTGCCATGGGATTTGCCGGCATTATTTCAAAGTGTGCGGGATCCTTACCCCGCTGAATTATTTTCAAATCCTCTGAAACAGATTCAGGGTCAACCTCATGAGGTACGAATCCTCGACAGGAGCAAATTTCTGGGTTATCGAAAACAGATACACCATGGGTGGGCTGAACATTGCCATCTCGCACCTTGTACTCTCCTGGTCGCGGTTCAAACGATGGCTTATTCCCAGCCTTGGCTCCCCGATAATATTTCGCCAAGCCGAATGGATCGATCCACTGGACCGGGTTGGGCGCGTACTGCCAGACGTTGATTCCGCCGGCGAGCCTGATCGGGTCTTTCGATACGAACCGTCCGCTACTCGGATCATAGTACCGGTGCCGGTTATAGTGCAGCCCCGTCTCATGGTCATGGTACTGCCCCTGAAAGCGGATGGGGTTGACGATCGGTGCTTTGCCGGATGCTTTCCGGATGGCCTCCTGCGCAACACCCCACGCGCGGTACTCCGCGCTCCACGCAATCTCGCTCTGCTCATCAGTCAGCTCCTGCGGCGTGCCGAGGTGATCGCACTGGTACCACGCCAGGCTGTTGATGGCTGGTGCGGGCGGCGGAGGGCCCCATAGCGGGTCATCGCCCTGCCGGTAGTAATCGCCGTACTGTGGCTGATCGAGCAATTCGATGGCGTCGTCGCGCACCGCCTGCACCACCGGCACAAAGCTGCCCGGCTCGTAGACGTAGTGCGTGGTGCGTGCGCCGAAGCCGTCCTCGTCGGCGATCTTGCTCTCCCACGCCAGCGTGTCACCATCCCAGCCGTACAGCGTGAAGCCACACTTAAGCTCGCGGTTGCGTTTCACACGCTCGGCGCGGTTCCAGTGCGGCCCCGCTTCTCTTCTTTCCTCGTAGTGCGCCTGGCTGTGCTTGGACAGGCGCCGCCCGAGCGCATCGTAGGTGTAGTCGACCTTCAGGTGCTCGTCTTCGTAGTGCGTCAGGCGGTCGAACAGATCCCAGGTGAAGCGGCCTTCCTTGCCGTTGTGCCAACGCTGCGTGAGGTTGCCGCGCACGTCGTACTTGTGTTGATCATGGCTGACGCCAATCTTAAAGCACGTCCACCCGTCACGGAACGTTTCATCACCATGCAGCACAAGCGCGACATCGGTCGTTACGGGATAAGGGCCATCCATGACGAGAGCTGCGAGCCGCTCTGGCTCAAGATCGCAGGTCGCTGGCTAACACATGATGTCGGCTTCCACGCCGGCCAGAAACTCCTCGTTCACGTCGAACACGGCAAGCTCACCATTACCGCTGCGCAGATCGCTCCCGCAGTGACGCAGGCCGAGCAGATCGCCATCTCCCCGGATCACCACCAACCCCGATAACAACAAGGGCCGCTCACGCGGGCCTTGTTGTTAGTTACTGGACTTGATGCGAAACGCCTCCTTCAGCGTTACTTCATCGTCCCCATCCCCATCTTCGAAGCATCTAACAACTCTGCTGCCCAATGCTCCTTGCACTAAATTGCACAAATTAGGCGATCTAAAATTAACTTCCAGCCATAGCGCTCGATCACTCTCTTTTGTCAACCTAGCATCATATTCAGCCAGCGTCTGTAGGTCCCGGTCCTTCAGGCAGACTTCCTGAGCTTGCGCTTTGACACAGGCGTCACTCGACTTCAGTGAATCGATGACAAGCTGCGCTGAAGCAGCGTCGTCAAACACCAATCTATATTCGTAGCTCATGATCCGTGCGGCCTCCCTCGAACGGCTGGCAGATCAGCTGGGTTACGGATACCAATGTGCGTTTCATTTGGATCTAGTGATACAAGCCCACGATCATTAAGTTGATTCCCAGCGGGATCTTCCTTGTGGACATGCGCGTTATTTCCCGATCTATAAGGACAAGGGCACTTGTTTCCGTATTTATGAACCCGAACCTCCGATCCATCCGCATGCTTCCAAGTCTCGTTCACGCCATTGTCTTTCGTTTTGGCAAAGCCCGCATCATTCAGCACCGATCCTACACGTGGCGCACTTCGTCCTTTCACCCGAGGTAGATCGGATGCCGCAGAAAGCCCCAGCGGATCGACCCATTGCACCGGGTTTGGCGCGTACTGCCACAGATTCAGGCCACCCCTCAGCCCGATCGGGTCCTTTGATACAAAGCGCCCCGTATTGGGATCATAGTACCGATGCCGGTTGTAATGCAGCCCCGTCTCATGGTCATGGTACTGCCCCTGGAAGCGGATGGGATTGGCGATCGGTGCTTTGCCGGATGCTTTCCGGATGGCCTCCTGCGCAACGCCCCACGCGCGGTACTCCGCGCTCCACGCAATCTCGCTGTGCTCGTCCGTCAGCTCCTGCGGTGTGCCGAGGTGGTCGCACTGGTACCACGCCACGCTGTTTATCGGCGGCGCGGGCGGCGGCGGCAACCACAGCGGGTCTTCATCCTGCCGGTAGTAGTCGCCGTACTCGGGCTGGTCGAGCAATTCGATGGCGTCCTCGCGCACCGCCTGCGCCACCGGTACGAAGCTGCCTGGCTCGTAGACGTAGCCGGGTAGACGAAGGGCCGCACAGTGAGCGGCCCTTCGTTGTTAGCCGTCCATTTCAATCAGACTGAATACAATACAACCATATGATTTTGCCATCTCCTGATGGATCATCAAATCCATCCTCGTAAAACTCAAAATTATTCACCATTCCACACGACACGAATGCAGCCTTAATTTTAGAAATATTGGCAGATTCTTTATTGGACGTTATTTTGCGGAATGTAGATTTAATCCGATCCCTCCTTTCCGCATTGGCCACGTAGATCTTCGGAATTAAAACTTCCTCATCATTGGGCTCGTACATGGAGAAGGCTATGCACGTAAAGAAATTTTCCGATCTAGATGCTTCCATCGAATTCTTGACATAGTTTTTTATGAAGATTGCGCATCCGATCCATAGCGCAAGCAAATCCCCATGTGGAAATACCAGCCTCCACCTCTCGACCTGATGTTGTCTGTATATCAGCGGGTAGGCCTCTGGCATCTCCGTATGTTGCAGCAGAAGCTCAACGTCCAGACAATCTTGATAGACGAACTCTTTGCTAAAAATTTTCTTCGGATTGGGAACAGAAGACGCACTCATAGTTTCTCTCAATTTATCCGTTAACCACGCAACCCATTCACTCCTTCCCTGGAGGTTTCCAACCGAAAGATTGAAGCCATTTCAGTGTTTTCTTTGAAAAAAGCTGCGATACGGATTTTCCCTTGGCCTTCGCCTTGTCATGCATTGATCCATCTTGATTTATTGCTGCACTACATTTGCAGTGTGCGTGCCATTGACTACCCGGCACACTACTTTCTGGCTCATCAATTCTAGTGATATCAGATGGGCCTTGGCCTTTATTAACAGCCTTTTGAGCGTCTTTCGGGGTGCCGCCCAGAATCGGTTTCCCCATAAGGCCCAGTGGATCGATCCAGCCAACCGGGTTCGGCCCGTAAACGTAGGCGTTGATGCCGCCAGCGAGCCCGATCGGGTCCTTCGAGATGAACCGTCCGCTACTCGGATCATAGTACCGATACCGGTTGTAATGCAGCCCCGACTCATGGTCATGGTACTGCCCCTGGAAGCGGATAGGATTGGCGATCGGTGTTTTGCTGGATGCTTTCCGGATGGCTTCCTTCGCTAGTCCCCACGCGCGATACTCTGCGCTCCATGCAATCTCGCTGTGCTCGTCGGTCAGCTCCTGCGGCGTGCCGAGGTGGTCGCACTGGTACCACGCCAGGCTGTTGATCGTCGGCGCTGGCGACGGCGGCAACCACAGCGGGTCTTCATCCTGCCGGTAGTAATCGCCGTACTCGGGCTGGTCCAGCAATTCGATGGCGTCGTCGCGCACCGCCTGCGCCACCGGCACAAAGCTGCCGGGCTCGTACACGTAGTGCGTGGTGCGCGCGCCGAAGCCGTCCTCTAGTGCTGGTGCTCACGCACCAGGTTGCCGGCAGGGCGAAAGATCGTTAGGGTGACCAGAGTTTGGGTCGTAATAGCGATGGCGGTTGTAATGCAGCCCCGTCTACACACTATCGCATTCAAGGAAATAGTCGAAGCTCTCCAGTTCGAGCCGCTCTGATATATATGGCGCGAGTTTTTCTGCGATATTCACGTCGATCACACCGACGTCATACATTGGATTATCTCTGGGCTGCTTAAAAAGTGCCTGCAGAAACTCCAGATTCGGCTCGACTGCAAACTCGATATCGCGGATATGGGCATCTCCATTTTTCTCAAATACCGAGATGTAGCGATGAAGTTGATATGCCTTCATGGTTCAATCATCCTTGTTGGATCTGCCCCCTTACCCGGTATGGCCACACCAGTCTGGGGATCAAACGCGCCCATGTGCTTACCACGTTTCGTGTACATTTCCACTTCGCCATGCTGCGAGTCCCACTCACAAATACATCGGCCTTTAAGTTTCCAACGCTTTCACAACATTCCGCCTCCCTGTACCGGCGTTTTTCTCTTCACGCTCACTGCATCAGCCCTGGCAAATCCTTGGGTGCGGGTATGTATTTGCTTAGCCCTAGCGGATCGACCCACTGCGTCGGATTGGGTGTGTACTGGAAGGCGTTGACCCCGCCCGCCAGCCCAATCGGATCCTTCGATACGAACCGCCCCGTAGCCGGATCATAGTACCGGTGCCGGTTATAGAGCCTACATGACTAATCTCCAGATCTTCCTCTGCGCATCCATCAGCTCCATCTGTCCCATCATTTTGAGATTATTGATCTCGGCCTCGCATTCTCCATAGAGGTTCACGTCATCGTTGATATTTTTGCATATCGAATAAATGTATTCACTTATTCGGTGAGCATCCACTATTCTTTTGTCAAGAATCCGATTATGCACATCGACAACAACTCCCTCATCACTTTCAAATCTTACTCCCAAACCGTGTCTAGTGCAGGTCCAATTTTTACCTAGGGCACGTATATAACCCTGGCGAGGCAAATCGGTCAGATACTTCCAATCCTGAACTGCAGAATTGCATCTAAAAAATTCGTCCTGCAAGGCGGATTGCAAGAAAACATATTCCCTTACCGTCGCCATAAATTCATCGGGAGCTAGTAGTGGCATCGGTTCATCCTTTCTGCCTTCGCAATGGCCGCGTCATCTTGAAGCTGAGCCGCTTCCTCCGGCGACACTGCTGCGACATTGACAGGAACTTCTGAGACGCCTGCCTTCATTGCAGCCTCTGCACGATGATGACCATCAATAATTACAAGATTTCCGTCGCCGACATCAGCCGCCTCGATAGGCGGAAACTCTCCGTAACCTCCTTGATTTCGCATCGCAGACGCATATCGCTTTACTTTATCCAAGCGGGTCGATCCACTGTATCGGGTTAGGCGCGTATTGAGAGCGGTTCAGTCCACCGGCGAGCCCGATCGGGTCCTTCGATACGAACCGGCCGCTCTGTGGAGCGTAGTATCGATGCCGGTTATAGTGCAGCCCCGACTCATGGTCATGGTACTGCCCCTGGAAGCGGATGGGATTGGCGATCGGTGCTTTGCCGGATGCTTTCCGGATGGCCTCCTGCGCAACGCCCCACGCGCGGTACTCCGCGCTCCACGCAATCTCGCCGTGCTCGTCGGTCAGCTCCTGCGGCGTGCCGAGGTGATCGCACTGGTACCACGCCAAGCTGTCGATGGCTGGTGCGGGCGGCGGCGGCAGCCACAGCGGGTCTTCATCCTGCCGGTAGTAATCGCCGTACTCCGGCTGGTCGAGCAATTCGATGGCCTCCTCGCGCACCGCCTGCGCCACCGGCACGAAGCTGCCCGGCTCGTACACGTAGTGGGTGGTGCGCGCACCGAAGCCGTCCTCGTCGGCGATCTTGCTCTCCCACGCCAGCGTGTCGCCATCCCAGCCATATAACGTGAAGCCGCATTGCAGCGCGCGGTTGCGTTTCACACGCTCGGCGCGGTTCCAGTGTGGCCCCGCTTCGCTTCTTTCCTCGTAGTGCGCCTGGCTGTGCTTGGACAGGCGCCGCCCGAGCGCATCGTAGGTGTAGTCGACCTTCAGGCGCTCGTCCTCATAATGCGTGAGCCGGTCGAACAGGTCCCAGGTGAAGCGACCCTCCTTGCCGTTGTGCCAGCGCTGCGTGAGGTTGCCGCGCGCGTCGTACTGGTAGTGGGTACCCGCGTATTGCTTGAGCAGGTTATCCAGCGCCTTGATGCGCGGCATGCGCTGGCGCTCGGCTTCGCGCAGGGTTTCCGGGTCGATCAGGTTGCTGGCCGGATCGAAGTCAAACGTCTCGTGGCCGAGCCGGCTGTGCGCTTCGAGCAGGCGGCCCACCGGATCGTAGCGGTAGGCGAGCTGGCCGCGCCGCGTGTCGTTGATGTCGGTGAGCTGGCCACTGGCGTCGTAGCGGTAGCGACGCACCAGCAGGCGGTTGCCGCCTGCGGTTTGCCCGACCGGGCCTTTGGATTCGTGGGCAAGCACCTGCTCGCTGAGCCGCCCCATGGCGTCCCACTGCTGCGTTTGCAGCAGCCGGTTGCCTTGCAGCCGTGCGACTTCGCGATGCAGGTCGTCGCGCTCGTAGCTCACCAGTTCTCGTTCATCCAACTGGAGAGCCAGCAGGTGGCCGCTGCCGTAGGTGAGCCAGCTGACACGGTGGCCGTCCGGGCGCACGGTGGCGATGCGCTGGTTCAGTGCGTCGTATTCGTGCTGCCACACACCCACCAGCGGCTGGCCCAGGCGGGTGTAGTGCTGGTGCTCACGCACCAGGTTGCCAGCCGGGTCGTGGAACCATTGCAGGCGGCTGTCGGCGTTGCTGGCCAGTGCCAGGTTACCGTTGAGGTCGTAGGCGAAGGTCTCGACCTGCCAGTCTTGCTGGCGCGGGCTCGCGTCGCCGGTTTGCAGCGCAGCGCGCCGCTCGGTGAGGCGGCCCATCGGATCGAAGGTATAGGCGGTGATGCGCTGCCCGTCGATGGCTCGCGCCAGTTTGCCGGTCGCCTCCTCGTACTCGTAGCGCGTGATGGCGCCGTCAAAGCCGGTTTCCGCCAGCAGACGGCCCACCGGGTCGTAGTGGAACTCGGCATCGCGGCCGTTCTCGTTGCGCAGCGCGGTGAGCTGGCCGAGCTTGTCCCACTGGTAGAGCAGGGACTGGCCGGCGGCGTCCACCCGCTTGGCCAGCAGGCCGGCCTCGGTGTAGTCCCATTCGGTACGCCGGCCCAGCGCGTCGATGTGGGTTAGCAGCCGGCCCTCTGCGTCGCGCTCGAAGTGCTCTTCGGTATCGTCCGGGTAGCGGATCGCGGCGAGTTGGCCGTGCTCGTGGCGGTAGCAGGTGACGTGGCCTGCCGCGTCGGTGAACTGCACAAGCTGGCCGCGCGCGTCGTAGGCCCATTCGCTGGCTTTGGCCGAGCAGTCCACGTAGCGGGTGAGCTGGCCGCTGCTGTTGTACTCGAGCTGCTTGGTCTTGCCGTTGGCATCGGTGATGCCGATCGGCAGGCCCATCAGGTTGTACGCGTACTCGGTCTTGTTGCCCAGCGGGTCGATGGCCTCCGTGAGCCGACCGCGGGTATCGTAGTCGCGCAGCCAGAGGCCGCCCTCAGCGTCGCTGATCTTGATGAGCTGGTCTTTGCTATCCCACGCGTAATGAACGGTGGTGCCGTCCGCACGGATGTGCTCCAGCAGGTTGCCGTTCTCATCATGCGCAAAGCGATTGACATGACCTGCGCTGTCGATGTGTTGGACAACGTTCTTGGCACTGTCCCGGAAGAACCATTCCGAGCGCTGGCCCGGGTGAACAATGCGGTAGGTGTAACCAAGGCTGTCGTAGTAGTGCCGGGTCTCCTGGCCGTGAGCATCGATCACGTAGGTAAGGCGAATGTTCTCGTCCCATTCCAGGCGGGTGTCGAAGCTGCCGTCATCGGCCCACTCGCGCACCGCTTTAGCGTCCGCGCCGTCTCCCTGCCACACCAGGTTCATGCCGCGGCCGGTGCGGTCGGTGTAACGGGTGATCAGGTGGTGCTGGTACTGGTACGTCCACGCGGCGGCATTCTCGTCTTGTGCCAGCGTGAGGTCTCCCGCTTCGTCATAGCGGTACAGGCTCAGACGGCGCAGGGGTTCGTGCTCGCCCATCAGCCACAGGCCGGTGATGCGGCCCGCTTCGTCCACCAGGGTGCCCAGGTGGGTATGCGGCTGACTGGGATCGTCCTGGTAGGTGATCAGGTCCGACAGCACCGCGCGATTGCCAAC
>NZ_LOWY01000042.1:0-1075 GCF_001524185.1 Burkholderia sp. FL-7-2-10-S1-D7 | reverse complement strand
CAAGGCAACCGCTTGCTGCAAACGCAGCAGTGGGACGCCATGGGGCGGCTCAGCGAGCAGGTGCTTGCCCACGAATCTAAAGGCCCGGTCGGGCAAACCGCAGGCGGTAACCGCCTGCTGGTGCGCCGCTACCGGTACGACGCCAGCGGCCAGCTCACCGACATCAACGACACGCGGCGCGGGCAGCTCGCCTACCGCTACGATCCGGTGAGCCGCCTGCTCGAAGCGCACAGCCGGCTCGGCCACGAGACCTTCGACTTCGATCCGGCCAGCAACCTGATCGACCCGGCCGAGCAGCGCGAAGCCGAGCGCCAGCGCATGCCGCGCATCAAGGCACTGGACAACCTGCTCAAGCAATACGCCGGCACCCATTACCAGTACGACGCGCGCGGCAACCTCACGCAGCGTTGGCACAACGGCAAGGAAGGCCGCTTCACCTGGGATCTGTTTGACCGCCTGACGCACTACGAAGACGAGCGCCTGAAGGTCGACTACAGCTACGATGCCCTCGGCCGGCGCCTGTCCAAGCACAGCCAGGCGCACTACGAGGAAAGAAGAGAAGCGGGGCCACACTGGAACCGCGCCGAGCGCGTGAAGCGCAACCGCGCACTGCAATGCGGCTTCACGCTGTACGGCTGGGATGGCGATACGCTGGCGTGGGAGAGCAAGATCGCCGACGAGGACGGCTTTGGTGCGCGCACCACGCACTATGTGTACGAGCCGGGCAGCTTCGTGCCGGTGGCGCAGGCGGTGCGCGACGACGCCATTGAATTGCTCGACCAGCCCGAGTATGGCAACTACTACCGGCAGGACGAAGACCCACTATGGGGCCCTCCGCCGCCCGCGCCGCCGATCAACAGCCTGGCGTGGTACCAGTGCGACCACCTCGGCACGCCGCAGGAACTGACCGACGAGCACAGCGAGATTGCCTGGAGCGCGGAGTACCGTGCGTGGGGCGTTGCGCAGGAGGCGATCAGAAAGGCGTCGGGGAAGGCACTGATCGCCAATCCCATCCGTTTCCAGGGGCAGTACCATGACCATGAGTCGGGGCTGCACTACAACCGGTATCGGTACT
>NZ_LOWY01000041.1:0-1182 GCF_001524185.1 Burkholderia sp. FL-7-2-10-S1-D7 | reverse complement strand
AAATGGGCCGGGTAGCGTGAAGTCGGTGTGGCTGAGTGTTTCGCTGCCCGTGGCAAAGCTGATACTGCTGCCGGTGCCTGACGGCGCTCCGATCTTGCACACGTTGGCGTCTTGGTCGGCCGGGCGTTCTTTGACGCGTGCCTCAAGGGATTCGCCTGGATGGAGCGATCCAGCCCGGCTCGTCGTATCGGTCTTGACATTGGCGGCCAGGTAACGGCGCGGCCCTCGCGCTTCGAGCGACCGATGCAATCCGGCGACGATCCACCCGACACTACCTTGCGTCGACGGATTGGCTTGCGCTCGTACCTGGCTGGCCAAGAGCGCGGCGAACTGGCGCAGTAGCTGGGCGTTTGCGGCGATCTTGGCGCGTGTTTCTTTTGAAGGGCTTTGTGCCGGGGCGCTCTGGCTTGTGGTGGCGGCATCGCGCTGAAACTGAAGCGCCGCGTCATAGAGGTTGGAAAACAAGTCGGAGGGGTCGCGCCACGACTTCCCTGATTCGCTTTTGCCGGGCGCCGTGCCGACAACGTTGTTCGCCTGAGTCAGGGTCTCCAGACCGCTGGCGAGATCCAGCACGAGGCTTTCGCCAAAGGTGGCGGCTTCATCCAGCAAACCGGGTAGCCTTTGTTGGGTCTGCTTTACAAAGTCGTCCAACTCGCCCCGAATGCTGCTGTTCAGATTGACCGTCAACGTGTTGAGCAGGGCCTCGCTGACCAGGGATTTTTCGCCAGTCAGTTCCTGTCGCGCGAGAAACAGGGTAGGCCGCAGCGTCATGCGGGCAGGCGCGGTGGCCGGGGCCGGCATCAGACCGATCAGATTGATGCTCGCGATCGCCCAGTCCGAGGTATCACGGTGCTCGCGTGTGGTGAGGGTGACGATATCGCCCAGCAGGTCTGCCAGATTGAGGATGTTACGGACCGCTGGCAGATTGCCTGCAACGGTGCGCAGGCGATCCAGGGTCACTGCTCCGTCGGTGATTGCGCCCAGCCATTGGCCAAATGCATCGATGGTCAGCGCCACGTCACCCAGTTGGATCTGCTTGAGCGGAGCGACTGTGACGGGACGTGCGGAAGAGGCGGACGGTTCAGGTGCTTGGCTTGCCATCGGTGCTCCAGGAACTGAGCACCTACAACTACTGCCTCTAGTGAAGGAATGACTAGCAGCAGGCTCTCAGCATGTGGACGT
>NZ_LOWY01000040.1:0-1901 GCF_001524185.1 Burkholderia sp. FL-7-2-10-S1-D7 | reverse complement strand
GTTGGCAATCGCGCGGTGCTGTCGGACCTGATCACCTACCAGGACGATCCCAGTCAGCCGCATACCCACCTGGGCACCCTGGTGGACGAAGCGGGCCGCATCACCGGCCTGTGGCTGATGGGCGAGCACGAACCCCTGCGCCGTCTGAGCCTGTACCGCTATGACGAAGCGGGAGACCTCACGCTGGCACAAGACGAGAATGCCGCCGCGTGGACGTACCAGTACCAGCACCACCTGATCACCCGTTACACCGACCGCACCGGCCGCGGCATGAACCTGGTGTGGCAGGGCGAGGGCGCGGATGCTAAAGCGGTGCGCGAGTGGGCCGATGACGGCAGCTTCGACACCCGCCTGGAATGGGACGAGAACATTCGCCTCACCTACGTCACCGATGCCCATGGCCAGGAGACCTGGCACTACTACGACAGCCTTGGTTACACCTACCGCATTGTTCACCCGGACCAGCGCTCGGAATGGTTCTTCCGGGACAGTGCCAAGAACGTTGTCCAACACATCGACAGCGCAGGTCATGTCAATCGCTTTGCGCATGATGAGAACGGCAACCTGCTGGAGCACATCCGTGCGGACGGCACCACCGTTCATTACGCGTGGGATAGCAAAGACCAGCTCATCAAGATCAGCGACGCCGAGGGCGGCCTCTGGCTGCGCGACTACGATACCCGCGGCCGCCTGACGGAGGCCATCGACCCGCTGGGCAACAAGACGGAGTATGCGTACAACTTGATGGGGTTGCCGATCGGCATCATCGATGCCAGCGGCAAGACCAGGCAGCTCGAGTACAACAGCAGCGGCCAGCTCATTCGCTACGTGGACTGCTCGGCCAAAGCCAGCGAATGGGCCTACGACGCGCGCGGCCAGCTTGTTCAGTTCACCGACGCGGCAGGCCAGGTCACCCGCTACCGCTACGAGGCCGGCCAGCTCGCCGCGATCCGCTACCCGGACGATACCGAAGAACACTTCGAGCGCGACGCAGAGGGCCGGCTGCTAACCCACATCGATGCGCTGGGCCGGCGCACCGAATGGGACTACACCGAGGCCGGCCTGCTGGCCAAGCGGGTGGACGCCGCTGGCCAGACCCTACGCTACCAGTGGGACAAGCTCGGCCAGCTCACCGCGCTGCGCAACGAGAACGGGCGCGATGCCGAGTTCCACTACGACCCGGTGGGCCGTCTGCTGGCGGAAACCGGCTTCGACGGTGCCATCACGCGCTACGAGTACGAGGAGGAGACCGGCAAGCTGGCGCGTGCCATCGACGGGCAGCGCATCACCGCCTACACCTTCGATCCGATGGGGCGCCTCACCGAGCGGCGCGCTGCGCTGCAAACCGGCGACGCGAGCCCGCGCCAGCAAGACTGGCAGGTCGAGACCTTCGCCTACGACCTCAACGGCAATTTGGCACTGGCCAGCAACGCCGACAGCCGCCTGCAATGGTTCCACGACCCGGCCGGCAACCTGGTGCGCGAACACCAGCACTACACCCGCCTGGGCCAGCCGCTGGTGGGTGTGTGGCTGCACGAATACGATGCACTCAACCAGCGCATCGCCACCGTGCGCCCGGATGGTCACCGTGTCAGCTGGCTCACCTACGGCAGCGGCCACCTGCTGGCGCTGCAGCTCGATGAGCGCGAGCTCGTCAGCTACGAGCGCGACGACCTGCATCGCGAAGTCGCACGGCTGCAAGGCAACCGCCTGCTGCAAACGCAGCAGTGGGACGCCATGGGGCGCTTGAGCGAGCAGGTGCTTGCCCACGAATCCAAAGGCCCGGTCGGGCAAACCGCAGGCGGTAACCGCCTGCTGGTGCGCCGCTACCGGTACGACGCCAGCGGCCAGCTCACCGACATCAACGACACGCGGCGCGGGCAGCTCGCCTACCGCTACGA
>NZ_LOWY01000039.1:0-84498 GCF_001524185.1 Burkholderia sp. FL-7-2-10-S1-D7 | reverse complement strand
CGCTTGAGCATGTCCATCGCGACCGCGAGCGACGGCACGCCGTCCCAGCGCAGCTCAAGGTTGTAGTTCAGGCCGCCGCGAATCACGTGGCAGTGGTTGTCGATCAGGCCCGGCAGCACGGCACGGCCCCCGAGGTCGACGACCTTCGTTGCACGGCCGGCCAGCGGCATGACTTCCGCTTCGTTGCCGACCGCGACGAAGCGGCCCGCGGCGATCGCCACCGCCGTCGCGGTGGGGTTTGCGCGGTCGAGAGTCGTGAACCTTCCGTTGTGAAGGATCAGATCCGGTTGGGACTCGGTTGCGGTCATATACATCACCTCGTTTCGGTCAGAAGCCAAAGAGCTGTTTGAGGGTGGGGATGACCTGCACGCCGATCACCATGCCGAGCAGCCCGACCAGGGCAATCAGCGGCGGTGCCGGAGAGCGGACCTTGATTGCGCTGTAAATGACACCGATCAGCAAGCCCGCACCAAGGGAAACCAGATAAGGTTCCATACGATCAATTTCTCGGACAGGTTGGAATGCAGGCCCTAGGCCCTGGCAAACGCCTGGCGGACGGCATCGTGAATCGTCACGTTCCACCGTCCGCGTCGACGCATCGCCGAGCCGGCGCGTCCGGATCGAACACGCCGCTTCGGCATCGACAGTCGCTGACTGTCCGCGCTTACTTCGCCGGCACGGCCGGGATCGACTCGTGCGGCGTCGCGGTGCGCTGCGCGGCCTTGTGGACCATCGTGTACGCGTAGTCGACGCCCATGCCGTACGCACCCGAATGTTCCTTCGCGATCGCCATCACTGCGTCATACGTCTCGCGGTGTGCCCAGTCGCGCTGCCACTCGAGCAAGACCTGCTGCCACGTCACCGGCACCACGCCGGCCTGGATCATCCGTTGCATCGCGAAGTCGTGCGCGTCCTTCGACGTGCCGCCCGATGCATCGGCGACCATGTAGATCTCGTAGTCGCCTTCGAGCATCGCGCAGAGCGCGAACGTCGTATTGCAGACTTCGGTCCACAGGCCCGAGACGACCACCTTCTTGCGACCATTCGCGGCCAGCGCGTCGCGCACCTTCTGGTCGTCCCACGAGTTCATCGACGTGCGTTCGAGCGTCTTCTGGTTCGGGAACACGTCGAGCAGTTCGGGATAGGTGTGACCCGAGAAGCTCTCGGATTCCACCGTCGTGATCGTGGTCGGGATGTTGAATACCTTCGCGGCCTTCGCGAGCCCGACGACGTTGTTCTTCAGCGCCTGACGATCGATCGACTGCACGCCGAATGCCATCTGCGGCTGCTGGTCGATGAAGATCAGCTGGCTGTTATGGGGGGTGAGTACTTCAAGCTTCGGATTGCTCATGGCGGTCATGTCCTTTGACGCGGAGAAAAATTTGCCTGCCTCGCCGGCAAGCCGCGAGGCGCCCAATGCGCTGTGCCGGAAGGTTCGCCTGCCAGCCGCTGTCATTCAATACGCGAATCGATGGTAACGCCACTTAATCAAGTCTATTAATAAAATCCCTAAATTCAGGCCTTAAAAGATCTTAAAAACCGTCGAATTCAACGGTCACATCAGAAAAGACCTGCTACGCTATTGAATAAATTCATGCTCGTCTCCTTATCGGTAGTTATCCGAATTTTTCACACGGTTGTCATTCACTTGCCTCTGAATCATGAAGCCGTACATTTCGTCGCTACTTGCCGGAATGCTCGCCGGCGCTGTCTACTACCTGATCGGCGTGCCGTCGCCTGCTCCGCCCACGATCGCGCTGGCCGGCCTGCTGGGCATTCTTGCCGGCGAACAGATCCTGCCGGTCGCACGCCGGATGCTCGGAGGGATTCATCTGAAAACCGCGTGGAACGAGGCGAAGTGCAGCCAGCACATGTTCGGCGCGCTGCCCGGCGCCCAGGCATCCGACGCCGCCGCGAAGAAACGTCAATAGACACCGTCGCACCCCAAGCTGATCGACCGGATTCGCGCAGGCAGATCGGCACGCCAACCGATCTGCCGACGCCGACGACACGCGGGTAAGCAAAAACGCGCAGCACCCGCGAAACGCGGCCCCGGTCGGCACGGCTCCCCCCGTGTGCCGACGCTTCGGAAACGGCACACACCACCAATACCGATCGGACGCCGCAACCGCGGGAGGCAATCCTGCACGGACAGGATGGTGCCCCGGCTCCGATCCACGGACGAATTGTTCCGATTCGTATTGGACTCGGCGGTGCTTGGAGATAACATGGCAACCCGACGCCCCCGTGGAATTCATCATGAAGCTGTCATTCGAAGCGCTCGAGGCACTGGACGCGATCGACCGCACCGGCACGTTCGCCGAAGCCGCGGAGCTCCTGCACCGCGTACCGTCCGCGCTGACTTATCTCGTACAAAAGCTCGAAAGCGACCTCGGCGTCGCACTGTTCGACCGGAGCGGGCGCCGCGCGAAGCTCACGCACGCGGGTCGCGTGGTCGTCGAAGAGGGCCGCCGGCTGCTGCATGCTGCCGAACAGCTCGAACTCAAGGCGCTGCGTGCCCAGCAAGGCTGGGAAACCGAGGTTCGCATCTGTATCGACGAGATCCTGCCGTTCGAGGCGTTGTGGCCCTACGTGCATGCGTTCTACGGACTCGAGATGAACACGCGGCTGCGCCTGTCCACCGAAGTCCTCGGCGGCACCTGGGATGCGCTGATTTCGCGCCGCGCGGATCTCGTCGTCGGCGCGGCGGGCGAGCCGCCGGAACTGCCGGACATCGTCGCGCGGCCGATCGGCACGCTCAGGCACGTGTTCGCCGTCGCACCGACCCATCCGCTCGCGGCGCTGCCCGAACCGCTGTCGATGGCGTCGGTCGTCGAGCATCGTGGCGCCGTCATCAGCGACACCTCTCGCGAACTGCAGCCACGCTCGGTCGCCATCGACGCCGGGCAGCCGTATCTCGCGGTCCCCACGCTCGCCGCAAAGCTGGCCGCGCAGTGCGAAGGACTCGCGGTGGGCACGCTGCCGGATTGCATCGCGGCACGCGCGATCGCGCAGGGCAAGCTCGTCGCACGCAAGGTGACCGGCATGCGCGACACGACGCATTGCTATATCGCGTGGCGCGGCGACGAGGCCGGACGCGCGTTGCACTGGTGGGTCGAGCAGCTCGCCCGCCCCGATCTCGTCGACCGCTTCACCGCGCTTGCCTGATTCCGCCGCCCGTCGGCCGCGCCCCTCGATCGAACGTGTCCCCGAGATCTCCCGCCGCATCAGCCGAACGAATCGTGCAGGCGCTTCATCTCCTTCTCGAGCCATTCGATCAGGTTGAACGACGCGTGCGCCTTCGCGGCCGGCGGAATCATCATCTTCTCCTCGGTCGCGATGTGTTCGGTCAGGGATTCGCACATCAATCGCCCGAGTTCCGGCTTCCTCGCAATGAGCGGTGTCAGGTCGCGGCTGCTCAACTGATAGGCCGTCACCGCAGTCACGGCATAGACACTCGCATGAAGTTGCGTGCCGGCCAGCACGACGGACTGGCCGATCGCGTCGCCGGGCGCCATCCGCCTGACCTCCGTGTCGCCGGTCGCGCCCGGCACGAACACCGATGCGACGCCGGACCCGACGATCGTCAGCAGGCGCGTATCGGAATTCGACGCGTAGATCACCTCCCCTTTGTGGAATACGCGTGACGCCAGCGCGTCGGCCAGCACCGCCAGATCCTCGTCACCGAGTTGCCGGAAGAGCTCGACCGCGCGCAACAGCCGTTGACCGCGCGACACCGGCCGGTGCGCCGCGGCCGTTCCGCCAAGCGGGCGCAACGCGATGTCCGCGGCGGCCAGATGCCGGTGAGCCAGATCGTAGAGCCGGTTACGCACCGCCACCTTTTTTTGCAGCGCGTCGACGTAACAGACGAGTTCGTATTCGACGGAGTTGGTCCTGAATGCCTTGACGACCGCGACCGGCGCGGGGCTGGCCAGCACGTCGAGCGAACTGGAGGCAGCCCGGTCGAGCGCATCGACGACGATGGCCGGCCGCACTTCCGGATCGATCTCGATCGTCAGCGTCACGCCGTGCACGCTCGGGGGTTCGCTCAGGTTGACGATCGTCGCCTTCGCCGCGGTGCTGTTCGGCACGACGACCAGGTTGCCGAGGCTGTTGATCATCTTGGTCGCGCGCCAGTTGCTTTCGACGATCCGCCCTTCCAGCTCGCCGATGGCCACCGTATCGCCCAGGCGAAATGGCTGCGTGGTATTCAGGACGAGGCCCGAGAACACGTCGTTCAGCGTGTTCTGGACGGCCAGGCCCAGAATCACGGCCACCGCGCCCGAGGTCGCGACCAGGCCGCTCAGCGGCAGACCCAGGACATAGCCCAGCGCGGCCACCGCGGCCGCACCGAACACGGCGCCTGCGGCGATGTCATGAAACAGCCGCTGGTTGCGCCACGCGCGCGGCAGCAGCAGATGGTCGAGCATCAGGCTGAACACCAGCGCGCACTGCAGCCACCACGCGACACCGATCGCCTGGATCGCCAGCCGGTCGAACCGGTCGGGCGACGCCGGCACCGCGAGCGGGCTCACGCCGGTTGCGAACAGCACATAGGTCAGCGCGGCGAACGACGCACAGCGCCAGACCGCTTTCGTCGTCGAACGGCCTGGCCCGAGCAACCGCCATGCAATGAGGTCGGCAACGACGATCGGCGCGCCGTAAGCGACCGTGGCCGACAGGTTCAGCATGCCGGAACGGGCCGCGTGCGCGTTGCGCGACGGGCGGGGAATCCGCGCGATCGCATGGCGCGCGCTACCCGATCCGGCGAGCGGCCGCCGGCAGCGAATCGTGGCGAGAAAAGTCAGGCTGGACAGGTTTCATGCGGTAGTCGTTCGATGACGCGCGAAGTCGCGGCGGCAACGCATGTGCCGCTGCCGCCCCGCGCTGGCATTCAGTGGCGTCGCGACATCGATGCTGCGGTGCGAGCCGGTCTGCTGCGCGCACGCCTGCGAATCGCCGACGGTCTCCGTGCATGCAATGTAGACGCACGGGCCGGCCCGGTCCTGTGTTCAGGCTGAAACGTTCTGAATTCTCCGGCGGCGCGCGCCGTTACGATTCGCGCGGCGGCAACTCGGCCTCGCCCGCTTCGAACCCGAACGCGTGCACTTCGGACCACGCTTCGTGTACGACGTGCGTCGGCCCCGAGATATGGGCGAGCGCGGCGGCATAGGCGGCCAGCAGGCGCACGCGCGCATCCTCGCGCGCCCGTGTCTCGTCCATGTTCCGCATTGCATCGAGCGCCGTGCGCGCCCGTTCGCGACATTCGTCCACCAGCGACAGGTCGAACAGGCATGGGACCGCGACAGCCGCCAGCGCGATGCCGACGTCCGGATCGCCATTCGGCGAAAACGCCCAGTCGAGCGCCGCGCGCAGATTGCCGAGCTCTCGCCGGATCACGTCGAGCCGCGATTCGGCCCCCGCCCCGTCGCCGCCGCCGCCACCGCCGGGCGCAAGCCTGAATAATGTATGGAAGTAGTTCGCATGCGCGCGTGCCGCGGCCGCGCATTCGCCGTTGTTCTCGAGCTGCTGCATCGCATAGGCGCGCGTCGTGGTCAGCAGCCGGTAGCGCGGTGCGCCGTGCGCGCTCTCGAGGCACAGCAGCGACTTCGAGACGAGGCCGGCGATCGTGTCGAGCAGGTCCGCATCGGCCAACCCCTTCGTTCCGACGATATCCCGCACCGCGTCGATCGAGAAGCTGTCGCGGAACACGCCGAGCCACCGCAACAGCAGGCGCTCCGCGTCCCCGAGCAAGCGGTAGCTCCAGTCGTACATCGCCTGCAGCGTCTGATGACGCGGCAAGGCCGTACGAAAACCGCCGGTCAGCAACCTGAAATGGTCGTCGAGATGCGCGGCCAGCACGTCGATGCCGAGCACGGCCGCGCGGGCTGCCGCCAGTTCGATGGCGAGCGGGAGACCGTCGAGACGACGGCACACCGACGCCATCAGCGCCACGCTGCGTTCGTCGAGCGGAAAGCGGGGATCGGCGGCACGCGCGCGCGCCGAGAACAGTTGCACCGCGCTGGCGCTCAGGGTCTGAGCATCGTCGGTGCCTTCGCCGGGGACATCGAGCGGCGGAATCGGACACAGCCGCTCGCCCTGGATACGCAGCGCCTCGCGGCTGGTCGCGAGGACGCGCAATCCGGCGTCGGATTCGGTCAGTGCGGTCGCGATCTGCGCGGCGGCGTCGAGCAGATGCTCGCAATTGTCGAGCACCAGCAACATCCGGCGGTCCGCCACGCTCGCCAGCACCGCTTCGAGCGTCAGCGATCCGGTCGGCTCCACGATGCCGAACGCACCCGCCAGCGCGTCGGGCACGAATCGCGGACTCGCAACTGTGGCCAGCGACACGAACGCGGCGCCATCCGGAAAGCGCGCCTCGGCCCGCATGGCCGCTTCGAGCGCGACCCGCGTCTTGCCGATGCCGCCCGCCCCGACCAGCGTCACGACGCGCGCGGTGTCGAGCGCCGCAACGACGTCGGCGACGGTCTGCTCGCGGCCGACGAGTACGGTCGGCGCGGCCGTCAGCCGCGACGTCGCGGGAGGTGCGGGCGCCGCGCCTTCGGCGTGGCCGCCAACCAGCCGATAGCCGCGCCCCGGCACCGTGACGATCAGGTTCCGGTCGTCGGCGAGCGCCTTGCGCAACGCGGCGATATGCACCTGCAGGTTGTTTTCCTCCACGATCGTGTGCGGCCACACGCGCTGCATGATTTCGTCTTTCGATACCAGCGCGCCGTTCGCACGAATCAGGAGTTCGAGAATTTCGAATGCGCGACTGCCGATACGCAGCAGCTTGCCGTTCGAGCGAATTTCACGTCTGTCGAGAAAAACGTGAAGCGTTCCAATCCGGATCATGGGAATTTTTAATCGATTGCATTCATCGATGCCCTGTCAAAAATGACACCAGTTTGATGGCAATGCTACGGCATTTGTCAGGTCAAATGATTCAAATTATCAGAACTCAAACAGCAAATTTTTTGAATCGATGAATATCACGCTCGCCGCGACGTCGCGCCCCGCCCCAACTGGCAAGGCACGGAGCACCACGGCAACCTGCATTTTCAATGCATGAAATAGCCGTTTACCCATGAACCCATTTCGTAGGATAAAACGGCCGATTGACTGAACTTGATTTCGTAGTCTCGTGAATTGAGATGACCGTTCGGATGGCTTGCGAGAAAAAACCGGTAACAACGACGTGCGAGGCGCGGCGAAACCGATTCCGGCAGGGACGGACGGTCGGATTTTCCGTTCAGAACGATTCAGGCGCCGCTCAGGACATTCAGCGGCGCGACGCGCGACGATGGTTCCACGGCGCCAGCGTCGAGCCACTGCCGTCACGCCGCGAGGAGCACGACCATGGGCAACCGTATCGCCGGCATCCGGATTCCAAACGGCCCGATCGCACGGGAGGCCGCCGCGGCCGTGCGCGCCGGCGAGCCTGAACTCCTGTTCCGGCACGCGATGCGCGTGTTCGCGTTCGCGTCGATCATCGGGCTGCGTCGCGGCATCGCATTCGACGCCGAGCTGCTTTACATCGCCGCGCTGTTCCATGACTTCGGACTGACCGAGCGCTACCGGCATTCGCGCCGGCGCTTCGAGATCGACGGCGCGAATGCCGCGCACGCATTCCTCTGCGGATACGGCGTCGCCGCCGACGGTGCGGCTGAGGTGTGGCGTGCAATCGCGCTGCAGACAACCTTTGGCATTCACCCGTACATGACGTCGTTGACGGCGCTGCTCGGCGCGGGCATCGAGACGGATCTCTTTGCACGCCATTTCGACGAAGTGAGCCGGTCCGAACGTGACGAGATCGTCAACGCGTGGCCACGCGGCCCGTGTTTCAAGGAACTGTTCCTCGAGGCGTTCGCCGCGGGCACCGCGCATCGCCCCGCGACTGCGTTCGGCAACGTCTGCGCCGACGTGCTCGAGCGGTGCGACCCGGACTATCGCCGGACGAATTTCTGCGGCCTGGTGCTCGGGTCGACGTGGACGGAGTGAGCCGGCCGGTCGGCCGGGCCTGCTCCGCCACGTCACGGCAGCAACCGCCGTCGAGTCATGCGCGGGCGAACGCCAGCAGTTCGTCATTCAATCGTTGCGCGTGCGTCAGATACAACGCATGCGGCCCGCCCTCGTAGACGCTCAGCGTCGCATGCGGCACGCGCTTCGCCGCGGCGGCGCCCGTGAGCGCGAGCGGCACCGTCTGGTCGTCGTCGCCATGAATCACGAGCGTCGGCACGTCGAACTTGTCGAGATCCGCCCTGAAATCGGTTTCTGAAAACGCGCCGACGCAATCGAGCGTGCCCTTCAAGCCGCCCTGCAGCGCCATGAAGGACGTCCAGTCGAGCGCGGCGCGCGAGATCGTCGACGCGGCCCGGTTCGAACCGGTGAACAGCGGCCAGAAGTGCTCGAAGAATGCCGCGCGGTCGGCCATGATGCCCGCGCGGATACCGTCGAACACGGCCATGTCGACACCGTCCGGATGGTCGTCGCGCCGCGCGACCAGCGGCGTCACCGATCCGATCAGGACGGCCTTCGCGATGTGTCGCGTGCCGTGCCGGCCGATGTAGCGGGCCACTTCGCCGCCGCCCATCGAAAAGCCGACGAGCGTCACGTCGCGCAGCCCGAGCGTCTCGATCAGCGTCGCGAGGTCGTCCGCCAGCGTATCGTAGTCGTAGCCCGTCCACGGCTGGCCGGACCGGCCGAAGCCGCGCCGGTCGTAGGCGATGCAGCGAAAGCCGTTCGACGCGAGGTGATGCATCTGGACGTCCCACATGTCCGCATTCAACGGCCAGCCGTGAATGAACACGACCGGTCGCCCTGCTCCCCAGTCCTTGTAGTGAATCGAAACGCCGTCGCGTGTCGTGAACGTGCTCATGCGGATTGCTTCCTCAGCGGTGAAAAAGTAGCGGCCGCCAGCCAGGGCCGACGGACCGATCATGAACGGGACAGCCCGGCGATGAAGCGCTCCAGTTCGGACGCGAGGATCACCTCCCGGTAGTTCGCGGGGCGCTTCGCGCCGCGCCATTGCGGCTTGTAGATCGCATCGCCGGTGTGAATCGTGATCCCGGTCAGCGCGCAGCGCCCGAGGGTGCGAGACTTTGCGCTGATCCAGCGCTGCTCGTCGTAGCGGCAGCGCGTCGGGTCGCTCCACGAGATCAACACCGACGAATCGGTCTGCCGCTCGGCGGCGACGATCGCGCACCGGCGGCGCACGCCGCCGCTCGACGCGGGCGGCGCGTCGTCACGATAGCGACGGCGCGCGGGGTCCGGGTCGCGAAGATGCGACGGCGCACAGCGACTCACGGCCGGCGACGGGTCGAGCAGCGTCATCACGTGCTCCCAGCGATTGAATTCGTCCATGGCGGCGTACCCAGGCAAGTGGCGAGCGGTCCGGATGTTGCACACCCGCCCGCGTCGCGATCGCCATCCGCCGACGCGGACCGGCACCGACCCGCGACGGGATGACCTGATGCTGACGATAGCGAGCCGCCGCTGAAGAGTCTTTATTCCAGGCTTAATTTTTCTGGTCGGTGCGTTTGCGCGGCATGCGCCGCGACCGGCTTCATGAAAATTCAGCCCGATTTCAGTACATGGCGCACGACCGCGGGATAGGCTCCTGTCGGCGTTCGTTCGCTGCCTTCGCGCGCCTGCCGGCCCGCGACCGCGAACGCACACCGGCTGCCGGCGCGATTGCCGCATGCGGGCAGATCCGAACCATCCATCCAACGCGGCATCGTTCCACCGCACGTTCAAGGAGTTCCCATGCGTCCAGCAGACATCGACGCCGTTCCCTCGGCGCGTCGCCGAGACATGCTGCTTGCCGGCGCGACCGCCGTTGCAGCCGCCGCGCTGCCGGCCGCTGCCGCCGCCGCCCCCAAACACGCCGCTTCCGTCCATCAAGGAGCCCATGCGATGAACACGATCACCACCAAAGACGGTACGCAGATTTACTTCAAGGACTGGGGCAGCGGCCGCCCGGTCGTCTTCTCGCACGGCTGGCCGCTGTGCGCCGACGCGTGGGACTCGCAGATGCTGTTCCTCTTGCAGCACGGCTATCGCGTGATCGCGCACGATCGCCGCGGTCACGGCCGCTCGAGCCAGCCGTCGCAAGGCAACGACATGGACACGTATGCCGACGATCTCGCGGCACTGATGAATGCGCTCGACCTGCGCGAAGCCACGCTCGTCGGCCACTCCACCGGCGGCGGCGAAGTCGCGCACTACATCGGGCGCCACGGCACGAAGCGCGTGTCGAAAGCCGTGCTGATCGGCGCCGTGCCGCCGCAGATGGTGAAATCGGCGTCCAATCCCGGCGGCCTGCCGATGGACGTGTTCGACGGGATCCGCAAGAACGTCGCCGAGAACCGTTCGCAGTTCTACAAGGATCTCGCCGTGCCGTTCTTCGGCTTCAACCGTCCGAATGCCAAGGTGTCGCAAGGCACGATCGACGCGTTCTGGGCGCAGGGCATGATGGGCGGCATCCATGGCCAGTATCTGTGCGTCAAGGAATTCTCCGAGGTCGACTACACCGACGACCTGAAGAAGATCGACGTCCCGACGCTGATCCTGCACGGCGACGACGACCAGATCGTGCCGATCGACGATTCGGCTCGCCTGTCCGCGAAGATCGTGAAGCACGCGGAGCTCAAGGTCATCCCCGGCGGCTCGCACGGGATGTGCGTCGTCAACGCCGACCGGATCAATGCCGAACTGCTCGCGTTTCTGAAAGCGTAAGCGCAAGCGTCACAGTACGGCGCGCCCGGCCGCCAGGCCGGCGCGTCGTTCAGCACGTTTCAGGATTTTTCAGGTCGTCGCGCTTCCGTTGCGGCGTGCGCGATCGCCAGAATCGTCGATGCGGGATATCCGCCGATCCGGCGTCGGGCGCTTACGGCGCACGCGCCGGCCTGAGCATCATGCCGATCAGCGCCCCCGCGACCGCGAGAACCATCGCGACACGGAAATTGTCGGCGAGTGCGAGCGTCGTCGCCTGGACGCGGACGGCCCGATCGAGCAACACATAGGCCGCCTGGTCGCCCGTCGCGAAGGTCGCGCCGTGCGACACAAGCGACGCCGCGCCGGCCCGCAAGCGCTCCAGCGTTTGCGGATCCGACAGCGTGACATGCAGACCGACGAGATTCGAATGGGTAGCCTCCATGATGCGCTGGATCACCGCGATCGACGTCGTGCCGAGCTGCCCGCTCAGCAGGCGCGTCGTCTGCACGACGGCGCCGAACGTCAGCGCATGCTCGGCCGTCACGTGCTTGCCGAAGAAGAACACGACCGACGTGAGTGCCATCGTCTGACCCAGTGCCTGAAGCAGTTGCGACGGGATGAAGTCGGGTTCGGCCCAGACGGGCGTGATTTGCGCGCCGAGCGCGAACGCGATCGCCACCATCGCGAAGCCGGCCACGATCAGCCGGCGCGGATCGACGCGTTGCAGCAGCCACGCCACGCACGGCGCGAACAGCAGTTGCGGCATCGCGATCCAGCGCAGCGTGTCGCCGATCTGCAGCGGGCGCAGCCCGTAGGTGCTCGCGAGAAATGCCGACGGAATGAAGCTCGTGTTGAGCACGGTAAAGCGCACGAGGCCGACGAGCAGGATCAGCAACGCGACGTTGGGCAGCGCGAGGTAGGCGAGATCGAGCCCGGCCCGTCGCGACGCCAGTTCATGGATCAGGAACGCGGCCACCATCACGATGCCGATGCACAGCAGCGCGACGATCAGCGGCGACTGAAACCAGAACAGCCGCTCGCCCTGATCGAGCGCGACGCACAGGCACGCGAACCCGCCGGCGCCGAGCAGCATGCCGCGCGTGTCGATCCCGGACGCGAGGCGCTTGATCGGTTCGGTCAACAGCGACAGCATCAGGCAGACGATGAACGGCACGGTCAGCAGCGCGTTCTGCCAGAACAGCCAGCGCCAGCTCAGGTGTTCGCTGTACCAACCTTCGAGCGTCGCCGAGAGGTTGAGCGACATCTCGAGGTTCATCGCATACGCGGCGATGCCGAACGGAATCAGCCGCGGCGGCAGCGTGCGGACGACGAACCCGACGGTCAGCGGCACGAACACGCCGGACGCGAAACCGGCCACGCTCTGGAACACGATGAACGTGCCGAAATTCGTGCACAGCGGCAGCACGCTTTCGACGACCAGGAATACCGCGGCACCCGCCAGCAGCACGCGACGCGTGCCGAACACGAAGGCCGCCGCGATCGCGAGCGGCCCGACGAACATCTGCGATGCGATGAACGCGGTGTTGATCCACGCGCCCTCGTCGAAACCGACGCCGAGCGCGCCGCGCACGTCGGCGAGCCCGAGCGACGTGATGCGCGACGTCAACGTCGAAATGATCGCGCCGAGCAGCAGCGCCGCGATCGCGGCGATCGAACGGAACGTCGGTATGTCGGCGGCCGGCGCGGCGGCCGGCGCCGGTGTCGTGCCACCGGGGGCGAACGTGGTGTTCATCGTCGAGCGGCTCCCGCGCAAAAGGCTCGCGCAAGCATAGCGCGATGTGACGAATCCCGTCTGTTTCATGGAGTATCCCGATCGTGACCCCGAACTCGCCGGACGTGCCGCCCACCTCCCCCGCGCGCTCGCGCAAGTGGCCCGTCGTACTGATTGCCGGATGCGCGCTGCTGCTCGTCGCGCTGCTGGTCTATGAATTCGACGCGCATGACCGCGGCACCGACGATGCGTACGTGACGGGCCACCTGCACGTGATCTCGCCGCGCGTGGCCGGCACGGTCGAGCGGGTGCTGGTGGACGACAACCAGTTCGTGCATGCGGGCGACCCGCTCGTGCGGCTCGATCCGCGCGATTTCGACGTGCGCGTGGCGCTGCAGCGGGCCCGCGTCGCACAAGCGCACTCCGATGCGAGCCGCGCGAGGGCGCTGGTCGAGCAAGCCGACGCGGCGCTCGTGTCGGCACGCGCGGACGCCGAGAAGGCCGAGCTCGACTACGCACGGGCGCGCGAACTGACCCGCGAAACCCCGCGCGGATTGTCGCAGCAGGAATTCGATGCCGCCAACGCGGCGCGCAAGTCCGCCCGCGCGCGCATCGACGCGGCCGAAGCGCAGCAGCGCAGCGCGCAGGCCGCGCGACAGGCCGCCGATGCCGTGTCGAACCAGAACGACGCCGAGTTGCGCGATGCGGAGCTGCAGCTTCAGTACACGACCGTCGTGGCGCCGTCGGACGGCTACGTCGGCAAGAAGACGGTCGAGACCGGCGAGCATGTCGCGCCCGGTCAGGCGCTGCTCACGGTCGTCGAACCGCACCCGTGGGTGGTTGCGAACTTCCGTGAAACCCAGCTTCGGCATGTGCGCACCGGGGACGTCGTGCAGTTGCGCTTCGACGCGCTGCCGGACCGGACCTTCAGCGGCCACGTCGACAGCCTGTCGCCCGCGACGGGCGGGCAATTCTCGCTGTTGCCGCCCGACAACGCGACCGGCAACTTCACGAAGGTCACGCAGCGGGTGCCCGTCAAGATCCTGCTGGACGGCCCAGCCTCGACCGAACCGCGCATTCGGCCCGGCCTGTCGGTCATCGTCTCGCTGCAACGCAGCCGCTCGCAGCCATGACCCGCATCGCCGCCCTGCTCGCCGCCGGCCTGCTCAGCGCGTGCACGATCGCGCCGCAGCCGCTCGCTCCCGTCGCGGTCGGATACGACCGGTTCCGCCATGCGGATGCGCCTGGCGAACCCGCACCGTCGCTCGCCGAATGGCCCGCATCGTTCGGCGATCCGCCACTCGTCGCGCTCGTCGATGCCGCGCTCGGCGGCAATCAGGACATCCGCGCCGCCGCCGCGCGCGTCGACCAGGCGCGGGCGCTGCTCGGCGTGCGCGAAGCCGCACTGGCGCCGACCGTCGGCGTCGATCCGTCGTTCAGCCGCTCGCGCGTATCCGGCACGGTCGACAACGCATTGCCGAAACGCACGATGCACAACTGGTCGGTGCCGTTCAACGCCAGCTATGAAGTCGATCTGTGGGGGCGCCTGCGCGGCGATGCGGAGATCGGCAGGCAGAACGTGTTGCAGACCGACGCCGATCGCGCAGCCGTTCGACTGCGCGTCGCGACCGATGTCGCGAGCGACTACCTGACGCTCCATTTCGTCGAGCAGGATCTCGCGACGCTCGCCCGCGCGATCGAGCTGCGACGCACCGCGCTCGACGTGATCGCCGCGCGCGTGCGGGCCGGCGCGGCGAGCGATCTCGACGCACTGCGTGCGGCGGCCGATCTCGATACGGCTCGCGCCGATTTCGCGGACAGCCGGCGGCTGCGCGAAAACCTCGTCGATGCGCTCGCCGTGCTGACCGGTGTGTCGCCGACCGCCTTCACGGTCGCGCCGACGGCGTCCGCCATGCGCGTGCCGGACGTGCCGCCCGGTCTGCCGTCCGCGCTGCTCGCGCAACGCCCGGACGTTTATGCGGCGGCGCGCCGCGTCGACGCGGCGTCGCTCGAAATCGGCGTCGCCCGCACCGCGTGGCTTCCGACCTTGACGCTGACCGCCCAGGGCGGATTCGCCAGCCGCGACCTCCACACGTTTCTCGATCGCAACAGTTCGCTATGGGGCCTCGGCGCGAGCGTGGCCGAAACGGTGTTCGACGGCGGCAAGCGCGAGGCCGCGGTGGCCGCCGCGACGGCCGGCGCGACGCTCGCCGACGCGAACTATCGCGCGACCGCGCTGGGCGCGTTGCGCGAGGTCCAGGATGCGCTCAACGACATTGCCGCGCAGAAGGAGCGGATCGTGCGCTACGACAGCGCGGCCCGTGCCACGGAAGCAGCGGCGAGGTTGTCGCTGAGCCGTTACGGGCACGGCTACGTCAGTTATCTCGAGGTGATCGATGCGGACCGGGACGCACTGACCGCGCAACGCCAGCTGATTCATAGCCGCCAGGCACTCGCCATCGCGACGGTCGATCTCGTGCGCGCGCTGGGCGGCGGATGGGCGCCGCCTGCAGCGAAACCGGCGAACGTCGCGAATCGCGAAGACCGGTTCTGAAAAAACATCAACGCGTCCTCGGCTGCCATTCAAACGGCCTCACGTATTTTCATATCGCTCTTAAGCTTACCTAACGTTTTTTTGCGTTGCCTGGCGCCGGCGTGCCGCATAAATTGGTCATGTCCGAATCCACCGAAGCGAGACGTGTCATGGATCGCCTGAAAACGCTCGAGATACTCAAGACGGTTGCCGAACAAGGCAGCTTCACGAAAGCCGCCGAAGCCCACCGGCTCGGCGTTCCCTGCATCAGCCGCGCGATCCGGTGCCTGGAGACGTCGCTCGGCGTGCTGCTGTTTCACCGCACGACGCGCAAGGTGACGCTGACGCGCGTCGGCCAGGACGTGCTCGAGCAGGCGCGCGCGTTGCTGGAGCAATACGAGCACTTTTCGGATTGCTGTCACGCCAATGCAAGCGAGATGGAAGGCGACATCTCGATCGAGGTGTCGAATTTGTTCGGCGTCGATCGCCTGGTGCCGGTCCTGGCCGATTTCAATCGGCAGCATCCGCTCGTGCGAATCCGGGTCGACTGGGTCGATCACCCGAGCGCGGCCCTGAGCGGTGAAACGGATCTCTCGATCGTCACCGAACGCACGTCGAGCCTGACGTGCATCGAGCGGCGCCTTGGGCGCATCCCGATGGGCCTTTACGCGAGCCCGCGGTATCGCGTCGCAGGTGGGGCAACCGACTCACCACAGGCGCTTGAACGCATGGATGCGCGCGGCGGCAAACCGGGTAGCGGCTCGGTATGGCCACTGCGGCACCGGCGTACCGGCGCGAGCGCCGAGATACGGCTGGCCGGCGCGATCCGCTCGAACTGCCTCGATGCGCTGATTCTCGCGACAGCCCGCGGCACCGGCTTCGCGGTGCTTCCGGAGCATCTCGCGCGGCCGCTCGAGCGCGACGGCGCACTCGTTCGCCTGCTGCCCGACTGGCAGGTCGGTGACCTCGACGCATCGCTGCTCTATCACTCGCGCCGGAACCTGCCCGCGCGCATCAGAACGCTCGCCGAGCATCCCGTTCGCGTCGCACGTCGGCGACGGTATCGATGCCGAGATCGCGAACCGGATCTTCGATCCGTTCTTCACGACGAAATAGCACGGCATGGGGATGGGCCTCGCGATCTGCCGATCGATCGTCGAAGCGTATGGCGGCACGCTCGAAGCCGCGCCGCGCGACGGGAACGGCACCGTACTGACGTTCCGGCTGCCGGTTTCGACGACGCGCTGACGCAGGGGCCGAGCACGCGGCGGAACCGGCGCCGCGCGGCTCGGGTTCAAGTGCCGCTCGGCCGATTCGCGTCTTCGCCGAGGAACCGGTGCACGAACGTCACGGCCATCGCCCCTTCGCCGACCGCCGACGCCACCCGCTTGACCGAACCCGAGCGCACATCGCCCGCCGCGAACGAACCGGGCACGCTCGTTTCCAGATAATAAGGCCGGCGTTCGAGCGGCCACACGCGCTCGAATGCCGGGCAGTCGTACAGATCGCTGCCGGTCACCAGATAGCCGCCCGGATTGCGGATGATGTTCGTATCCCGGGCCCATTCGGTGTTCGGCGCACCGCCGATGCAGACGAACAGGTGCGTCGCCGGCAGCACTTCGCTCGCACCGTCTTCCGAACGAATCACGATCGCTTCGAGGCGGCCGTCGCCGTGCAGCGCGTCGACGGTCGAGCCGTATCGCACCGTCACGTTCGGCATGCGCTCGATCCGGTCGATCAGGTAGCGCGACAGCGTCGCCGCCAGCGATGCGCCCCTGACGATCATCGTGACTTCGCGCGCGTGCCGCGCGAAGTTCATCGCGGCCTGCCCCGCCGAATTGCCGCCGCCGACGATGAACACGTGCTTGCCTTCGCACATCGGCGCTTCGCTCGACCCCGCGCCGTAGAACAGCCCGGCGTTGAGAAACTTCTGTTCGTCGGGCAGGCCGAGACTGCGGTATTCGATCCCGGTCGCGCAGATGTTCGAGCGCGCGGTCAGGATCGAGCCATCGGCCAGGTCGACGCGAATTTTTCCGTCGACGAACGTCGCGTGCACGCCCTCGCGCATCATCAGCAGTTCGACGCCGAACTTCACCGCCTGCTGGCGCGCGCGCTCGGCCAGCTCGGCGCCCGGGATGCCCTCCGGGAACCCCATGTAATTCTCGATCAGCGAACTCGTGCCCGCCTGCCCGCCGATCGCATCGCGTTCGATCACGACGGCCCGCAGCCCTTCCGACGCCGCGTAGACGGCCGCCGACAGGCCAGCCGGACCGGCGCCGTAAATCGATACGTCGTACTCGATGAATCGCGGCCGGGTGACCCAGCCGAGCTTGGCGGCAATCTCCGGCAGCGTCGGCTGAAAGATGCACGAGCCGTCCGGAAAAATGACGGCCGGCAACCGGATATCGCGCAGCGGCGCGATGCCCAGCTCGCGCACGCAATCGGTGTCGGACGTCAACTCGCACCATTCGTACTCGACCACGCCGCGCTTCAGGAAGTCGCGGATTGCGTAGGCCTCCTTGCTGTTCGGCAAGCCGATTACCTTGACATGCTGCGACTGAGTCATAAGCGCCTCCCGAAGATCGCCATGTCGGATCCCGGCCGGATGTCGCGCCGGCCGCACTCGTGACTTTACGTCCTCCCTGCCCTCCGGGCCGACACGCTTAATAAGAATTAAGGTCCGCTCGCGACGCGACCGTCCACAATGAACCGTATCCAACCCGGCTCGCAGCTTCGCGCCGGCCGCGCCGCGAGCGATCTCCGGCGCCGGCATCGGAGCGGAAGATGGCCACAACCTGCACCCATCTCGGTGAAGCACGCATCCTGACCACCGACAAGGACTACTGCGAGGAATGCGTGAAGTCGGGCAGCGGGTGGGTGCATTTGCGCCTGTGCCTCACTTGCGGGCATGTCGGCTGTTGCGACTCGTCGCCGAATCGCCACGCCAGCCGGCATTTCCACGAAACGACTCACCCACTGGCGCGTTCGATCGAACCCGGCGAGCGCTGGGTCTGGTGCTATGCCGACGACGTCATGGCCGGCGAGATCGCGTCGTAGCGCACCGTGCACCGGCATCCGGCACCGTTTCGGGCCTAGGGTTAACACGGTTCGATTGCGGCTTCTTCTCACCGCTTTTTTCGACTATTATTTATCGAACGATAACTTATCTATCGATAAACAAGAGGTGCACCATGCCAGTATCCCGACTCGCGCACTACTCGATCCGCACGCTCGATCTCGAGAAATCGTGCCGCTTCTACGAACGTGTGCTCGGCTTCAAACGCGGCTATCGCCCGCCGTTCGACTTTCCCGGCGCATGGCTCTACAAGGGCGGCGACGAAGCCGATTACGGCACGGTCCACATCATCGGCGTCGATCCGGCCAACCCCGACGGGCTCGCGGCCTATCTCGGCGACAAGGATCTGCCCGCGACGGGCACCGGAACCGTCGACCACATCGCGTTCCTCGCGACCGGCGTCGAGGCGATGTGGGACACGCTGCGTGCCGAAAACATCGCGTGGCGCGACCGCACGGTGCCGAGCCTCGGGCTGCACCAGGTCTTCATCGAGGATCCGTCCGGCGTGACGATCGAGCTCAACTTCCCTGCCGCCGAGGTCGCGGGCCTGGAACTTCCCGCCACGGCCGCATCGGCCGGCGGCACCCACGGAGACTGACATGAACAACCGCACTTCGACGAATCGCAAGGCCGCCATCATCGGCGGTTCGCTGGGCGGCCTGTTTGCCGCGAATCTGCTGTTGCGCAACGGCTGGGACGTGGACGTGTTCGAACGCGTGCCCGAGGCGCTCTCGGGCCGCGGCGCCGGCATCGTCACGCACCCGGAGCTGTTCGACGTGATGCTCGCCGCCGGCGTGCGCATCGACGAATCGATCGGCGTGAAGGTCGAATCGCGCATCACGCTGGCCGCAGACGGCACCGTGGAGTCGGAACGCAGGCTGCCGCAGACGCTCACCGCGTGGAGCAAGATGTACCACGTGCTGCGCGCCGCGCTGCCCGACCAGCATTACCACTCGGGCGGCGTCGTCACCGATGTCGCGGACGGACCGGATCGCGCATCGGTCACGCTGTCCGACGGCTCGGTCGTGCATGCCGATCTCGTGATCGCGGCCGACGGATTCCGCTCCGCGATTCGCGAGAAATTCCTGCCGGATGCGCAGTTGCAGTACGCGGGCTACGTCGCCTGGCGCGGGCTGGTCGACGAAGCCGACCTGTCGGACGCGACCCACGCGACGCTGTTCGATAAATTCGCGTTCGGCCTGCCGCCGCACGAGCAGATCCTCGGCTATCCGGTCGCCGGCCAGGGCAACAGCACGAAACCCGGCGAGCGCCGCTACAACTTCGTCTGGTATCGCGCGACTCGCGAAGAGTCCGACCTGCCGAACCTGCTGACCGACGAGACCGGCAAGCTGTGGGCGGGCGGCATTCCACCGACGCTGATCCGGCGCGACGTCCTCGCCGACCTGGAAGACGCGGCGCACGCGCTGCTTGCGCCGCAGTTCGCCGAGGTCGTGGCGCGCGCGACGCAACCGCTGTTCCAGCCGATCTACGACCTCGAAGTGCCGAACATGGCGTTCGGCCGGATCGCGCTGCTCGGCGACGCCGCGTTCGTCGCGCGGCCGCATTGCGGAATGGGCGTCACGAAAGCCGCCGGCGATGCGCTCGCGCTCGTCACGGCGCTCGCCACGCGCACCGACACGCTCGACGCGCTGTGCGAATACAGCGAAACGCGCACGGCATTCGGTGCCGCGATCGTGCAGCACGCGCGCCACCTCGGCGCCTACATGCAGGCGCAACTGAAAAACGACACCGAACGCGAAATGGCCGAGCGCTATCGCACGCCGGAAGTCGTGATGCGGGAAACCGCCGTTCCGCCGCATTTCTGATCGGGCACGGACGCGGCGTGCGCGACGCGCGGCGCCCTCTGCCCGTTGCCCGGCCCGGATACCCAAACCAAAAGGAGACACCGTGAACCACCCCATTCCGGCTGCCGCCGGCACCGCGCCCGACCTGGACGCGCCGGCGCAGGCCTCGCATCCGCTGCTGCGCGATGCCCGCTTTCGCGATCTCGTCAGGCGCAGAAGGCTGTTCGCCTGGTCGCTGACACTCGTCATGCTCACCCTCTATTTCGCGTTCATCCTGACGCTGGCGTTTTCGCCGACACTGCTCGGACAGCCGATCGTGCCGGGCCGGCCTACGCCATGGGGCATTCCGATCGGGTTCGGCATGTTCGTCGTCACGTTCGCACTGGTCGCGCTTTACGTGTATCGGGCCAATTCGGCATTCGACACGATCGTCGCGTCCATTCGTCACGGAGGCGATCAATGAAACGCCTGCTCCTCGCATCGATCTTCTTCGTCGTCGCCGCCGGCACGGCGCCGGCATTCGCGGCCGGCCCCGCGACGCTGGCGCATGGACACAATCCGGTCGCGATCGGCATGTTCCTGCTGTTCGTCGCGTCGACGCTTTTCATCACGCGCTGGGCCGCGCGCAAGAACCACAGCGTGGCCGACCACTACGCCGCGGGCGGCAAGATCACCGCGTTCCAGAACGGCTGGGCGATCGCCGGCGACTACATGTCGGCGGCGTCGCTGCTCGGCATCTCCGCGCTGGTGTTCACGAGCGGCTACGACGGCCTGATCTATTCGGTCGGCTTCCTCGCGAGCTGGCCGATCATCCTGTTCCTGATCGCCGAGCCGTTGCGTAACCTCGGCAAGTACACGCTCGCCGACGTCGTGTCCTATCGCCTCCGGCAACAGCCGATCCGCGCGTTCGCGGCCTCGAGCTCGATCGTCATCGTGCTGCTGTATCTCGTGTCGCAGATGGTCGGCGCGGGCAAGCTGGTCGAGCTGCTGTTCGGCCTGAACTACACCGTCGCGGTGCTGTTCGTCGGCGTGCTGATGGTCGTCTACGTGTTCTTCGGCGGGATGCTGGCGACGACCTGGATCCAGATCATCAAGGCCGTGCTGCTGCTCGCCGGTGCGGCCTTCATGGCGATCATGGTGCTGAGCCGTTTCGGCTTCAGCCTCGATGCGCTGTTCGCGCAGGCGATTCTCGTCCATCCGAAACACGCGGCGATCATGCGCCCCGGCGGCCTGGTATCCGATCCGGTCTCGGCCGTGTCGCTCGGCCTCGCGCTGATCTTCGGCACGGCGGGCCTGCCGCACATCCTGATGCGCTTCTTCACGGTCGGCGACGTCAAGGCGGCCCGCAAGAGCATCCTCTATGCGACCGGCATCGTCGGCGCCGGTTACGTGCTGATCCTCATCATCGGCTTCGGCACCATCGCGCTCGTGGCGTCGGACCCGCAATACCACGACGCGTCCGGCGCGATCACGGGCGGCGCGAACATGGTGGCGATCCATCTCGCGCATGCGGTCGGCGGCAACGTGTTCCTCGGTTTCATCTGCGCGGTCGCGTTCTCGACCATTCTGGCCGTGGTCGCCGGACTGACGCTCGCGGGTTCGTCGGCGATCTCGCACGACCTCTATGCGAACGTGCTGCGTCGCGGTCAGGCGTCCGATCGTGAGGAAATGCGCGTGGCCCGCGGGACGACCCTGGTACTCGGCGTGCTCGCGATCCTGCTCGGCATCGCGTTCGAGAAGCAGAACATCGCGTTCATCGTCAGCCTCACGTTCTCGATCGCGGCAAGCTCGAATTTTCCCGTGCTGCTGCTCTCGATCTACTGGCGCGGCCTGACGACGCGCGGCGCGGTGCTGGGCGGCCTGACCGGGCTCGCGACCGCCGTCACGCTGACCGTGCTGAGCCCGACCGTCTGGGTGCAGGTGCTCGGTCATGCGCATGCGGTCTATCCGTACGAATATCCGGCGCTGTTCTCGATGGCGGCGGCATTCCTCGGCGTCGTCCTGTTCTCCGTGACCGATCGCTCGGCCCGTGCGCAACGAGAGCGCGCGCAGTTCGACACGCAGCTCGTCGCATGCGAAATGGGCATGACGCAACGCGGCTGAGCCGCGCGATCCGAACTATCGATATCCCATGAGAAACCACACGATGAATTGCACGTGCTGCATGTCGCCGGCCCGGCGCCGCGTGCTCGGCGCGTTTGCCGCGCTCGCCGGTACGGCCGTCGCCGGACGCCCCGCATCGGCAGCCGACACCGCGAGCGCAACGACCGCCGTGACGCCGCATCGGCCCCGTTCGATCGACATCCACGCGCATTACTACCCTGAAAGCTTTTGCGATCTGGTCGGCGGTGAAGGCAAGCGCTTCGGTGGCGCGTTCACGTGCGACGATGCGTCGTTCACGTTCCGGACGCCCGCCGGCGGCCTCGGGCCATTGCCGATGAAGTTTATCGACGTCGACCAGCGGCTCAAGGACATGGACGCATCCGGCGTCGACGTCCAGGCGCTGTCGCTCAGCGTGCCGATGGCCTACTGGGGCGACCGGCCATTCAACGCGAAGCTCGCGCGCGACTGGAATTCGGCCGCGTCGCGCGTCTACCAGCGGCACCCGACGCGTTTCGTCGTCCTCGCGACGCTGCCGATGTTGAACGCCACCGATGCGATCGACGAACTCGAGCGCGCGGCGCAGTTGCCGGGCGTGCGCGGCGTGTACATGGGCACCAACATCGACAACCGCGATCTCGACGATCCGCTGTTCGCGCCGGTCTTCGCACGCATCGAGCAATTGGGCCTGCCCGTGTTCCTGCATCCGCAGCAAACGGTCGGCGGCGCGCGACTCGGCGATTTCTACCTGAGCAACCTGCTCGGCAATCCGTTCGATACGGCGATCGCGGGCTCGCACCTGATCCTGGGCGGCGTGCTCGACCGCCACCCGACCCTGCACGTCACGCTGCCGCACGCGGGTGGCGCGTTGCCGATCCTCGTCGGGCGCCTCGACGCGGGCTGGACCGCCCGCCCCGAAACGCGCCGGCTCGCGCAAAAGCCCAGCAGCTACCTGCGGCGCTTCAGCTATGACACGGTGTCTCATTCGGGCCCCGTGCTGAACTTCCTGATGGAGAACGTCGGGGTGGACCGGCTCGTGCTCGGCAGCGACTACTGTTTCGACATGGGTTACGAGCAGCCGGTCCGCTTTCTCGACCGCCTCGACCTGACGGCGGAACAGCGTTCGATGATCCTCGGCGGCAACGCGGGCAAGCTGCTGAGAATCTAGCGCGAACGTTCCGACCTGCGTTGCGTGGGCGCCGGACGACGCCTGCACGCTCGGCGCAGCCCGTTGCCGGACATGGCATCATCCGGCGAGCCGTGAGGACTGGCGTGCGACGCCACGCATCACGAAAGCCGGCCGGCAATGCACGCTGCGATTCGAACACGGGGGTCACGCACGATGAAGATAGTCATTGCAGGCGGTTCGATCGCCGGCCTCGCGGCCGCGCTGACGCTCGATTGCATCGGGCACGACGTCACGGTCTGCGAGCGCTCGCACACCCCGCTGCGCGGCCAGGGCGGCGGCGTGGCCGTGCTGCGACGCATGATGTCGTTTCTCGAACAGCACGGACGCCATTGCCGCCAGATGATCAGCGTGCCGACGCATCGGCGGCGCTGGATCGATCGCGACGGCATCGTCACGCGCGATGAACCCGAAATGCTGCCGTTCTCGTCGTGGGACGCCGTCTATCGCTCGCTGTGCGAGACGCTGCCGCGCAGGCGCATCCACTACGGCCGCACGGTCACCGGTTTCGACCAGGACGCGGACGGCGTCGACGTACACGTGGACGACGACCGCATCCGCGCGGATGTGCTGATTGCCGCCGACGGTTCCGGTTCGAACCTGCGCGCGCGCATCTTCCCCGGCTATACGCCATCGTTTGCCGGTTATCTCGCGTGGCGCGGCATCGTCGACGAAGCCGATTTCGACGCCGCCGCGATCGAGTCGCTGATCGAGAACATGACGCTGCACAAGGCGCCGGGCGAGCTGTTCATGGCGTTCCTGATTCCCGCGCTCGACGGCTCGCTCGCGCCGGGCGCGCGCCGCTTCAACTGGCTGTGGTATCGCAACGAAGCCGATCCCGACGCGCTGCGCCGCCACCTGACAGATCGGAACGGCAACGTCCATCACGCGTCGGTGCATCCGGGGCAGCTTGCCGACGACACCGTCGCGACGCTGCGGCAACTCGCCGTCGAACGGCTGCCTGCTTCCCTGTCGCAACTGGTGCTCGCGACGCGCGCGCCATTCAACCAGGCGATTGTCGACGCATTGAGCCCCGGCTTCGTCGACGGCCGCGTCGCGCTGATCGGCGACGCGGCCTGCACCGTGCGCCCCCATACGGCGTCCGGCACGTCGAAGGCGGCGAGCGATGCCGTGTCGCTCGCCGAAGCGCTGCCGGCGGACGCGACCGACGTCGTCGAGCGCCTCGCGCAATGGTCGACGCGGCGGCGCGAGGAGGTGACGTCGTCGCTCGACAAGGGTCCGCAACTTGCCGCGGCGTTCGGTCTCGGCACGTCGCGCTGACGCATGAACGCGAGCGCCGGAACGGTTCGTGCGCCTGTTCAGAACGTTTCAGCGTAGCTTCAGGATTTGGCGCCGGCGCCCACTTAGACTGCCACCATCGGCCACCGCGCTGGCAAGCGCCCGCGCGCAGCCCCACCCCTGGAGCAAAGACATGATCTCCGCCGCGAATCGCTGCCGCCCGGCAGGCCTGTCATGGCCGAATCGATCGGCGATGCAGCGCCGTCATCCGGCAATGCCGACCGGAACGCCCGTCGCAAGCACGCGCACGCCGGGCCGCACACGTTGGGCCGGCCGCCGCGGCAACCGGGCGGGCGCAGCCGCGTGCGATCGTTATCCGTGCATGCACGGTCGACACACCGTCCATTGCCCCGCCTGTCGAACGACGCCGGATGAACCGGTTCGCGTGGAGCACGCATGAAGCACAAACGACTCTGGATCGGCGCGGCAGGCGTCGCGATCATCGGCCTGGCGGCCGCAATCGGCATCATGTACCGGCCGTCGATCGCGCCGATCGATCCGCCGGCCCGCGCGTCGTTCGATCCGCAACTGATCAAGGCCGGCGCACGCGTGGTCGCGCTGGGCGACTGCGTCGTCTGCCACACCTCGAAGGACGGCAAGCCGTTCGCCGGCGGGCTGCCGCTCGCGACGCCGTTCGGCACGATCTACGCGACCAACATCACGCCGGATGCGGACACCGGCATCGGCCGCTGGTCGCAGGCCGCCTTCGCGCGCGCGCTGCGCAGCGGCATCGCCCGCGACGGCCACCCGCTCTACCCGGCCTTTCCGTACATTCACTTCACGCGGATGTCCGACCAGGACATCGCGGCCGCGTACGCGTACCTGATGACACGCGAACCGGTTCAAGCGAAGACGCCGGCGAACGACCTGATCTTCCCGCTCAACTTCCGGCCGCCGGTCGCGTTCTGGAACATCCTGTTCCTGCGCGAAGGCGCGTACCAGCCGGACCCGTCGCAGTCCGCGCAATGGAATCGCGGCAAGCTGCTCGTCGATGGCCTCGGACACTGCGCGTCGTGCCATTCGCCGCTCAATGCGATCGGCGGCGAGGAAGCGGGCAAGGCGTTCGACGGCGGCATCGTCGACGGCTGGGAAGCCCCGCCGCTCAATACGCTCGGTAACGCCGTCCACCCGTGGACGCAAGCGCAACTGGTCACGTACCTGCGCACCGGCCGCGCGAGCGAGCATGGCGCAGCCGCCGGACCGATGCTGCCCGTCACGCGCGATCTCGCGACGGTGCCGGTCGAGGATGTCGAGGCCATCGCGACCTATATCCTGTCGATCCAGAAGCCGGCCGCCGCACGGCCCGCGACGACCGTCGCCGATCGCCATGCGACGACACCTGCCGGCCAGCGCGGCGCGGTGCTGTTCCAGGCGTCGTGTGCACAGTGCCACGGGCCGGCATCGCCGATGCAGTCGATCGGCGAGCGGCCGACGCTCGCGTTCAGCACGGCGATCGCCGCCGACACGCCGCGCAACGCGATCCAGATGATGTTCAACGGGATCGGCTGGCATGGCGAGGACACGCTGAACTACATGCCGTCTTACCTCGACCAGTACGACGACGCGCAGATCGCGGACCTCGCCGCATACATCCGCGAAACGTACTCCGACCGCCCCGCGTGGAGCGGCATCGACACCCTTGCCGCGCAGCTCAGAAAGGAGGACCGCACGCAATGATCACCCTCACCGTGAATGGCGTGCGGCACACGCTCGACATCGATCCGTCCACGCCGCTGCTTTACGCGCTGCGCAACGACCTGCACCTGCACGGCGCGAAGTTCGGCTGCGGCCTCGGGCAATGCGGCGCGTGCACCGTGATCGTCGACGACAAGCCGATGTTCTCGTGCCTGATCCCGGTGGCCGCGCTCGGCGAGCGCCGCGTCAGGACCATCGAAAGCCTCGGCACCGCCGAGCATCCGGGCAAGCTTCAGCAGGCATTCATCGATCATCAGGCGGCGCAGTGCGGTTATTGCATCGCGGGCATGATCATGCGCGCGCAGACGCTGCTCGAACGCAACCCGAAACCGACCGAACGCGAGCTGCGCACGCACATGGAACCGAACCTGTGCCGTTGCGGCACCCACATGCGGATCCTGGCGGCCGTGCGCCAGGTCGCCGGGCTGCCGGAGCCGGAACCGTCTGCCGCGCCCGTCATGATCAACAAGGAAATCTGATGAACGCACCCGACGACATCGACGAAGGCCGCCGGCACTTCATGGTTTCCGGTGCGCTCTTCGTCGCGTTCACCCTCGCGCCGGCCGCACGCGCGCTCGCCGAGGTCGTGATCGCGGACGAAGGCGCCGCCGTCCACGTCGCCAAGGCCACCGAAACGCTGGCCGGCAGCCTGAAGACCAACCCGCTGCTGGACGCGTGGATCAAGATCACGCCCGACGGCAAGGTCACCGTGTTTACCGGCAAGGTCGAGCTCGGCACCGGCGTGCGCACCGCATTACTGCAGGTGGCCGCCGAGGAGCTGAACATGAAGCCCTCGCTGATCACGTTCCTGACCGCCGACACCGGCGCGTCGCCCGACGAAGGCCTGACGGCCGGCAGCCACACGATGGCGGACAGCGGCTCCGCGTTGCTGAACGCCGCCGCGCAGGTGCGCGGGCTGCTGGTCGACGGCGCCGCGAAGCAGTTCGGCGTCGATCCGCGCACGCTGACCGTCGCCGATGCCGTCATCAAGGCGCCGGACGGCCGCACGATGCGCTACGCTGACGCGGTGCGCACCGTCGACCTGCACCGCAACGCCACGCCGACGTCGCCGCTGAAACCGCCGGCCACGTTCGCCGTGATCGGCACGTCGCTGCCGCGTGTGGACATTCCGAACAAGGTCACGGGCGGCGTCAGCTACGTGCAGGACATGGACCTGCCCGGCATGCTGCATGCGCGCGTCGTGATGCCGCCGGTGTACGACGCGAAACTGCTGTCGTTCGACGAAGCCGCGATCCTGAAGATGCCCGGTGTCGCGCGGATCGTGCGCAACGGCAGCATGCTCGCGGTCATCGCGCAGGGCGAATGGCAGGCGGTCGTCGCGCAGCGCGCGCTGTCCGCCGGCTGCCGCTGGTCGCCCGGCCGGGCGCTGCCCGATCCCGCGACGGTTCATCAGGACCTGAAGCGGATCGCGACGCAGCGCATCGAGATCGCCAACACGCATGCGCCGAGCGCGCCGGCGACGAAGACGCTCTCCGCCACGTTCCTGAAGAACTACCTGCTGCACGGCTCGATCGGGCCGTCCTGTTCGGTCGCGCATCTCGAGAACGGCACGCTGACCGTGTGGACGCACTCGCAGGGCGTGTATCCGCTGCGCGACGCGCTCGCCGAGATGCTGTCGATGCCGAAGGCGAACGTGCGCTGCATCCACACCGAGGGCTCCGGCTGCTACGGGCACAACGGTGCGGACGACGCGGCCGCGCATGCGGCGCTGATCGCGGCCGCGATGCCCGGCAAGCCGATTCGCGTCCAGTGGATGCGAGAGCAGGAACATACGTGGGACCACTTCACGCCGGCGATGATCACCGAGCTCAGCGCGTCGCTCGACGCGAGCGGCCGCATCGTCGACTGGAACTACGCGCTGTGGAGCAGCTCGCACAACGAGCGCATCGTCAACGCCGGCCGGCTGCTGCCCGCGCGGATGCTCGAACCGCCGTTCGTCTCCGCGCCGTCGACGCCGATGCTGCAGCCCGAGGGCGGCGGCGATCGCAACGCGATCCCGCTGTACGCGCTGCCGAACATGCACATCGTCAACAACTTCTCGCCGACGATGCCGCTGCAGACGTCGGCGATGCGCTCGCTCGGCGCGCACACGAACGTCTGGGCGATCGAAAGCTTCATGGACGAGCTGGCGCACGCCGCCGGCGTCGATCCGGTCGAATTCAGGCTGCGCCACATGCAGGATCACCGCGCGAGCCAGGTGATCCAGCTCGCCGCCACCAAATTCGGCTGGCCGCGGCCGCCGCGTGCACGCAATCGCGGCGTCGGCTTTGCGTTCGGCAAATACAAGAACCTGATGGCCTACGTCGCGATCGCGGTCGAGGTGTCGGTCGTTCCGGAAACCGGCCAGGTGACGCTCGAACGTGCGGAAGCGGCCGTCGACGCCGGCCAGGTCGTATCGCCCGACGGCATTCGCAACCAGATCGAGGGCGGCATCATCCAGTCCGCGAGCTGGACACTGTACGAGGCACTGAAATACGATACGCAACGCGTGCGCAGCTTCGACTGGAGCAGCTATCCGATTCTCCGCTTCGACGCCGCACCGCAAAGCATCAAGGTGCATCTGATCAATCGTCCGGGCGCACCGTTCCTCGGCGCGGCCGAGGCGTCGATGGGGCCGACCGCGGGCGCGCTCGCCAACGCGATCTTCGACGCGACCGGCCAGCGCCCGCGCGAAATGCCGTTTGCCGGTGAAGGGCTCAGGAAACGCATCGACGCATAGCGGCATCATACGACTACAACAAATCGCGCCGGCACGAACCGGCGCGGGCAACAAACAGGCTGGAGATTTCTGAACGATGGATACCTTGCTTTCGATGCGCGTGTTTACGCGCATCGTCGAGACGGGCAGCTTCACGCGCGCGTCGGACACGACCGGGCTCACGACGCCGCGCGTGTCCGCGCTGCTGAGCACGCTCGAGCAGCATCTCGGCTGCCGGCTGCTGAACCGCACGACGCGCCGTATTTCGCTGACCGAGGACGGGCAGGCCTATTACGAACGCTGCGTCGGCGTGCTGCGCGAGATCGACGACATGGAAGCGGCCGTCTCGCAGGCGCGCAACGTGCCGCGCGGCCGGCTGAAAGTGAACCTGCCGCCGGCCATGGCCAAGCAGATCATGGTGCCCGCCCTGCCCGAGTTTCTCGCCGCCCATCCGGGCATCTCGATCGAGCTCGGCGTGACCGATCGCCAGATCGATCTCGTCGGCGAGGGTGTCGATTGCGTCGTGCGGATCGGCGCGCTCGACGATTCGGGGTTGGTCGCGAAACGGATCGGCAGCCTGACCACCTGCACGTGCGCGGCCCCCGCGTATCTCGAACGATGCGGCGCACCCGAGACGGTGGACGATCTCGCTCAGCACATCGCGGTCACCCACATCTCGGCCGATACGGGCCGCCCGCGGTCCTGGGACTACGTCGTCGACGGCGAAACGCGGATCATCCAGATGTGCGGCACGGTCGCGGTCAACGACGCCGACACCTACATCGCGGCCGGCGTCGCGGGCATCGGCCTGATCAAGACCTCGCTGTACCTGGTCGAGCCGTATCTGCAATCGGGGCGCCTGCGCGAGGTGCTGACCGATTTCAACACGCCGCCCCGGCCGATCTCGATCCTCTATCCGCCGAATCGGCATACGCCCGTCAAGCTCAAGGTCTTCGTCGACTGGCTCGCGGGGCTGTTCGCGCAGATTCCGACGCTGCAGGGCAAGCGCGCTTGAAGCCGGCAGTCGACACCCGCCGTTGAAACCGATCGTCCGCGCCGCCGCGCGCACCAAATGAATCAAGTGAATTAAGACGCGATTTAGGACTATTCAGTCCGCTCGATCCAGACTGCTCTCATCGGGCTTCGCGAACCGCGACATCCGCGCCGGAGGCCCGTTTCGAGAGGCGCGTCATGAAGATCGCGATCGCCACGCCGTCCGTCCCGGCCGGTTTCGATGTCCTCTGTTCCGCCTTCGCCAGTGGCCGCATCGTGTCGGCCGGCGAAGGTATCCACGCATGAACCCGCCCACGATCTGCCCCCTTTGCGTGCCACGCAATGCTCGATTGCGCCCCGGACGTATTCCCTTGTTATCGATCGATCAATAATCTTGACGGCAATGCAGCGGCGTCCGTTTCGCCGCGACGGCAATCGTAGCGCCCGCCCGATGAACGGGCACCCGACCTCACTTTTCAAGGAGTCGACCATGTCAGCAGAATCCACCCCGGTTGCAGCCCACGGGCACGCGACCAAGCTCACGCAGGGCCTCATCCTGCTGTTCGCGTTCAGTTGCGGCGCGATCGTCGCAAACCTGTATTACGCGCAACCGATCACCGAGCTCATCGCGCCGAGCCTGCACATGTCCGGCGGAACCGCGAGCCTCATCGTGTCGCTGACGCAGATCGGCTACGCGCTCGGCCTGTTCTTCATCGTGCCGCTCGGCGACCTGCTCGAGAACCGCAAGCTGATGATCGTCACGGCCGTCGTGTCGATCGCGAGCCTCGCGGCCGCCGCGGTCGTCCAGACGCCCGGGCTGTTCCTCGCGATTTCGCTGCTGGTCGGCTTCAGCTCGGTTGCCGTCCAGATCCTGGTGCCGCTCGCCGCGCACCTCGCGCCGGATCATTCGCGCGGCCGCGTGGTCGGCACGATCATGAGCGGGCTGCTGCTCGGCATCCTGCTCGCGCGCCCGCTGTCGAGCGTGGTGGCCGACGCGTTCGGCTGGCGCTTCGTGTTCGCGGCCGCCGCCGTGCTGATGACGCTCGTGACGGCCGTGCTCGCGCTGACGATCCCGTCGCGCCAGCCCGATCATCGCGCAACCTACTTCGAACTGATCGGCTCGCTGCTGCATCTGGTCCGCACGATGCCGGTGCTGCGCCATCGCGCGTTCTACCAAGGTCTGATGTTCGCGTCGTTCAGCCTGTTCTGGACCGCCGTGCCGGTCGAGCTGACGCGTCACTACGGGCTGTCGCAATCGGCCATCGGCCTGTTCGCGCTCGTCGGTGCGATCGGCGCGACGTCGGCGCCGGTCGCGGGCCGCCTCGCGGATGCCGGCCACACCGTGCGGGCGACGCTGATCGCGCTGGTCGCCGGCACGCTGTCGTACGCGGTTGCGTTGATCCACGGTGCCGGCCTGTATGGCCTCGTCGTCACGGGCATCGTGCTCGACTTCGCGGTGCAGATGAACATGGTGCTCGGCCAGCGCGAGATCTATGCGCTGCATGCGACGAGCCGCAACCGCCTGAACGCGCTGTACATGACGAGCATCTTCGTCGGCGGCGCGGTCGGCTCCGCGCTCGCCAGCCCGCTGTACGAGCATGGCGGCTGGTCGCTCGTCGCCGCTGTCGCCGGCGCATTCCCGATCATTGCGCTTGCTCACTACCTCGTGATCGGGCGTCCGCACGCCGAACGCCACGCACAAGCCTGAACCGGCGCCGGCACCGGTTCACGCGCGAATCCCGCCCGGGCCGTTCGCGCGCCGGAACGCTGCCGGCACGTCACCCGCATCCCAACCGAACTTTCCGCAGGGCCCGTCACACGATACGCGGCGTCGCCCTGCTCCACGCAAAAGGAATCCATCATGTCTTCCCTGCTCAGCAACTACGATCTGCGCGGCCTGCCGCTTCCGAACCGTGTCGTGATGGGGCCGATGACGCGTTCGCGCGCGCCGTCGCGCGGCCAGCCGACCGAACTCATGGCCGAGTACTACGCGCAACGCGCGTCCGCCGGCCTGATCGTCACCGAGGCGACCAACGTCAGCCCGGCCTCCGCGTCGTTCGAACTGACGCCGGGGCTCGTCACCGACGAGCAGGCGGCCGGCTGGAAGCAGATCACGGACGCGGTCCACGCGAACGGCGGCCGCATCTTCGCGCAGCTGTGGCACGGCGGCCGGGTCAGTTCGCTGACGCTGCTCGGCGGCGACGCGCCGTTGTCGCCGTCCGGCGTCAACGACGATCTCGAGCACTTGCAGGTGTGGGCGCAGTTGCAGAACGGCTACTACACGAAGATTCACGCGACGCCGTCGCGCGCGATGACGACGGACGAAGTCGCCGGGACGGTCGACGAATTCCGCCAGGCGGCCGTCCGCGCGATGGCGGCCGGCTTCGACGGCGTCGAGATCCACGCGGCCAACGGCTACCTGCCGCACCAGTTCCTGTCGTCGACGCTGAACCGCCGCGACGATCGTTACGGCGGCTCGGTCGCAAATCGCGCGCGCTTTCTCGAGGAAATCGTCGATGCGGTCGGCGGCGTGATGCCGCTCGACCGGGTGGGCGTGCGCATCTCGCCGTACGCGAAGTACAACAACGTGCGCGACGCCAATCCGGATGCGACGTATGCGTACGTCGGCCGCATGCTCGACGAAGCCGGCGTCGCCTACGTGCACGCGGCGGATACCAACGGCTGGAGCGGCGAGCCCGATCTGCCGCGCATCGTCGAGAACACGCGCAAGCACTTCGGCGGCACGCTGATCGTCAACGGCGGCATCGCGCCGGATGCCGCGAATTCGCTGATCGATGCGGGCGACGCGGATCTCGTCGCATTCGCACGTGCGTATATCGCGAACCCCGATCTGGTCGAACGCCTCGCGGCGAATGCGCCGCTCGCCGCGCCGAAGACGGTCGGCTGGTATGGCGGCGACCGCGCCGGATACGTCGACTATGCGCGTCACGACGTGGCAAGCCGGACCGCCTGAGCCCGCACCGGCGGCCGCCCGGCGCGACAATCGCCGGGCCGCCCCGACGGCCGACGAAGCCGGCCGGATCGTCCGGAACTAACCCTTCAGGCGTCTTTCCAGCGCGCGCCCAGCACGCGTCCGCAGAAATTCGGCCGGTGAAAATCCGGATCGGCCCGCTCGAGCACATCCGCGCTCCACGTGCCGAACGTCGACGCCGGCCGGTGCGCGACCCCGCGTGCGATCGCGTCGAGAAACGCATCGCTGAACCCGTCGCCGCGCGGGTACGCGGCGAGCAGCGCCCGCCGCTCGTCGGCCGAATACGCGTCGAAGTCGGTTGCCATCAGGTCGGTCGACACGGCGGACGCCAGCGCACGCGCGAGCGGCGACACGCGCGCGGACACGCCAGGCGTCGTATGCAGTGCGATCGCGCGCCACACGTCGTCGCGCATGCGCTGCGACGTCTGATGGCGCAGCAGGAACGCCTGCGCGGCATCGGCGCTGTCGAGCTCGTAGCGCTCGGTCGAGCGGCCATACGCGGTGCTCAGTCCCATGTTCGCGTACATCGCGGCCACGTACAGCGCATCCGCATCGAGTGTCTCGCCTGCCCGGCGCGCAGCCAGCGACGCGAGGACGAACACCCGGCAAGCGTGATCGGTGATCACCTGCGGTAGCGACGCGCATGCCGCTTCGACGGCCTCGATCGCCATCGGCGTCCGGGGAATGCGGACGCCGGCGACTTCGTCACCGGCCCGTGCGCAGGTGTGCGCAGAACTCATCTCGTCTCCTTCTGCCCCGCGCCGGGGGCGAATAATCATTCATTCATCGCGCGACACGTGCCAGGATAGCCGGCCTGCCCGTTGACCGACGCCATCCTAAAACGCGACACCGGGTTGACCGAATGCTTCGCACTGCTCGACAGCCTCCCGCGCGGCCACATGAAGGCGCTGCGCGAAACGGCGCCCGCGACCGCGCGCAAAACCGGCGTCCGGGCCGTCGCCGGCCGCCGCGCGCGGCTGCGCCGACGCGGCCGGACGACGTTGGCCGATTCCGCCGGCGCCGCCGAATTCGGCCACCGGCGACCACGCCGGGCTGACCGGCAGCGGCGGCGGCGCGAGCGGCGCGAACTCGTCGTCCGCATGCACGACCTTGCCGTCGACGACCGTCAGCACCGATGACAGCGACTTGATCCGCGGTTCGTCGATCGTGAAGTAGTCGTCCGTCAGCACCGCGAAGTCCGCATACTGGCCGGGCACCAACGCGCCCTTGCGATCGTCCTCGTTCGAGAACCATGCACTGCCGACCGTGTAACGGCGCAGCGCTTCCATCCGGCAGAGCCGGTTGTGTTCGGGATAGAGCGCCGTGCCGCCGACGGTGCGCCCGGACACCATCCAGTACAGCGAGACGAACGGGTTGTAGCTCGCGATGCGCGTCGCATCGGTGCCCGCGCCGACCGGCAGCCCGGCCGCCAGCATCGCGCGGATCGGCGGCGTGCGCGTGGCCGCTTCCGCGCCGTAGCGCGCAATGAAGTACTCGCCCTGGAACGCCATCCGGTGCTGGACCGTCACGCCGCCGCCGAGCGCGGCGATGCGCGCGATGTTCGCATCCGAAATCGTCTCGCAGTGATCGAAGAACCAGCGCAGCCCGTCGAACGGCATGTCGCGGTTCACGGCTTCGAGCACGTTCAGGAAGCGGCCGATCGATTCGTCGTAGGTCGCGTGCAGCCGGAACGGCCAGCGATGCCGCACCAGCAGCCGCACCACCGAGGCCAGTTCGGCCTCGAGCACGTCGGGCAGATCGGGGCGCGGTTCGAGAAAATTCCCGAAGTCGGCTGCGGAGTACACCAGCAGTTCGCCCGCGCCGTTCATCCGCAGGAACGCGTCGCCGTCGCCGGGCTTCGCCAGCGTCACCCAGCGCGCGTAGTCGTCGAGTTCCCGTCCGGGATGCTGCACGAACAGGCTGTATGCGATGCGCACCGTCAGTTCGCCGCGTTTCGCGAGCGCCAGGATCGCGCCGTAGTCGTCCGGAAAGGCCTGGAAATCACCGCCGGCGTCGATCGCGCTCGTCACGCCGAGGCGGTTCAGTTCGCGCATGAAGTGCCGCATCGAATTCATCTGGTCGTCGTGACCGAGCTTCGGGCCCTTCTCGAGCGCGGTGTGCAGGACGGCCATGTCCGGTCGCGCGATCAGCATGCCGGTCGGCCTGCCGAGGCGATCGCGCTGGATTTCGCCGCCGGGCGGATCGGACGTGTCGCGGCCATAGCCGATCGCGCGCAGCGCGGCCGCGTTCAGCAACGCGCTGTCGCCCAGGTGCATGATGAAGACCGGCGTGTCGGGCGCGATCGCGTTGAGTTCGGCCACGGTCGGCCCGCGCTTCTCCGCGAACTGGAATTCGGTCCAGCCGCCGACGACGCGCACCCACTGCGGCGCCGGCGTGCGCAGCACCTGGCGGCGCAGCATGGCGAGCGCGTCGGCCAGCGTCGGCACGCCGTCCCAGCGCAGTTCCAGGTTGAAATTCAGGCCGCCGCGAATCACGTGCAGGTGCGAATCGTTCAGCCCCGGAATCACGGTGCGGCCGTTCAGGTCGATGCGAAGCGTGTCGGCGCGCGCGTGGCGCATCACGTCGGGCCCGCTGCCGGCCGCGAGGATCCGGCCGTCCTTCACCGCGAGCGCGGTCACGAACGACTGCCGGTCGTCCTGCGTCGCGATCTTGCCGTTGTATACGATGAGGTCCGCCGATTCCGCGGGTTCCGTCGCCTTAAGCACCGTCCTGCCTCCTGCTTGCGCCCAAAGCCGGCATACGGCCGCACGCGGCAGGCACCCGGACTGACGATACACGGACCATCCACTCCCCCTTGATCATTGAACGATCGGACCGGCAGGCCGCGGCGCGATGGCGCGGCGGCGTCTTGCGCGGGCCCGGCGCGCCGTTACGCCACCTGCTGCATCGCATCCGCCGCCTCGTGCCGCATGCGCGTCCGGGCCGTCGACGGCGTCGTCTCCGGGCGAACGAAGTTCTGCACGCGCGCCAGCCGGCGCACATCGAACGCGCGCGATTGCGGATCGAAATGCCCCGTCAGATTGGCCACCAGCGCCGAAGCCTGCGCGGTACGCCCACGCTCTATCAGGTGATCGGCGAGATCGAGCATGCCGCGCAGCGCCCACATGGCTGCCCCTTGCCCGTTCGCGGTATGGATCCCCATCAGCAGATGACGGTGCCCGTCGGCTTCGCAGGCGATCGCGAGGTCCGCATCGGCGGTGCGCGCCTGTTCGAGCATCGCGAGCCCCCGGGCGCGCAACAGTTCGGGCACGAACAGATGCTCGCCGTGCGCGCGGCAGCGCGCGAGCGTCGCGTCGAGCTTCGTGCAGGCCTCGGCCGCGCGGCCCGTGCGCGTCAGTCCCTCCGCGTACGCGACGGTCAGCGGTGCGAGCGCGCGCCGGAATCCGCTCGTTTCGATGCGCTGCAGCGCAGGCTCGAGCCGCGCGAGACCGGCACCGGGGTGCCCGGTCTGCATGTCGAACTGCCCGGCCAGACATTCCGCGTGACTGAGCCAGATGTCGAACCCGTTCGCCTCGGCGGTCGATCGCAGCGTGCCGAGATAGTCGGAAATCACGTCGTGATCGCCATAACGCAACGCAATCGGCACGGCCGCGGCGCCGAGCACGACGCACAACGCCAGCCCCGCCCCGGCGCGGCGCGCGCATTCGACCGCCTGCGCCGCCAGCCGCATCGCATATTCCGGATCGCCCTGCATCCATACGAGCCGCGTCAGCATCGTCCGGCCGAGCGTCGCGACGTCGATCCCCAGCGCCGCCTCCGCGCACGACGGTTCGCCGGCTTCGGCCAGCTCGTCCGTCGCCGCCTCCAGCCGCTCGCGCGCCTGCGCATGCTCACCGAAGTAATGCAGCGAGGTCGCGACCATCGCGTTCCCCAGCAGCCGCTGCGACCGGTCGCCGCGCCGCTCGGCGGCGCGCTCGAAGCGCGTCGCATAGCGCAACGATTCGTGGATATCGGAGCGCGTCAGCATCGTGTTCCACAGCCCGACCAGCGCACGCGCGTCGAATGCCTCGTCGCCGATCCGGCCCGCGAGCGCGAGCGTCCGGTCCCACATCGCGGTGGCCGTATGCGTATCGCCATCGGTATGCAGCAGTGCCCCTGCATAGGCCGCGCGCAAGCGCATCTCGCGCGCCGCGTCGACGGACGCGGCCCCCCCGGCCTCGATCGCGTCGAGCGCTCGCCGCGCCGGTATCGAACATTCGCGCATCCGCGCCGGCTCCAGCAACGCGAGCACCAACGCGTCCGCTTCCAGCGCCTGCGGCTCGGCCGCCGCAGGCTCGCGCGGTGCCGGCGCGTCGGCGGCGAGACGCAGGCTTGAGAGGTCCGCGGCTTGTGCCTGCGTCTGCATCCGTGCTTCCGCCTGCTCGCGCTCGTAGCGCGCATGACGCTCGGCGATGGCGTCGAATTCGCCCTCGTTGTGCAGCTTTTCGAGCGCATACGCACGCGTCGATTCCGTCAACCGGTAGCGCGCCTGCGTGCCGTCGAACTCGACGGTCACCAGCGACTTCGCGACCAGTTCGCCGAGCACCGCGATCATCTCGGCGGCCGACATGCCGGGCTCCATCGCAACCTCGCGGGCGGCATCGAACGTAAACGGGCCGATGAAGCACGCCATCCGACGAAACAGCGACCGCGCGGCCCCATCCAGCAGCACATAGCTCCAGTCGAACGTCGCCCGCAACGTCTGGTGGCGCGGCAGCGCCGAGCGCAGCCCGCCCGTCAGCAGGTTCAGCCTGTCGTCGAGACGCGACGCGACGATCTCGAGCCCGAGCGTCGCGACGCGCGCGGCAGCCAGCTCGATGGCAAGCGGCAGCCCGTCGAGACGCCGGCAGATGTCGCCGATCAGCCGGATGCCGGCCGGATCGACCGCACAGTCGGGCGTAGCGGCACGGATCCGCGCCAGGAACAGCTCGACGGCCGAATAGCGCTCGATCTCGTCGACGGATGCACCGCCGTCCGGCACCGCCAGCGGACTCACGCGAAACACGGCTTCGACCGAGATATGAAGCGGTTCGCGACTCGTCACGAGCACACGCAGCGATGCGGCGCGCGACGTCAGCGTATCGACGAGGTCGGCAACCAGATCGACGATGTGTTCCGCGTTGTCGAGCACGAGCAGGCCTGGCGACGCGGCGAGCGCATCGCCGATCGGGTCGATGCCCGGCAAGTCGTCCGTCTCGAGTCCCAGTTCCGCGGCAATCGCGAGCAGCACGTCGTCGCGCGTCGCGGCACTCGCCAGCGCCACGAACAGGACGCGCTCGCCGGACCGGCTGCGCAGTTCGTGCGCGACCCGCTCGGCCAGGCTCGTCTTGCCGATGCCGCCCGCACCGACCAGCGTGACGACCGGCGCACGTTCGATCATGTCGACGATCTGCTCGATCTCGGCCTGACGTCCGACCAGCGGAACCGGACGGGCAGCCACGACGGCGTCGTGCGGCAACGCGGTCGCGCGCGGCGGCACCTCGTGTGCGACGGCGGGATTCGCGATCAGCAGGTAACCGCGGCCCGGCACCGTCTTGATCAGGTCGCGGTTCGCGCCCAGCGCCTTGCGCAACGTCGCGACATGGACCTGCAGGCGGTTCTCCTCGACGATCAGGCCGGGCCAGACGGCATCCATGATGTCGTCCTTCGACACGACGGAACCGTTGGCGCGATGCAGTACTTCCAGTATGTCAAGCGCGCGTGCGCCGATACGCAACGACGCGCCGTGGCAGCGAATGTCTCGCTGCTCGAAATCCACCGACAACGTCCCGATCTGGATCATGGCCGCCTCCAGGTTCCCCACGATGACCGCCATGTGAACACGGCAGTTCACCGGGGCGGGAGTGCGCACCCGGCCAGCCCTACGGGCCGGATGCGATATCTCAAAAAGTGGGCCGAGTGTAAACGCCGTATAAATAAAAATCTTGAAGGAAAATGCACTAGCGACCTCCGCATGGGCACGCCCCCGAACCCGCGTCGCGCAAATACAAATGGGGCAACATCGATCGGAATAGCGCCTTCGCGCGCCTGCCGGGCCGGCGCGGCACGAATCGGTTCGCGGCAAGCATTTCGTCAGCCAGCGGACATTTATTCAAGTTATCTTGGGGGCTGCCGGGCGCACCGTATAAACTGCGCGTAAAAATGATCGCGCGCCGTACCCAACCGAAGGATTTTTCCGCCATGCCAGCCTCCCTCGTCGCGCCACCCGCGGCGCCGCCGAAAGACACGCTCGGATGTCTGTCGAGCCTGCTGTCCAAGGATATTGAAAGGTCGGTCGGCGGCCTGAAGCTCCATCGCAAATGCATGCGCGACGAGCAATTCGAGCGTATCGAGATGGCGGCCAGCGATCGCGGCTTCCTGATCGGCGTGTCGCTCAATGGCGGGCACCGGCGCACGATCTACGGCGGGGCCGGCAAATCCGAGCGGCGGTTTCAGCACAACTCGATCTATATTCGCGACTTTTCCCGGAATTTCCGCGCCGACCTGTACGGCAAGTTCGACTTCGTGCTCGTCGAGTTGTCGCACAGCTACCTCGACCATCTCGGCCGCGAGCACGACGGCACGGAAATCGGCGGGCTGACCTGCGCTCCCGACGTGCAGGACGCGGTGCTGGGCCATCTCGCGCACGCCGTCGCCGACAGCCTCGACGCGCCGGGCGCGCTGAATACGCTGTTCGTCGAACAGATGGGCCTCGCGATCGGCACGCATCTGGCGTGCCAATACGGCAGTACGCGCGCGCGCGACCTGCAGCGCAAGGGCGGCGTACTGTCGCCGGCCAAGGCCGCGCTCGCCAAGGAGCTGCTGATGGAAAAGGCGGATCTCGGCGTGTCGATCGAGGAAGTCGCGAACGAATGCGATCTGTCGCGCGGTTATTTCATCCGTGCGTTCTCGCGAACGACGGGACGCACGCCGCATCAGTGGCTGCTCGAACAGCGCGTGATCCGCGCCCGGCAACTCATCGAGACGACCGACATGACGCTCGCGGAAATCGCGGTCGCCTGCGGCTTCTCGGACCAGAGCCACCTGAATCGCGTGTTCGCGCGCATCGTCGGCCATCCGCCCGGCGCATGGCGGCGCGAACTGTCGCGCTGATTCCGTCACGCGCGGCCACTGCTGCCGCGCGCCTTCGCGTCATCGAAGCGGTGTCGTGTCGTAGTTGACCGGCACCCAGTCATACTGCTCCCCGTCCCTGCGCAAATGCCCGAGCCCGGGAAACGCGATGTGCGCGGCACCGACCAGATAACGCTTGTCCACAACGCGTTTCAGCGTATCGCGCCGGGTGCGGCGTGCCGTGTCGGCATCGTTGTCGTACTGGACGGTCGCGTCCGGATCCTGCAACTGGATCGCCGCGACGTGCACGATGTCGCCCCACGCGAGCAGCCCGGCATTGCCGCTCTCGATGAGATAGGCCGTATGGCCCGGCGTATGACCGGGCATCGGCACCGCGCGAATGCCGGGGGCGAGCGTCGCTTCGCCGCGAAACGTCGTGAAGCGCCCGGCCGCGATGTACGGCGCGACCGACGCGGCCGCCGCATCGAAAAACGACGCGAGGAACGCCGGCGCCTGTGCCTTGTTGTCCGGATCGAGCCAGTAATTCGCCTCGATCTCGTTTACGCGGACGACCGCATTCGGAAAGGTCATCCTGCCGTTCGACACGATGCCGCCGACATGATCCTTGTGCAGGTGCGTGAGCAACACTTCGTCGATCTGCCCGGGCGCATAGCCTGCCGCACGCAAGTTGGCGAGCAGCTTGCCGCAGCAATCGCCGTACAGCACGCCGGCGCCGGTATCGACGAGAATCCGCTTCGTTCCCGTATCGACCAGGAACGCATTGATCGACCCCTGCACCGGCGGCTCGAGAAACGCGCGATCGAGATCGCGCCGGATTTCGTCCTTCGACACATCGCGGAAGACGGTATCGATCGGAAACGGATGCGTGCCGTCGGACAGCGCGACGATCTGCAGATCACCGAGCTTCTGCCGATAGAAGCCGGGGGCCTGGTCTCGGCCGCCCGGCCCACCGGCGAACGCGACCGACGCGAGGATGCCGACACACCACGCGACGAGCAGCATGCCGCCCGCGCGCAGGCGCCAGTTCAGGTTCTTCATGTCCGTTTCCCGGTTGCATATCGACGTTGCGACGTTGCGCACCGGCTTGCCGACCCGGCCGGCGAGGTGCGCACGACACCGAGCTTACCGGCCGGGTTCGCAATAATCCTGAGCGCGGCATGAATCGTTCTGAAAGCCTTGCCTCGGCGGCGCCGGCCCGGATTCAGGCGATCTGGTCGAGCGCGCGCTGCGCGTCAATCAATGCATCGCGAAACACGACAGCCGGCTGCGCGCCACTGACGACCGACAGGCCGATGCGCGTCGACGGCACCGAAGCGACGCCTTCACGCACCGCCTCCGCTTCGAGCGCGACCACCGCGTCGAGCCCGTCGCCGGACGCGAGGAACGCACGCACCGCGTCGCCCGGCAAACCGGCGCCCGTCGCAATCTCGACCAGCACGTCCGCGTCGCCGATATCGCGGCCGTCGCGGAAATACGCGGCGAACAGCGCATCGACGAGCGCGACGGCGCTGCCGCGTTGCTGCGCAAACCAGACGAGCCGGTGTGCAAGCCGCGTGTTCGGCGTGCGCGCGATCCGCGCATGATCGAACACGAGGCCCGCCGCGCGGCCGGCTTCGGCCACATGCGCGTCGAGTGCCTGCGAGCGCGCCCAGCTGCCGAACTTCGCGCTCCGGTACGCCTTGCGGTCGATGCCGCCAGCCGGCATCGTCGGGTTCAGTTCGAACGGCACGAACCTGACGCTCACGTTGCCGTCCAGGCCTGCTTCGTCGATCGCTTCCGCGAGCCTGTGCTCCGCGATCCAGCACCACGGGCAGATGAGATCGTAGGTCACCGTTACTTCGAGGGGTTTCATCGCACACTCCTTCCTGTACATTGCCAGTCCTGAAGATAGCGCTTGCGGGCCGGCGATAGAATGCGAACGGCACGCAACGCATCGTTGCGATACGCACAAAGGCACCCAGTCACGAAGTCACAAGGGCGACGACATGGACAAGTTCTCCGCGCTGCGCGCGTTCGTGGAAGTAGCGGAAGCCGGCGGCTTCTCGAGCGCGGGACGACGTCTCGATCTCGCGGCCTCGTCGGTGGTGCGCGCAGTGGATGCGCTCGAGGCGTCGCTCGGCACCGTGCTGCTGAACCGCACGACGCGACAGGTCACGCTGTCCGATGCGGGCGCCGTGTACTACGCACGCGCGAAGCAGCTGCTCGAGGAACTCGCGGAAGCCGACGCACTGGTCGCCGATCGCGGCGACGAGCCGTCCGGGCCGCTGCGCGTGTCGGTGCCGGTCGCGTACGGCATGCGCCGCATCGCGCCGCACGTCGCGGCCTTCCTCGCGCGCTATCCGAAGCTCGATCTCGACCTGCAGCTCACCGACGAACGCGTCGATCTCGTCACCGGCCGGATCGACGTCGCGATCCGGCTCGGCGAAGCGGCCCCGTCCGCGGAAGTCGTCGCGCGACAGCTCGGCACGTTCCAGCGCTATGTCGTCGCGAGCCACGACTACCTCGATGCACACGGCACGCCATCGGCGCCGGGCGAGCTGGTCGATCACGGGTGCCTGCGCTTTCATTTCGGCGGCGACCAGCAGGCGTGGACGTTTGCGGATGGGCACGGCACGACGAAAGTGCTCGTCACCGGGCGCCTCAAATCGAACCACAGCGAAGTGTTGCGCGATGCCGTGCTCGACGGCGCCGGCATCGCGCTGCTGCCCGACTGGCTGGTCGATGCCGACGTCCAGTCGGGCCGCTTGCGCAGGCTCTTCGAACAATACGACGTCACGCCCGATGCGGCGCGCTCGGTCGTCACCGCGCTGTACCTGCCGAATCAGCGCGGCTCGAAGCGCGTCACGGCGTTCATCGATTTCGTCGAGGCGCTCACCGGCGCGCAGCACTGAGCCGCGCGGCACGCCGCGTCACCAGCCGAACTTCGCCTCCACGCCGACATAGTCGGCATTGCGCGCGCCCAGCGCGCGAATCGAATCGGCGAGCTGGAAGTGCACCGCCTCGACCGCCAGCGCCGTGTTCGCATTGACGAGCCAGTCCACGCGGGCCTGCGCGTACATGCCCGTCCACGCGCCGCCCTTGCCGGCCGTGCCGGGCACGGCCTGCATCCCTTGCCCGTAGATCGCGTCGGCCGTCGTCGCGCGCCACTGGAAACCGACCGCGGTCAGCACCGTCACGTTGCCGGCCGGCTTGAACGTCAGCGACGGCTTCACGTGAATCAGGTTGGTGTAGCCCGTATAGCCGGCGAGCGTGAAGTACGAGCCGTTCGGGAACAGCGGGTTGAAGGTGCCCATGCGTCCGTCGCCGGGATGCTTGTCGCCCGACGCGCCGTCGACCTGAATGCCGATGCGCGGCGTGCCCGGCGTCTTCGCGAACGTGTAGCCGCCCAGCGCGCCGAACGCCCACGCACCGATCGTGTCCTGCCCGATGTGCCCGGTCTGCAACATCGCCTCGGCGTCCCAGTCGAACCCGGCAGACTTGCCCGCGTAGCGCATGTCGAACACGTCGCGCCGCTCGGTGCCGGCTCCGTCCAGATAGCGCGCGTTGTCGCGCGTATAGCGCGACCAGTAGGCCGACAGGTCACCAGGCCCCACACCGTTGCGCTCGACGCGCACGCCGTCGAATCTGAGGTGCCGGTTCGACACGTCGTCGAATACCGCGTCGTTGCGATACTGCACAGGACGCGTCGCATAGCCGATCAGCCGCCACTTGCCGATTTCGTAATCGGCCCACAGCGCATCGAACGCCTGGCGCACGTTCGGGCCGTCGCGCACCGACACGAACCGCTGCAAGTCGAACGCCATCTCCTGCCGGCCGATGCGCGCCTTGAACGTGCCGCCGCCGACCTGGTCGACATATGCGACGAACGCCTGCTCGATGTCGAGCTGATCCTTGTCGACCGGGCCGACCGTATCCTTGCCGAACGGCCGCGCATCGACGAACTGGACGAACGCCTGGAAATGTCCGGCATAGCGCAGATCCGCGTGCACCGTCGCGCGCTGGATCACGTAGTTGTCGTCGTGGACGGCGCCGAGCCCGAACAGCGGCGCGTTGTTCAGCTCGAAGCGCTCGCGCAGGCTCGCGCCGAGCGACAAGTAGGTCGACGGGTCGGCGCCCAGCGGGATGTACTTCAGCCCGTCGAGCGGCTTGCGCGGCACGCATGGATTCGCGAGCACCGACCAGTCTTCCTGCCAGCGATTGAACAGCACCGCGGGACGCGTCGCGGTGCACGTCGCGGCGGCGGTCGATGCCGGCGCCGCGGTTTCCTCGGCGCCAGCCGCCGCCCCGGCGTGCGTCGCGACACCACCCACCAGCATGGCGGCCGGCAATACGCCCCGCCACGCCCGCTTTATCGACCGCCGTTCCATCACTTCGACCGCGCGTGAATCTCGGCGACATAGCCGCCCGGGAACTGCACGAGCGCCGCATCGCGCCCGTCCGACGTGAAGGTCGGTACGAGAACGGTCACGCCGGCGGCCTTGGCCTTCTCCAGCGTGGCGGCAAGGTCCGCCACTTCATAGCCGGTCATCTCGCGCCCGAACGGATAAGGCAGATGGCCGTCGGTGGCCAGCACGGTCATCTTGCCGAAGCCCGACTCGATGCGGATGCGGCGGTACGTGTCGTTCGGCCGGCCGATCTCGATGCCCGGCGCCTTGCGCACGTCGGACACGACCTTGCCGCGCGAGAACGCGACGAAGTCGTGCACCAGCTTGCTCGCGCTTTCCGGCGACACGTACACGCGGTTTTCCGGCACGGTCTGCAGCGGATCGTAGTGCGGCGCCTGGGTGTGCCAGTACAGCTGCATGTTCACGCCGCCCGGCCAGCGAATGATCGCGTCGCGGCCGATCGGATCGGGGAACGTGTCGACGACCACGTCCGCGCCATGCGCGCGCGCCGACTTCATCGCGACGTCCATGTCGGTGACGAGGTAGCCGGTGCGCTCCGCGCAGAACGGGTATGGGATCGGCGTCTTGAAGCCGAACACCGAGATCGTGCCGGACGGCGTGAACACGAGCTGCGACATCGTCTGGCTCGGCGTCGGCGTGACCTGGAACACACCCTGCTGCGACTTCTTGCCGCCGAACGTGGCGACGAAGCTGTCGGTGAAGCGGTCGAAGTCTTCCGGCGCGACGCACACGTGCGTCGTGTCGTATTGCGGGCCGACCGAGACGGCCGGCACCTTCGCGGACGAGGTCTCGAGCAGACGCGTCTCGTCCGCTTGGGCCGGCGCGGTCGCCAGCAATGCGCCGAGCACGGCCGTCGACGCGGCCGTCATCCGCAATACCTGTCGCAACTTCAGTGCAATCATCGAAATTCTCCTTGAAAGTGGTAAGCGCTGCCGTGCGTCGCGCGCGGATTCAGCGTGATGCCGGCCCGACGTCGGGCCGGCCGGATCGGTAGGCGAGGAAGCACAAGGTCGCGAGCGGCAGCGCCAGCGCCCAGAAGGCGGCGAATACGTACGCCGCGGCCCCCGCGCCCGCACCGAGCGCGAAAGCCGCGACCGGCGGCAGCGTGCGCCGCAGTCGCGCGCGCGCGGCGTCGCGTTCGGCCGGCGCTGCAAGCGGCACGAGCCAGTCGAACGCATCGATCACCGCCTGCGTGACGTTGCCCGTCATCACCGTGTTGGCGACGACCGAGCGGGCCGTCAACCGGCCGTGCGCGTTCTGGACACCCATTGCCGCGGCGCCGAGCAGACCGCACAGGATCGTGCGCGGCGCATCGGCGTCGGCGATCGGCGACGCCATCACGCCGGCCAGCATGAACCCGGCCAGCAGCACGGCCTGAAGCGCATAGAGCGAACGCGCGCGCGGGCCGTGGCCCAGCGAACGCATCCGGTGATCGAGCACGCGCGCGCCGACGATACCGGCGATGAAGGCCGGGAACGCGAGCCATTTGATCGCGAGCCCTTGCCCGACGCCGGCCAGCCCCGAGCCGATCAGGATGAAGTTGCCGGTGACGTGCGCGGTAAACAGGCCGAACAGCGCGACGAAGCCGAGCGTGTCAACGTAGCCGGCGATCGACGCAAGAAAGACGTCCTCGCCGCGCACGTGATCGGGTGCCGCGGCCGCGGTTACCGGCTGCGTCGGCATGCCCCGGCCTCCTGGATGGCAACGGTTGCGCCGGCGCACATGATGCCTGTGCCCGGCGAGATCAGATCACGCATGTTCCGCTCCGGTTGTGCCGAACGGCCCGGCGGTGCCGACTGGCGTCCGGTCCAAACGGCTGTTCGGAAGCAAGACTAGTTAAGGCGCGTCTTAATGTCATGGCGATGGGCCTGAATTTTCCTGAATCGGCTGCCCGGAGGCCCGGCCGGACGGCGCGGTCGACGCGACGCGACGCACATGCGCAACGGTTCCCGCATCGCGTCGACAGGCACGCCGCGAGCGGCCCTCGCGGTCCGATCGTGTTATTTTTCGATCGATAGCTTAAGCGCGCACGCAATCAGGAGCCGATGCATGACCGAAAGAAAACGCAGCACGCCAGCCCGCGAGCGCGGGACGGACGCCGACGGCGACGTCGTCACGCCGGGCCGGCGCCTCGCGCCGGAAGCGCGCGAGCGGCAAATCGTCGAGAAGGCGATCGAGCACTTCGCGACGCACGGCTTTTCCGGCAGCACGCGCGAGCTGGCGCGCCAGATCGGCGTCACCCAGCCGCTGCTGTACCGGTACTTTCCGAGCAAGGAAGCGCTGATCGATCGCGTGTACGACGAGGTCTACACGTGGAACCCGGACTGGGAAAAAATGATCGCGGACCGTACGGTCCCGCTGCAGGAGCGGCTGGTGGCGTTCTACCGCGCGTACGCGCAAACCATCCTGCGGCGCGAATGGATCCGTACCTTCATCTTCGCGGGGCTCAGCCGCGAGGGCTTCAACACGCGCTATCTGTCGCGGCTGCGCGAACGCGTGTTCCTGCCGGTGCTGCGCGAACTGCGCCACGAATACGACATCGCCACGCCGGCGACGGAGGCCCAGCGCAACGCGGAAATCGAGCTCGTCTGGAGCCTGCACGCGAGCATCTTCTATTTCGGCGTTCGCAAGTGGGTCTACGGATTGCCGGTGCCCGACGATCTCGACACCGAAATCGAACGGCTGGTCGACGCGTTTCTCCACGGCACGCCCGCTACGCTGAAGCAGCTCGCGTCCGGCGCGGCCGCGCGGCGACGCCGCCGCGAGTAGCGCGGCCCCGCGCGCCGCCCGACGAATTCAGAACAATTCATCCGGCGTGCCGGTGCCGCACCATGCGGGCGTCGCTTCGGTCGACCGGACATGATGCCGGACCCGAGCTGCAGCCTTCGCGCGATCTAGTGCAGCCCGTCATGCGCGGACGCCGGCTTCCCGGCCTCGGAATCGTGCGCATGCTGCACGGGATACGGTGCGCGGTCGTGCGACGGCGGGCGCATGTCGACGTCTTCCCGGAAGGACGGTGACGCCGGGGCGTCGTCTGCGTTCGCGGGATCCTCGCGAACGCGCTGCGCTCCGCTCCGCTCCGCGCAGAATGTCACGGGTTTGCCTGCGCGTGTCGTTCATCGAAACCTCCCCGTCGAAACGTGTGCTGAGTGATGCTGCCTGGTCGGCATACCCCCGAGCGGTCCCGTTTATTCCGGCGACGCGCGGTATCCGGCGCATGAAGCGCATCGCGCCGCCCCGGGAATAGGCGCCTCGCTCGCCCGGTATACCGGGTGTGAGCACGACGGATGCCGATCGCGATGCGTTGGCCCCGCCACAACGACGCTAGCGAAATCAAGGAGGCCCATCATGTCCAACGTCCTGTCCCACTGGATCCTGATCGGCTGCGACGCATACGACGAGTACGTATTCGTGCCGTGGCTCAATAAAGCCGTGTATCAGCGCACAGTGACCTTGCAACGCGTTTGCCTCCTATGACGGCGAACAGGCCGACAGTTTCAACTGACCGGGGCCTGATTGCGCCACACCACCGCCGTACTCATCCCGCCTGAGTGCCGCCGCAGCGAACACCGTGAAGCAGTCGCATACTTGATGCATGGCCGTCGTTGGAGACGCCTCTTGCTCACGGTCACGGCAGAACCCGGCGCAGCCGACTATCGAGCCCTGGCCGGCCGGCGCTTGGCCGGACACCACCCCGTCGACGCGGCCGCCTCCTCCGGCAAACATCACAATTCCTTTAACTTTCCGTGAGGACTTCGACACCGGCCGCTGACTACGATGGGCGCATGTTTTCAGGACCTGCTTCCAGGAGCCCATCATGCCCACCCGCAGACATCTGCTGCTGTTCGCCGGCGCCACCGGCCTCGCCACGCTCGCGGCGCTGTCGTCGGCCGGCCGCCGCACACTGGTCAGCCGCGCGTTCGCCGCGTCGACGGCTGCGCCGAAGATGGCCGCGCCGTACGAGGTCACCCTCAGCGACGCCGAATGGCATCGCCGGCTCACGCCCGCCCAGTACGCGATCCTGCGCGACGCCGGCACCGAGCGGCCGTACACCAGCCCGCTGAACGACGAGCACCGCCCCGGCACGTTCGCGTGCGCGGGCTGCGGCCTCGCGCTGTTCTCATCGGCCACCAAGTTCGACAGCCACACGGGCTGGCCGAGCTTCTGGAAGCCGCTCGACCACGCGGTCGCGACCGACGCCGACACGTCGTTCGGGATGGTCCGCACCGAGGTGCATTGCCGCCGCTGCGGCGGCCATCTCGGCCACGTGTTCGACGACGGCCCGCCGCCCACCCACCTGCGCTACTGCATGAACGGGCTCGCGCTCACCTTCCACCCGGCCGCCGCCTGATCCGGCCCCACCTCCGACCGACTGGAGAACGCACCATGCTGCTCATCGTCCTTGCCTATCTCGGCGGCGTGCTCACGATCCTGAGCCCGTGCATCCTGCCCGTGCTGCCGTTCGTGTTCGCGCGCGCCGACCAGCCGTTCGTGCGCACCGGCCTGCCGCTGCTGGCCGGCATGGCGCTCACGTTCGCCGTCGTCGCGACGCTCGCCGCCGTCGGCGGCGGCTGGGTCGCGCAGGCCAACCAGGCCGGCCGCTGGGCTGCCATCGTGCTGCTCGCGATATTCGGCCTGACGCTGCTGATGCCGCGCCTCGCCGAACACCTGACGCGCCCGCTCGTCGCCGCAGGCAACCGCCTCACCGGCCTCGCGCAGCGCGACGGCCGCGCGGCCGGCCCGCTGTCGTCGCTGCTGCTCGGCGTCGCCACCGGCCTGCTGTGGGCGCCGTGCGCCGGCCCGATCCTCGGGCTCGTGCTGACCGGCGCCGCGCTGCGCGGCGCGAGCGTCGGCACGACGCTGCTGCTCGTTGCGTATGCGGCCGGTGCGGCGACGTCGCTCGGCGTCGCGCTCGTGATCGGCGGCAAGGTGTTCGCCGCGATGAAGCGCTCGCTCGGCGCGGGCGAATGGATCAAGCGCGGGATCGGCGCCGCGCTGCTGGCCGGCGTCGGCGCGATCGCGCTCGGCCTCGATACGGGCGCGCTCGCGCAGCTGTCGACCGTCACGACGGGCGGCCTCGAGACGAAGCTCGTCGACCGGCTCGGCGGGCGCTCGAACGGCGCGCCGGCGGCGATGGACGCGACGGGTTCGCCGGCAAACGGCTCGGCAGACCACACCGCGAACGGTTCGGGCGGCGCGCTGATGGCCGCGACGGCCGATGCCGTGCAGTCCGGCGGCGCGATGATGCGCGCGGCGGAGATCACGCCCGCGCCGAAGGCGCCCGCCGCGCTGCCCGTCGAAGGCACGCTGCCGTCGCTCGACGGCGCCGTGCAGTGGCTGAATTCGCCGCCGCTGACCGCGGCCGGCCTGCGCGGCAAGGTCGTGCTCGTCGACTTCTGGACCTACTCCTGCATCAACTGCCTGCGCACGCTGCCGTACACCACGGCCTGGGCACGCAAGTACGCGCCGTACGGTCTCGTCGTGATCGGCGTACATGCACCGGAGTTCGCGTTCGAGCGTGACATCGGCAACGTGAAAAAGGCCGTGCACGACCTTGGCATCGACTTCCCGGTCGCGATCGACAACCACTTCACGATCTGGCGCGCGTTCAACAACGAATACTGGCCCGCGCACTACTTCGTCGACGCACAGGGACGCGTGCGCCGCCACCACTTCGGCGAAGGCGAATACGCGCAGTCGGAACGCGCGATCCAGTCGCTGCTCGCCGAGGCCGGTCACCCGGAAGCGCTGAACGTGCCGCTCGGGCTCGCCGGCGCCCCCGCGAAAGGCGCGCTCGCGGCAGCCGACGGCACCGACGTCCGCTCGCCCGAAACCTATGTCGGCTATGCGCGCGCGGACGACTTCACGTCGCCCGGCGGCGTGGTGCGCGACGCGGCACACCGCTACGACGCGCCCGCCCACCCCGACCTGAACGACTGGGGCCTCGCCGGCACCTGGCAGGTCGGCGCCGAGCGCGCGTCGCTCGCCGCGCCGTCCGGCCGGATCGTCTACCGCTTCCATGCGCGCGACTTGCACCTCGTGCTCGGCCCGGGTGCGAACGGCAAGCCGGTGCGCTTTCGCGTGACGCTCGACGGCGCGGCGCCCGGTGCGGCACACGGCACCGACGTCGACGCGCAGGGCTACGGCACGGTTACCGGGCAGCGCCTGTACCAGCTCGTCCGGCAGCCGGGCGCCATCGCCGACCGCACGTTCGCGATCGAGTTTCTCGATCCGGGTGTCGATGCGTACGCATTCACGTTCGGTTGAACGCATGCCAGGCCGACACCCGACCGCCGTCTTCCCCAACGCATTCCGAAGGAGCCCACCATGAACCCGACACCCACCCGCGCTTCCACGCCGCGACGGCGCACAGCGATGCTGCGCCGCATCGGCGCCCTCGCCGTCGCGGCCGCCGCCGTGTTCGGCTATCAGCGCATCGTCAACTCCGCCGAGCCGATGCGCACCGTGCCCGCGCCGACACTCGACGAAACACCCGGCGCATCGCATGACGAGACGGCCGTGTTCGCGGGCGGCTGTTTCTGGGGCGTGCAGGGCGTGTTCGAGCATGTGAAAGGCGTGAAGCAGGTCACGGCCGGTTATGCGGGCGGCGCGTCCGAAACCGCGCACTATGCACTCGTCGGGTCCGGGCTGACGGGGCACGCGGAATCGGTACGCATCGTCTACGACCCGACGCAGATCACCTACGGCCGGCTGTTGCAGGTGTTCTTCTCGGTCGCGCACGATCCGACCGAACTCAACCGGCAAGGCCCCGACGAAGGGTCGCAGTACCGGTCGGCGATCTTCCCGACCACCGCGCAGCAACGCGCGGTCGCGACCGCGTACGTCGCGCAGCTCGGCTCCGCGCACGTGTTTCCGGCGCCGGTCGTCACGCGTATCGAGGACTACAAGGGGTTCTACCCGGCCGAGGCCTATCACCAGAACTACCTCGAGCTGCATCCCGACGCGCCATACATCGCGTTCAACGACCTGCCGAAGGTCGCCGGGCTGAAACACTACTTCCCGGCGCTGTACCGCGCCGACCCGGTGCTGTGGCGCGATGCCCGCTCGTGACCGGCCACCGGCCGCAGCCGGGCGGCCGCGCATGCCGCGCGCGCCGCCCGCGCCCCGGTTGCGCCGCATCAAACAAACCGCGCACGCCGTGCCGGTGCAAACCCGCATCGCGTCCGCCATGCGGTGCAACTTCGCGTAGACTTCTCCCAAGCCACGCCGCTTGTTGCGGCGTCCGGACCTTCCGTCCAGCCAGGAGGCGTCACGCATGCGCGCAGTGCCTTTGTCTGACCGCGGCACCCTCGAAGACCCGTCCACCGGCGCGGTCGTGCGCGACCTGCGCCGCGTGCCCATCCATCCCGATCACTGGTATCCGCTCGCGTGGTCGCGCGAACTGAAGCGCGGCAAGACGCTCGGCGTGCGCTTCGCCGGCGATCCGATCGTGCTCGTGCGCACCGAATCCGGCGCCGTGTATGCGCTCGAAGATCGTTGCGCGCACCGCCAGGTGCCGCTGCATGCGGGCGTCGTGAGCGGCGAAACGCTGCGCTGCTGCTACCACGGCTGGACCTATGCGTGCGACAGCGGCCGTTGCGTCGACGTGCCCTACCTCGGCCGCGAGCGTTTGCCCAACGGCGTGCGGGCGTACCCGTGCCGCGAGGCGCACGGAGTGATCTTCGTGTTTCCCGGCGACGCGACGCTCGCCGACGAACGCCCGTTCCCCGCGCTCGAATCGGCGGACGACCGCGCATTCAAGACGCGCCGCTTCGGCCGCGAGGTCAAGTGCCACTACTCGTTCATGCACGAGAACCTGATGGACATGAACCATCAGTTCCTGCATCGCAAGCAGATGGGGCAGATGCGGGCGCGCGCACTCGGCCGGCGCCGCGGCGACGACTGGGTCGAGGTCGATTACACGTTCGCGCGCATGGAAGGCAAGCAGCCGGTCGGCGAGGCGCTCGTGTTCGGCTCGAGCAAGAAGCCCGGCGACCAGGCCGACAAGAGCGTGATGACAGTTCGCACCGGCTACCCGTACCAGACGCTGCAGATCCGCTCGAGCGAAGGCACGCTCGTGATGGACCTGTGGATCGTCTACGTGCCGCTCGATGCGGAACAGCGTACCAACCGCACGTTCGGTCTGCTGTCGATCCACAAGCCCGGCATCCCGTTCGCGCTCGATCTCGCGTGGCCGCTGCTCGTCTGGTTCACCGAGCGGATCTTCCGCGAGGATCGCTGGATCGTCGAGCGCGAGCAGGAAGCGCACGACCGGCAGGGCGCCGACTGGAACCACGAGGTGTTTCCGGTCATCAACGAACTGCGCGACCTGCTGCGCCAGTGCGGCGCGCGCACCGTGATCCCGATCCGGGACGCGCGTGACGGCACATGATGCGGGCAGCGTGCCGCGGCGTGTCCGTTACAGGCTGAACGCGCCCGGCAGCAACGCGCGGGCCGTCGTGACCTCGACGGCCCCTTTCAGGTTGGCCAGGATCACTTCGATGTCGGGCTTGCCGATCTCGATGATCACCTGGCGGCACGCGCCGCACGGCGCGATCGGGCCGTCGGTATCGCCGACGACCGCGAGCCGCGTGAAGTCCCCCGGACGATAGCCGGCCGCGATCGCCGCGAACATCGCCGTGCGTTCCGCGCAATTGCACAGTCCGTACGACGCGTTCTCGACGTTGCAACCGTGAAAAACCGTTCCGTCGCGCGCCTGCAGCGCAGCGCCGACCATGAAGAGCGAATACGGCGCATACGCGCGTTCGCGCGCCGCCCTGGCCTGGTCGATCAGTTCGTCTCGTTCCATCTCGATGGTGCCTCCAGTCGTGTGCGGGGATGCGTCGACACGGCGCATACCGGCCGGCACGATACTCCCCCGTCATGTGAGGTGGGCACCGATACCCGCACGTTCCGCCGTGCCGGCATCGGCGCACGGTCAGCCGATCTGCTCGTAAATGGTCGGGTTCGCCTCGCCCGTGTCGCCCAGCACGTAGCTTTGCCGCACCTCGTCCACCGCACGGGCGGCGGCCGCGTCGTCGCGGGCATGCACATAGCCGAGCGGCTGGCCGGCTTCGACACGCTGCCCGATCTCCGCGAGTGCCGTCAGGCCGACACGGTAGTCGATCGCATCCTCCGCGCGCGTGCGGCCGCCGCCGAGCGCGACGACCGCGAGCCCGAGCGCGCGGCAATCGACCCGCTTCACCACACCGCTCGCGGGTGACGGAACCGGCACGATCACATCCGCCCGCGCAAGATGATGCGCGGGCGCTTCGATCAGGTCCACGGGGCCGCCGAGCGTCGCCACCATTCGCGCGAAGCGTTCCGCCGCCGCGCCCGAGTCGAGCGCCTGCTGCAACATTGTGCGCGCCTGTGCGACATCGTTCGCCAGCCCGCCGGTGACGAGCAACTGCGCCGACAGCGCCATCGTGACGTCATGCAGGCGCGCCGGTCGCGACTTGCCCGTCAGGTAGTCGATCGCACACGCGACTTCGAGTGCATTGCCCGCGCACGGCGCGAGCGACTGGTTCATGTCGGTCAGGATCGCGGTCGTCTTCATGCCGGCGCCGTTTCCGACGGCGACGATGCTCCGTGCCAGCTCGGCCGATTTCTCGGCAGTCGGCATGAACGCGCCGGAGCCGACCTTGACGTCCATCACGAGCCCGTCGAGCCCCGCCGCGAGCTTCTTCGACAGGATCGACGCGGTGATCATCGCGACCGACTCGACGGTCGCCGTCACATCGCGAATCGCATAGATGCGCTTGTCCGCCGGCGCGAGCCGCGCGGTCTGCCCGATGATCGCGACGCCGACGTCACGCACCGTACGGCGAAACGTGTCCGTATCCGGTGTCACGTCGTAGCCGGGGATCGCACTGAGCTTGTCGAGCGTGCCGCCAGTATGGCCGAGCCCGCGCCCCGAGATCATCGGCACATAGCCGCCGCATGCGGCCACCATCGGCCCGAGCATCAGCGACACGACATCGCCGACGCCCCCGGTCGAATGCTTGTCGATCACCGGTCCGCCGAGATCGAGCGCACGCCAGTCGAGCACGTCGCCGGAGTCGCGCTGCGCGATCGTCAGCGCGACGCGCTCATCGGTGCTCAGGTCGTTGAAGTACACAGCCATCGCGAACGCCGCCACCTGGCCCTCGGTCACGCTGCCGTCGGTCACGCCGCGCACGAACGCGGCAATCTCGTCGCGATCGAGCGGCTGCCGGTCGCGCTTGCGGCGAATGAACTCCTGCGGCAGAAACATCGTTGCGTCTCCTTGATCGCTCAATTCAGCGAAAAGAACAGGCCGGCAATCGCCGCGCTCATCAGGTTCGACAACGTCGCGGCCGTCAGCGCACGCAAGCCATGCCGCGCGACTTCCGAGCGGCGCTCCGGCGCGACCGCGCTGAAGCCACCCGCGAGAATCGCGATCGACGAGAAGTTCGCGAAGCCGCACAGCGCGAACGACACGATCGCGAGCGTCTTCGGGTCGAGCACCTGCAGGCCGGCCGCCGCGACGTGCGCGCTGCCCTTCAGATACGGCGACAGGTCGCCGTACGCGACGAACTCGTTGAAGATCAGCTTCTCGCCGATGAAGTTGCCGGCCAGCGCCGCGTCGTGCCATGGCACGCCGATGATCCACGCCAGCGGCGCGAACAGGTGGCCGATGATGCCCAGCAGCGTCACCTGCGGAAAGCCCGCGAACGCGGCCACGCCGCCGACGATGAGGTTCATCAGCGCGATGAGCCCCACGAACGCGATCAGCATCGCGCCGACATTGATCGCGATCCGCAGGCCCACCGACGCGCCGGACGCCGCCGCCTCGATCACGTTGGCGGCCCGCTTGTCGTCGAAATCGAGCCCGTCGAGCACGACACGGCTCGGCTCCACGGTCGGGAACAGCAGCTTGCCGAACAGCAGCCCGCCCGGCACTGCCATGAACGATGCAGCGAGCAGGTACTCCATCTTCACGCCGAGACCGGCGTAGCCGACCAGCACCGAGCCCGCGACCGACGCCATGCCGCTCGCCATCACCGTGAAGATCTCGGCGCCCGTCATGTGCCGCACGAACGGCTTCACGAGCGCGGGCATTTCGCTCTGCCCGAGAAAGATCGTGGCGACGGCCGAGCACGCCTCGATGCGGCTCACGCCGAGCACTTTCGCGAGCCCCGCGCCGAGGATCGCGACGATCCACTTCATCACGCCCACGTAATACAGCACCGCGATCAGCGCGGTGACGAAGATGATCATCGGCAGCACGCGCAGGCCGAACACGAACCCACCGTCGCCGAACAGCTGGAACATCCGCGCGTCGACCAGCCCGCCGAACACGAACGCAATGCCGTGATTGCCCATGTCGAGCACGCGATTGACGCCGTTCGCGGCCGCCGCCAGCGCCGCGCGGCCCGACGGCACGAACAGCACCAGCGCGCCGATCGCAAACTGCGTGAGCAGCGCGGCGATCAGGGTCCGGCCGCTCACGGCGCGCCGGTTGTTCGACAGCAGATAGGCCAACAGCAGCAGGAACAGCATGCCCAGGAGACTGCGCAGAATATCCACCTCGTACTCCTTTCTCTCGATGTTTATTTGAATGATCGGCAGGCGGCCCGGCACGCCCGTGAACGCCGTCGGTGGATATTACTCGCCGTCATGCATGACGGCAACGCAATCAAAATGGCATGCGCCGTGCGGTTTCGCTCGCGTCGTGGATTTGCTCAGTTCTTCTATGTACCTGGAAATCGGACGGGCGCGACGATGCTCGATGCGTCCCATATGTTGAGAGAATTGACGGGAGGCCGAGAAGAGGCAGGGACGGCGATGCACGCGACCGGCCGCGTAAACGCGCGCGGGGCGTGCCGTTCGAACAGACACGCCCCGCGCAACGGACGCAGTACGCCGCTCAGCCCGCGCGTTCGACCGGATGTGGCTCGCGCAGCCGGTTCGCGATGCGCGCGGCCTCGTAGTAGCCGGCCGCGGGCGGACGCTTCAGATAGCGCCCCGCGCCGCGCACAGCACGCAGCTCGCCGTCGGCCCATGCGAGTGCGCCGCGCGTGAGGGTGTGGGTCGCGACGCCCTGCACCGTCATCCCTTCGAACACGTTGAAATCGACCTGCTGGTGATGGGTCTTCACCGAGATCGTCTTCGTCGCGGACGGGTCCCACACGACCAGATCGGCATCGGCGCCGACCTGCACCGCCCCCTTGCGCGGATACAGGTTGAAGATCTGCGCGGCGTTCGTCGACGTGATCCGCACGAATTCATTCGGCGTGATGCGGCCATGATTCACGCCGTGATGCCACAGCACCGACATGCGATCCTCGACGCCGCCGCAGCCGTTCGGGATCTTCGTGAAGTCTTCGCGGCCCATCGCCTTCTGCGACGCGCAGAACACGCAGTGATCGGTCGCCGTCGTATGCAGCTGCCCCGCCTGCAGCCCACGCCACAGCGCCTCGCGATGCTCCGCCGAGCGGAACGGCGGGCTCATCACGTGCGCGGCCGCACGCGTCCAGTCCGGGTCGCGATACACCGACTCGTCGATCACCAAGTGTCCCGGCAGCACCTCGCCGAACACGCGCAACCCTTCGCTGCGCGCGCGCGTGATCGCGTCGACCGCGTCCTTCGCCGACACGTGCACGATATACACGGGCACGCCGAGCACCTGCGCGATGCGGATCGCGCGGTTCGCAGCCTCCCCCTCCACCTCCGGCGGTCGCGACAGCGGATGCGCCTCCGGCCCCGTCATCCCGCGCGCGAGCAGCGCCTGCTGCAGCCGGAACACCAGTTCGCCGTTCTCCGCGTGCACCGTCGGCAGCGCGCCGAGTTCGAGCGAACGCGAGAAGCTGTTCACGAGGACCTCGTCGTCCGCCATGATCGCGTTCTTGTACGCCATGAAGTGCTTGAAGCTCGACACGCCGTGCTCGCGCACGAGCGTGCCCATGTCGCGGTGCACCGATTCGTCCCACCACGTAACGGCCACGTGGAAGCCGTAGTCGGCCGCGGCCTTCTCTGCCCAGCCGCGCCACTCGTGGAACGCGTCCATCAGCGGCTGCTTCGGGCTCGGGATCACGAAGTCGATGATGCTGGTCGTGCCGCCCGACAACCCGGCGGCCGTGCCCGAGTAGAAGTCGTCGCTCGCCGTCGTGCCCATGAACGGCAGTTCCATGTGCGTATGCGGATCGATGCCGCCCGGCATCACGTACTGGTCGTGCGCGTCGACCACCGTCGCGCCGGCTGGCGCGTCGATCGTCTGAGCGATCTGCACGATCGTGCCGCCGTCCTGCGGGTCGGCACACAGTACGTCCGCGCGATAAGTGCGGTCCGCATCGACCACGGTGCCGCCGCGAATCAGGATTGCCATTTGGTTGCCTCCTCGTTGACTGTCGGGTACCGCATGCGTTCGCGCATCACGCGCTCGCGATCTGCGCGCGCTGTCCGGCGCGCCGCTTCATCCAGGTACCGTACACGCCGGACGCCAGCACGAGGCCGACGAACCACGCATACGTGTAGAGCGTGTTGAAGAACGCCGGCACGTTCGGGAACGACGCCGGGAACGCGGTGTGCAGGAAGCCGGGCAGGTTCGGCAGCACGCCGATCGCGAGCGCCGCCAGCGCGGCCGGGTTCCAGCCGCGCGCGTAGCTGAAGTCGCCGCGCTCGTCGAACAGCGCGCGCGTATCGAGCCGCGTGCCGCGAATCAGGAAGTAGTCGACCATCAGGATGCCCGCGACCGGCCCGAGCAGCGCCGAATAGCCGACGAGCCACGTGAAGATGTAGCCGTCCGTCGTCGCGAGGATCTTCCACGGCATCATCACGATCGCGAGCGTCGCGGTGATCAGCCCGCCCGTGCGGTACGAGATCGCTTTCGGCCAAAGGCTCGAGAAATCGTAAGCAGGACCGACCAGGTTCGCAGCGAGGTTGCAGCACATCGTGTCGAGCGTCAGGATCACGAGCGCGATGCCCACGCCGATACCCGTCATCCGGCTCGTCAGGTCGATCGGATCCCAGATCGCGTTGCCGTAGATCACGACGGTGGCCGACGTCACCACGACGGACACCACCGACAGCAGCGCCATCGGCAGCGGCAGCCCGATCGACTGCCCGATCACCTGGTCGCGCTGCGAATGCGCGAAGCGCGTGAAGTCGGGAATGTTCAGCGCGAGCGTCGCCCAGAAGCCGACCATCGCGGTCAGGCCCGGCCAGAACGTCGCCCAGAACAGTCCCGCCTTCTTGCCACCCGCAACGAACTGCGACGGTGCAGACAGCATCGTGCCGAAGCCGCCCGCCTGCGACGTCGCCCACCACACGAGCGCGATGCACATCACGACCTTGATCGGCGCGGACCAGCTCTCGAGCCAGCGGATCGAATCGGTGCCGTGCCAGATGAAGTACAGCTGCAGCGCCCAGAACACGAGGAAGCACGCAACTTGCCCAAACGAGATGCCGACGAGCGGCAGCGCGGCGCCGTGCAATGCGTTGCCGGTCAGGATGTTCAGCAGCGTATAGATCGCGCTGCCGCCAAGCCAGGTCTGGATGCCGTACCAGCCGCACGCGACGATCGCGCGCAGCAGCGCGGGCAGCTTCGCGCCCTGCGTGCCGAACGACGCGCGCACGAGCACCGCATACGGAATCCCGTGCTTCGCGCCTGCATGGCCGATCAGCAGCATCGGCACGAGCACGATCAGGTTGCCGAACAAAACGGTCAGCACGGCCTGCCACGGCGACATGCCTTCCTGGATCAGTCCGGCCGCAAGCATGTACGACGCGATGTTCATCACCATCCCGACCCACAGCGCCGCGAAGTGATACCAGCGCCACGTGCGCTGTGACGCCGTCGTCGGCGCGAGGTCGTCGTTGTACAGGCTGCCGGCCGGCGCCGCGGCGCTGTCGGGATCGGCGGGAATCGCTGCTGGTTTCATCGGACGCGCTCCACGTAAACGTCAGCGCCGGCATCGTGCGATGCCGGCAGAACAGGACACAAGCAGCGGTGCGGACGGTGCCGCGCCGCCGGCCGCCGGTCAGGCCGCTTTCGCATGCTTCGCGGGTTCCGCCGGGCCCGCACCCGCGTCGGCACGCGCCGGGTTGTTCGGATGCGTGGTCCAGTTCGCGTAGTCGCCCGCGTCGACCCGCTCCATCGTGATGCATTGCTCGACCGGACACACATGCATGCAAAGATTGCACCCGACGCACTCCGCGTCCACCACCTCGAAGTGCCGCACGCCGTCCTTCTCGGCCGTGATCGCCTGGTGCGACGTGTCCTCGCACGCGATATGGCACAACCCGCACTGGATGCAGCGGTCCTGGTCGATACGCGCCTTGATGTCGTACTTCAGGTTCAGATATTTCCAGTCGGTCACGTTCGGCACCGCGCGGCCGCGCACGTCGTCGAGGGTCGCGTAGCCCTTCTCGTCCATCCAGTTCGACAGCCCGTCGGCGAGGTCCGACACGATCCGGAATCCGTAATGCATCGCGGCGGTGCACACCTGCACGCTGCCGGCGCCCAGTACGATGAACTCGGCCGCGTCGCGCCACGACGAAATCCCGCCGATGCCGGAGATCGGCAGGTTCGGCGTTTCCGGGTCGCGCGCGATCTCCGCGACCATGTTCAGCGCGATCGGCTTGACCGCCGGGCCGCAGTAGCCGCCGTGCGTGCCCTTGCCGTCGACGGTGGGCATCGGCGCCATCTGGTCAAGGTCCACCGCAACGATCGAGTTGATCGTGTTGATCAGCGACACGCCGTCCGCGCCGCCCTTGTAGGCGGCACGCGAGCCCATCCGGATGTCGCTGATGTTCGGCGTGAGCTTCACGAGGCACGGCAACTTCGTGCCTTCCTTGACCCAGCGCGTGACCATCTCGACGTATTCCGGCACCTGCCCGACCGCCGCGCCCATCCCGCGCTCGCTCATCCCGTGCGGGCAGCCGAAGTTCAACTCGACCGCATCGGCGCCCGTATCCTCGACGAGCGGCAGGATCCATTTCCAGTCGCGCTCGTTGCACGGCACCATCAGCGAGACGATCAGCGCGCGATCGGGCCAGTCGCGCTTCACCTGCGCGATCTCTTTCAGGTTCACGTCGAGCGGCCGGTCGGTGATCAGCTCGATGTTGTTCAGCCCGGCGATCCGCTGGCCGTTCCACTGCACCGCGCCATAGCGCGAGCTGACGTTGACGACGTGCGGATCGAGCCCGAGCGTCTTCCAGACGACGCCGCCCCAGCCCGCCTCGAACGCGCGATTGACGTTGTACGCCTTGTCGGTCGGCGGTGCGGAGGCCAGCCAGAACGGATTCGGCGAAGTGATGCCTGCGATGGTGCAGCGAAGGTCGGCCATGTTCGGCTCCGTAGAAATGGGGCGTCTATCGTGATTCGCGTGGCGCGCGCAATGCACGCGATGCGCGGGATGCCGTTGCGTATGCCGCGCTCACGCGGCCTTGGCGGCGCGCCGCGCGAGCGCCGCGTCGATCGCCGCCGCCGCGCGCTTGCCGTCCTGCACGGCCTGCACCGTGAGGTCGATGCCGTCCGTCGCCGCGCAATCGCCGCCGGCCCACACGTCGGGCAACGCCGTGCGTCCGTCCGCGTCGACCGCGATGCGCGTGCCGTCCGCTGTCAGCAGCGCGGCCGCGACACCGTCCGGCACCAGCGTCTGGCCGATCGCCTTCAGCACCATGTCCGCGTCGATGGTGAAACGCTCGCCCGACGCGGCCTCGAATTCGACACCCGTCACATGCCCGCCCGCGCCCACGATACGCACCGGCTTCGCGTGCGTGACGAGCGTGACGCCGTTCTTTTGCGCGAACTCGCGTTCGGCCCAGGTCGCGCTCATCGCGTCCACGCCGCGCCGGTACACCATCGTCACGCGCTCCGAGCCGAGCTTGCGGCTCTGCACGGACGCATCGATCGCCGTATTGCCGCCGCCGATCACGACCACGCGCCGCCCGACCGGCACGTGCTCCAGCGCGTCGGCCTGCCGCACCTGCTCGATGAAGTCGACCGCGTTCATCACGCCGCTCAATTCCTCGCCGTCGATCGCGAGCGTGCGCACGCCGCCCAGGCCCATCGCGAGAAACACCGCGTCATGCCGCTCGCGCAGCGCGTCGAGCGTCACGTCGCGGCCGAGCGCGACGCCCGTCTGCAGCGCGATGCCGCCGACCGACAGCAGCCACTCGACTTCGCGTTGCGCGAAATCGTCGACCGTCTTGTACGCGGCGATCCCGTATTCGTTCAAGCCGCCCGCCTTCGGCCGCGCATCGAACAGCGTGACGCGATGCCCGGCGAGCGCGAGCCGGTGCGCGCAGGCGAGCCCGGCCGGCCCCGCGCCGACCACCGACACATGCCGCCCCGTATCGGGCGCACGCGTAAAGCGCACCGCGCCGCTCGCCATCGCCCAGTCGGTCGCGTGCCGCTGCAGCGCGCCGATCGCGACCGGCTGCGCATCCTGGTGATTGCGCACGCACGCGCCTTCGCACAGGATCTCGGTCGGGCAAACGCGTGCGCACATCCCGCCGAGCGGATTCGCGGACAGGATGTCGGTCGCGGCACCCTTCAGGTTGCCGTTGCCGATCTTGCGAATGAAGCTCGGGATGTCGATCTGCGTCGGGCAGGCCTTCACGCACGGCGCGTCGTAGCAGTAGTGGCAGCGGCTGGCGGCGGCCGCGGCGGCAGTCGGATCGAGCAGCGGCGCGATATCTGCGAATTCGCACGAGAGTTGCGTGGACGACAGGCGATGCGCGGCGATATCGCCGGTTGGCTTGGTGATCATACGCGTTCCTTCGACTGGTGGAGACAAAGCCGTCCCCGCCGGCTGCGAATGCACAGTCGGGGCGGTCCTGCTTGGGAATGCCACGGTCAGGCGATGAGCGGCCTGCCGGCTGCGCTAGATCCGGTCCGTCATGAAGCCGGCTCGCATGCGCGCGACAGCATCGCGTGCAGCAGCACGTTCGCGCCGGCCTCGATCCACGCAGGCGTCGCGTCCTCGATCTCGTTGTGACTGATGCCGTCGACGCAGGGTACGAACACCATCGACGTCGGCGCGACCTGCGCCAGGTAGCACGCGTCATGCCCCGCGCCCGACACGATGTCGCGATGCGAGTAGCCGAAGCGATCGGCCGCGCCGCGCACGGCCGCCACGCAGGCCGGATCGAACGCGACGGGCTTGTAGTAGAAAATCTGCTCGAGCGCGGTTTCGAGCCCGATCTCGCCCGCGATGCGCGCCACACCATCGCGCAATGCAGCATCCATCTTCGCGAGCACCGCGTCGTCCGGATGACGGAAATCGACGGTGAAGAACACGCGGCCGGGAATCACGTTGCGCGAGTTTGGGTGAACCTGCATCATCCCGACCGTCGCGCAGCCGAACGGCGCGTGATCGAGGCCGATATGGTTCACGAGATCGACCACGCGCGATGCGCCGAGCAGCGCGTCGCGGCGGCGCGGCATCGGCGTCGGCCCCGCGTGCGCTTCCTGGCCGGTGAACGTGATCTCGTACCAGCGCTGCCCCTGCGCGTCCGTCACGACGCCGATCGTCTTGCATTCGGCTTCGAGAATCGGCCCCTGCTCGATATGCAGCTCGAACGCCGCATGCAGCTTGCGGCCGCCGCAGGGTACGTCGCCCGCGTAGCCGATGCGCGCGAGTTCCTCGCCGATCGTCTTGCCGTCGACATCCTTGCGCGACAGCCCGTACTCGAGCGGGAACACCCCCGCGAACACGCCCGACGCGACCATCGCCGGCGCGAAGCGCGAACCTTCCTCGTTGGTCCAGATCACGACCTCGACCGGATGCTCGGTCTCGATGCCGTGATCGTTCAGACTGCGAATCACCTCGAGGCCGCCGAGCACGCCGTAGATGCCGTCGAAGCGGCCGCCCGTCGGCTGCGAATCCGCGTGCGAGCCGGTGACGACCGGCGCCGCGTCGGCCACGCGGCCCGCGCGGCGCATGAACACGTTGCCCATCGTATCGACCGTCACCGTGCAGCCGGCGGCTTTCGCCCAGCCGACGATCAGGTCGCGTCCGGCCTTGTCGAGATCGGTCAGCGCGAGGCGGCACACGCCGCCCTTCGGCGTCGCGCCGATCTTCGCGACTTCCATCAGGCTGTCCCACAACCGCTTGCCGTCGACCTTGATCGACGTGTCGAATGCTGCCCGCTTCACTGTTTCCGATACCGCGTTCATTCGTATCGCTCCTGTGGGGTCGGTCATGTCGTCATTCCGGTTGCCGCCGGTGCACGCACTGCTGCTGTCGGGGCAAGCCCGCACCGGCAAGGTGCAGATGCGCATCGTTCGCGTGATTCGTCCGACCGATCGGCGGATTGCCGGCACTGCATTCCGTCGATCATCAAATCCTGTCCGATTGGACAGGTTTTAGACGATCAAAATGCCCAGCGCAATGTCTTTCTTGCGTGAATCGAGCGAGCGAGAAACGTGCCACCGCATCGCAGCATCCCGCGCGCCGATGTGGGCGAGCACGTGCGTTCGATGCGAACCAGCGGCTAGAATGAAGCGCAACGCGGCACGCAAGCCGCGCGAGGGTAACGATGAGACATGACGAAGCGGCCGCCGAAGCCACCGGCGACGACGAAACGAACACGCCCTTGCGGCGACGCAAGGCGCACATCCGCGAGTCCAACGAAGCGCATCTGCTGGCCTGTGCGGAAGCCGTATTCGCGGAGCGCGGGCTCGACGGTGCGAGCACGGCGATGATCGCCGAACGTGCGGGCCTGCCGAAGGCGAACCTGCATTACTACTTCCCGACGAAGCTTGCGCTGTACCGTCGCGTGCTCGACGACCTGTTCGAGGACTGGCATCGCGCGGCAGGTTCGTTCGAGGCCGGCGACGATCCGGTGGAAGCGATCGGCGGCTACGTGCGCGCGAAGATGGATCTGTCGCGACGGCGCCCGCTCGGCTCGAAAGTGTGGGCCAACGAGATCATCCACGGTGCCGCGCACATGCAGGACATCCTGTCGGAACGCGTGAAGCCCTGGTTCGACACGCGCGTGAAGGTGATCGAAGGCTGGATCGCGCGCGGGCTGCTCGCGCCGATCGATGCACACGCGTTGATGTACCTGATCTGGGCAACGACGCAGCACTATGCGGATTTCGATGCGCAGATCCGCGCGCTGAGCGGCAAGCGTGCGTTCACGCAGAAGGCGTTCGCCGAGAAGACCGAGCAGGTCGTGCAGCTCGTGATTCGTGCGTGCGGTGCGGTGTCGCCGAAAACACCGCGAGCGTCGTGACGGGGTGGCCGATCGCCGACGGAACGGTCGGGCCGAACGGGCACCGTTCGACCCGCCGGTGTGCGATCCGCGCGGCGTTTAAACGGCTACCTTGCGTCTGGGCGTGCCGGTGCGCTGCAGCGCCTCCCATTCCTCGACGAAGCCGACCGGTGCATCGGATGGTTCGAGCATTTTCCGGCCGCGCACCAGATCGGCAGCCCGCTCGGCCAGCATGATGGTCGGTGCATTCAGGTTCCCGTTCGGTTCGGTTGGGAATACTGACGAATCGATCACGCGCAGGCCCTGAATGCCGCGCACGCGCAATTCGGAATCCACCACCGCCATGTCGTCCTCGCCCATTCGGCATGACCCGCACGGATGCATCGTGCTTTCCATGTTGGCGCGCACGAACGCGTCGATCTCGTCGTCGGTTCTCACGTCCGGCCCGGGCGCCAGCTCCACCCCGCGGAAGCGATCCATGGCCGGTTGCCCGACGATTTCGCGCGTGAGACGCACGCAGCGGCGGAACCCTTCGCGGTCTTCCTCCCGCTCGAGATAGTTGAACCTGATCTCGGGATGTTCGAACGGATCGGCGGATCGAACCCGGACATACCCGCGGCTCTTCGGCTTGTTCGGTCCGGTGAGCACCATGAAGCCGTGCCCCTTGTACGGCTTGTCACCGTCGTAGCGCATGGCCGCCGGCAGGAAATGGAACTGGATGTCCGGCCAGCGCAGGCCGGCTTCGGAGCGGATGAATCCCCCCGCTTCGAAATGATTGCTGGCGCCCAGCCCGTCCTTGAACAGCAGCCAGCGCAGGCCGATCATCGCCTTGCCGAACCACCCCATCTTGCCGTTGAGCGACACCGGCTCCTTGCACTGGTACTGGATATAGATTTCCGAGTGATCCTGCAGATTCTCGCCGACGCCCGGCAGGTCGTGTCTGACCTCGATCCCTGCTTTGCGCAACACGTCGGCCGGCCCGATGCCCGAACGCTGCAGCAGGTGGGGCGATCCGATCGGCCCGGATGACACCAGTACCTCACGCGTGCAGCGAACGGTATGCTGGACACCGCCCTGCTCATAGACCACGCCGACGGCACGCGTGCCTTCCATCAAGATCTGGCGCGTCATCGCATGCGTGACGACGGTCAGGTTGTGGCGCTGCATTGCCGGGCGAAGATACGCGTTGGCGGTCGACCACCGCACGCCATTCTTGACCGTCATGTGCATCGCGCCGAACCCTTCCTGCATGTAGCCATTGCAGTCGTCTGTCTTGATGTATCCGGCGTCGGCGCCCGCTTCCACCCACGCGCCGTACAACGGGTTCTGCATGTTGTTGCCGTTGTTGGTGCTGAGCGGGCCCGATGCGCCGCGATATTCGTCGCCGCCGAACTTGTAGCTCTCGGCCTTGCGGAAATACGGCAGGCAATTGCGGTATCCCCAGTCGCGGGCGCCGAGCGACTCCCATTCGTCGAAATCGCACGCATGGCCGCGAATGTAGACCAGCCCGTTGATCGACGAGGAGCCGCCGAGCACCTTGCCGCGCGGGCAGTGCAGGCGACGTCCGTCCAGATGCGGCTCCGGTTCAGTCTCGTAGTGCCAGTTGAACTTCTTCGTGTTCATCGGCATCGAGAATGCGCTCGGCATCTGGATGATGACGCTGCGATCGCTCCCGCCGTACTCCAGCACCAGCACGCTGACGTTCGAGTCCTCGGTCAGGCGACTCGCCAGCACGCATCCGGCCGACCCGGCTCCCACAATGATGTAGTCGTAATACTTGGTCATCTTGATTATCCAGCTCAATGAGTGATGCGCGAGCGCCGCTTCAGCCGCGTTTCTTCTCGCCGGTCGTGTATTCCGGCAGGTGCTCTTCGATGTGCGTGATTTCCGCCTCCTCGCGCCGCAGGTCGAGCGATAGGCAGAGCACGTAGTACGCGAGCGCCGACACGATCAACCCCACCAGCCAGGCCAGATCGACGCTGCCCATCGCCTTCGCGAGCGGACCGACGTACACTTCGCGATCTCCGTCGAAGATGCAGAAGAACGGGATCATCGACGCGAAACCGATCAGATACGACAGCAGGCCACGGCCTCCCCAGTTCCCGTACAGGCTGTCGTGCGGTCGAAAGAAATGCGGCACGGCATAGCGGCCCTTGCGCACGAAGAAGTAATCGGTCAGGTTGACCGCCGTCCACGGCACCAGGAAATACAGCATCACCACCAGATAGATATTGAGTACCGACAGGCCAGACCCCGATGCATAGATGCGCAATGCGACGCCGAACTGCAGCAGCACGACGAACAGGATCGCCAGGACGCGTGCCTTCGCGGTCGGCTCGATCTTCCGGAACGAGTCCACGCTGGTGATGGCCGTGAGTTTCGCGCTGTAGATGTTCATCGCGATCACCGGAAGAAACGCGACGATGGTGATGGCCACGACCGCGGTGCCGAGTTGCGGCGCGACCCCGGCGCCGACGCTGTGGAGTGCGACCAGGACATCGGTGGCGTGCAGGTGGGCGCCGAGCCATCCGCCCACCGCGATCATCCAGGCACCGGACAGCGACGCACCGATGAACACCGCGGCAATCAATTTGCCGCTCGGCGTGTTCTTCGGCAAATAGCGCGAATAGTCCGACACGTACGGCGCGTACGCGATGTTGTAGCTGGCCGCCGCCGCGAACTGGGCAATGAAGCCGGTCCAGTTGAAGCCCAGTCGCACGGCGGGAACGCCTGCCACAGCCGGCGCGTCATGGATCCATCCCGTCAGCACGGCCAGCGTCACCAGCCCGTATAGCGGCAGCGAAAGATAGAGCGACCATTTGAACGTCCGGTGCATCCAGTCGTGACCCAGGATGGCGAGGATCGTCGCCGGCACGGTCACGACCAGTGCGACCTGCATCGGATTCCAATGAAACAGCGTCTTGAGGCCCTGCATCATCAGCACGAGGTTGACGATGTTGAAGCCCGCGAATACGAACAGCGTCGCCATCAGCACCAGCACCACGCCGCGATAGCCGAACTGCGCGCGCGACTGGATCATCTGCGGCAAGCCCAGGTGCGGGCCCTGCGAACCGTGGAACGCCATGAACAGCGTGCCGAACATGATGCCCAGCGTGCCGGAAACGGTCGTCCAGAATGAATCGAGACCGACGCTCGGCCCGACGAAGCCGATGGTCATCGTGAAGAACGTGAAGTTACCGACAAACCAGAACGGCCCCTGGCTGGACAGCTTGTCGGTGCGCTCGCTTTCCGGGACGAAGTCGATCGAACGCGCTTCAATCGCGCTCTGGTCGCCGCCCGCCACTTTCAATACGTTTGTTTCTGCTTGCATGTCATACCCCGTGATCGCAAAGGGTAAAGCAGGACGAATTCATCAGACCTGTTCCGAGGAACGGGACGATGGCTTCATTTCAGGATCATGCCGTCCCCGGCCGGCTGCGGACCCTTGCCACGCATGCCGGCGCGGAGCGGCACATCACGCGCACGCTCAGGGCAGCGTGATGCAGACCGCCTTGGTCTCCATCAGGTAGTCGAGCTGCTCCGGTCCCAGGTCCTTGCCGAATCCGGAGGTCTTGAATCCGCCGAACGGCAATGCCGGATCGATCGTGCTGTGCGCATTCACGTAGACCGTGCCGGCCTGCAGTTGCGGAATCAGGCTGTGCACGCGGCCCAGATCGTTCGAGTAGATCGCCGCGGCCAGACCGAACGACGAATCGTTCGCGAGCGCCACAGCCTCGTCGAGCGTGTCGAACGGCGCGGTCACAAGCACCGGGCCGAAAATTTCTTCCCGGACGATGCGCATGTCGTTGCGGCAATTCGCGAAGATCGTCGGTTCGACGAAATACCCCGATCCCGCATGGGGACGCCCGCCGTAGTAGCATTCGGCGCCCTCCCGGATGCCGGTCTCGATGTACGACAGCACCGTGTCCTTCTGCCTGGCCGACACGAGCGGGCTGATGAAGCAGTCGCGATCCAGGCCGGGCGCGATCTTCAGCGTCGACGTGTATTCGGCCAGTGCCGCCAGGAAGGCGTCGTGGATGTCGCGGTGGATATAGGCGCGGGTGCCCGCGTCGCAGACCTGTCCCGAGTTGAAGAACACGCCGTTGGCCACGGCCTGTGCAGCGGCGCCGATATCGGCATCGTCGAGCACCAGCACGGGCGACTTCCCGCCGAGCTCCAGCGTCACGCGCTTGATGTGCTGCACCGCGTTCTGCCCGACATTGCGGCCGACCGGCGTCGAGCCCGTGAAAGTCACTTTGTCGATGCCCGGGTGGCTCGCCATCGCGGCGCCGATCACGCTGCCGCGCCCGGTCACGATATTGACCACCCCGTCCGGAATGCCCGCCTCCTGAACCAGTTCGGCAAAGCGCAGCGTCGACAGCGACGTGAGTTCGGCCGGCTTGACGACGGTCGTGCAGCCAACCGCCAGTGCGGCCGCCAGCTTCCACGCCATCGTCTGCAACGGATAGTTCCACGGCACGATCGCGCCCACGACGCCGATCGGCTCCTTGCGGGTATAGGCCAGGTAGTTGCCGGGCAGCGACGGCTCGACCGTGCGCCCATGCAGCTTGGACGCCCAGCCGGCGAAATAGCGGAACGTGTCGACGGTGCCCTGGATGTCGATCGCGCGGGCCTGCGCGACGGATTTTCCCATGTCGATCGATTCGATCTCCGCCAGTTCGTCGGCGTGGGCTTCGATCAGGTCGGCCAGCCGGTGCAGCAGGCGTTCGCGCTCCAGCGGCTTGAGACGACGCCATGCGCCGTGGTCGAACTGATGACGCGCCGCGGCCACGGCACGGTCGAGATCGGCCGTCGTCGCAAACGGAATCTGCGTGATGACGCCTTCGGTCGACGGCTCGGTCACGTTGCTGAACTGGCCATCGCTGCCGTCTACCCATTCTCCGCCGATGAACATTTTCATCGGCGTGGCCAGAAAGCTGCGGGTCGCATGGGAAACGCCATGGCGTTCGAGATATTGCGCTACAACGGCATCCATTGTGATTTTCCTTGATGGCCCGTCCGGAACCTCGCGGCGAGGTCCGCCGTGCGGGCGACGATGACTGCCGACGTCCTGCGTGACGTCGATCGCGATTACGGATACGAACGCTCAGCGTCCCTTCGCCAGGCTACGCGCGTGGAAAATGAAGCCGATGCTGTTCATCAGCAACTGCGCGGCCAGGATCGACGTCGTTCCGGTCGGGTCGTAAGCCGGTGCCACCTCCACCAGGTCCATGCCGATGATGTTGCCCCGGCTGCGCTTCGCGAGTGCCTGGATGATCTCGAGTACTTCGTAGTACTGGAATCCGCCGTGGCTGGGAGTACCCGTACCCGGTGCGATCGACGGATCGAAGCCGTCGATGTCGATCGTGATGTAGTAGGCGCCGCGCTGCGGAATCTGCTCGAGCACGCCTTCGGTGCCGAGGCGCCTGACGTCGCGCACGGACAGGATGTTGGAGCCCGCCGCACGCGCCGCGTCGTAATCGCTGCGGTTGGACGACGACACGTTGCGGATGCCAAGCTGAGTCATGCCAACGATATGGTCCATTTCCGAAGCGCGACGCAGCGGGTTGCCATGGCCGTATCGCACGCCGTGTCGCTCGTCGACGAAGTCGAGGTGCGCGTCGAAGTGCACGATGTGAATCGGCCCGCGGCCCTCGAACGCCTTGATCACCGGCGCATGCACGGAATGATCGCCGCCGAGCACCACTGGCATCGCACCGGCGGCGAGAATCTTGCTCACGGCCAGTTCGATGTTCGCGTTGCTCGTGGCCATGTCGGTATGCACGATGTCCGCGTCGCCGACGTCCACCATGCGAACCTGATCCTCGGTCAGGTACAGCGCGTCGTCCTCGTGATCGTAGGCACCCGAGTGCCCGAACGAAAACAGGGTCGACGCCTCGCGAATGCCGCGGGGGCCGAAGCGCGCACCGGAACGCCACTGGGTGCCCATGTCGTTGGGCGCGCCGAGGATCGCGACGTCCGCATCGATGTGTTCCCAATCGAGACACACCGGCGCCTTCGCAAAGGTGCAGTGACCGACGAACGGCAGGTTCAGCCGGCCTTTCTCATAGCTGTTGTTCTGCATTGTCTCCATCTCCATCCATGTGGATTCGTATTCAAGCGCCCGACGTTCGCGCGCTTGCCTTTGCAGCAACTATGGGCAAAAATTTTCACCGAAAAAATAGCAAGCAACAGATGTCCATATCGGATTTTCCGATGTACGGGACGGAGGAGAGCGGGACATGAAACAACTGCAGGATGTCGACCTGAAGCTGCTCAGGATCTTCATGACCATCGTGAAATGCGGCGGGTTCTCCGCCGCGCAGGCAGCCCTGAACGTGAGCCAGTCGACCATCAGCGAACAGATGACGAGCCTCGAAACGCGTCTGGGCGTCAAATTGTGCGAACGCGGGCGCAGCGGCTTTCGTCTGACGGAACATGGCGTCGCGACCTATGAATCGGCGCAGCGCCTGTCGCTCGCCGTCGAGGCGTTCTGCATGGACACCCACGCACTCAAGCGGCGCATCTCGGGCAAGCTCCATCTCGGCATCATCGACAACACGGTCACCGATACCGACAGTGTCCTGCCGCGCGCGCTGCGCCAGTTCGTCTCGCGCGGCCACGACGTCCAGCTCGACATCTATATCGGCACGCCGGCCGAACTGGAGGAGCGCGTGCTGGACGGGCGGCTGCACATCGCGATCGGGCACTTTCCGCTCACCGTTGCCGGCCTGTCCTATACGCATTTGTACGAGGAACCCGACGGGCTTTACTGCAGCCGCTATCACCCGCTCTTTTCGAGCGACGCCACCGGCGATGCGCTGATCGATCGCATCCGGCAAAGTCAGGTCGTCGCCCGCGCGTTTCTGCAGCAGCGCGATCTGCAGCTGCTCGAATGCGGCAGCGCCGCCGCGACCGTCGACAATGTCGAGGCACAGGCGATCCTGATCCTGACGGGTGCCTATATCGGCTTTCTGCCCACGCATTACGCGAAGCAATGGGTCGACGCCGGCCAGATGCGCCTGATCGCGGCGGAGCAGTTCACGTCGACATGGCCGTTCTCGTCGATCACGCGACGCGGCGCCGCGCAGCCGACCGTGCTTCGCGCGTTCCTCGACGATCTGATGGCCAATTCGGACAGCCATTCCCTGCCAGCGGAAAGATAGTCAACATCGGATATACATTTCGGACTCCGCCGAAGTATCGGCTCGCCGCGCTTGCGGCAAAGCCTTGTGCCGCAAGTGCTTCATCGTTTTCACGGCGTGCACGCCACGCACCGGAAACCGCTGCCGCCGAGGGCCGGCCTGAATGAGGTGTTGACGACGCGTCCGGCGTGCGACTAGATTGTCGCCAGCTATCGGGATGTGTCAGGAGAGACCGCCGTCCGGCGGCGCCGAAGGGGAATCGCCCCAGAAACTCTCAGGCAAAAGGACTGACGCATCGACTAGCGCTCTGGAGAGTAGGCCTCTGGTCATCGACCAAGCCTCGCCGAAGGAAAAGCGCCCCGTCGGGCGCGTAATCTCTCAGGCAAATGGACAGAGGGGGCATCAGGCACGCAGCCTGGAATGCCCCTGTCGGGTCCGGATGCCGACGCGTCGATCATCCCCCCGCCATTGCACTTCCGGCTTGCGTTTGCCGTTCCATTCAACGCAACCCCGTCAGGAAGAGAGCACATGAGCGAAGTCAGGTACACCGAATCCCACGAATGGCTGCGTCTGGAAGCCGATGGCAGCGCGACGGTCGGCATCACCGATCATGCGCAGTCGCAGCTCGGCGATCTGGTCTATGTCGCCCTGCCCGGCGAAGGCGATACCTTTGCGCAGCATGACGAAGCCGCGACCGTCGAATCGGTCAAGGCCGCCGGCGAGGTCAAGATGCCGGTGTCGGGCACCGTGCTGGAAACCAACGCAGCCCTTGCCGACACGCCGAGTCTCGCGAACGAATCGGCGGAAAGCGACGGATGGTTCTTCCGGATGCGCATCGACGATCCGGTACAACTGGCCGGATTGATGGACGCCGCCGCGTATCGCGCCTATATCGGCGATTGATGGAGACGGCCATGAGCGCTTTCGACTCCCTCACGCAACGCGAGTTGTTCACCCGCCGCCACATCGGCCCCGATGCGTGCGAACAGGCCGCGATGCTGGCCGCACTCGGCGTGGATTCCATCGACGAACTGGTCACGCAGGTGGTACCCGCGGCGATCCGCAGCGATGCGCCGCTCGCGCTGCCCCCGAGCCGCACCGAGGCCGAGGCCCTGGACAGGCTGGCCGCGCTGGCCAGCCGCAACCAGGTGTTCCGTTCGTTCATCGGCATGGGATACCACGACACCCACACGCCACCGGTCATCCAGCGCAACGTGCTGGAAAACCCGGCGTGGTACACGGCCTACACGCCGTACCAGCCGGAAATCTCGCAAGGTCGCCTGGAAGCGCTGCTCAACTTCCAGACCATGATCGCCGACCTGACCGGCCTCGAAATCGCCAACGCGTCGATGCTGGACGAAGGCACGGCCGCAGCGGAAGCGATGACGTTCTGTCAGCGCCTCGCCAAGTCGGATCGCCGGAAATTCTTCGTCGCGCGCGACTGCCACCCTCAGACGATCGAGATCGTCCGCACGCGCGCCGAACCTATCGGCATCGAGATCGTCGTCGGCGATCCGCGCCGGGACTTGCCCGGCGTCGACTGCTTCGCCGCGCTGCTGCAATATCCAGGCACCTTCGGCGACATCCACGATTACCGGAGCGTCGTCGAACAACTTCACGCCGACGGTGCGATGGCCGTGGTCGCCGCGGACCTGCTCGCATTGACGCTGCTCACGCCGCCGGGCGAATTCGGCGCCGACGTGGCGATCGGCACGACGCAGCGCTTCGGCGTACCGCTCGGCTATGGCGGCCCGCATGCCGGTTATTTCGCGACACGCGACGCGTTCAAGCGCACCATGCCGGGACGGCTGGTCGGCGTATCGGTGGACGCGCACGGCCGCCCGGCGCTGCGCCTCGCGATGCAGACACGCGAGCAGCACATCCGGCGCGAGAAGGCCACCAGCAACATCTGCACGGCGCAGGTGCTGCTCGCCAATATCGCCGGTTTCTATGCGGCTTATCATGGCCCACACGGCCTGACCACGATCGCGCGCCGCGTCCACCGCCTCGCTGCAACGCTGGCCGCGGGCCTGCGTCAGCTCGGCCATGCGGTGCCGACCGAGTACTGCTTCGATACCATCACGGTCGACAGCGGCAGTCGTACCGATGCCGTGCACGCGGCGGCTCACGCTCGCCGGGTCAATCTGCGCGCGATCAACGACCGGCAAGTGGGCATCGCGCTCGACGAAACGACCACGGCTGACGACGTCGTCATGCTCTGGTCGATCTTCTCCGATGGTCGCGCCGTTCCCGATTTCACGGCCGTCGAAGCAGCCACCGCAGACGCGTTGCCCGATCCGCTGCTGCGCCACAGCGCTTTTCTCACCCATCCGGCATTCAACAGCCACCATTCGGAAACGCAGATGCTGCGCTACCTGCGCCGGCTCGCCGACCAGGATCTCGCGCTCGATCGCACGATGATTCCGCTCGGCAGTTGCACGATGAAGCTGAACGCCACCGCGGAAATGATGCCGATTACGTGGCCTGCGTTCGCGAAGCTGCATCCGTTCGCGCCGGCCGAACAGGCCGACGGTTATCGCGCGCTGGCGCAGGAACTGGAAGCGATGCTGTGCACGATCACCGGATACGACGCGGTATCGCTGCAGCCGAACGCCGGCTCGCAAGGCGAATATGCGGGCCTGCTCGCGATTCGCGCCTATCACGCAAGCCGCGGCGAAGCGCAACGCGACATTTGCCTGATTCCATCGTCGGCGCACGGCACCAACCCCGCATCCGCGCAGATGGTCGGCATGCAGGTGGTCGTCGTCGGATGCGACGACGCCGGCAACGTCGACATCGACGATCTCGCCGCCAAGGCCGTCCGGTACAGCAACAGGCTGGCCGCAATCATGATCACTTATCCGTCGACCCACGGCGTGTTCGAGGCGCGCGTGCGCGACGCATGCGACATCGTCCATGCGCACGGCGGCCAGGTGTACATCGACGGCGCGAACATGAACGCGCTGGTCGGCCTCGCGCGGCCCGGCGCCTTCGGTGGCGACGTGTCTCACCTGAATTTGCACAAGACCTTCTGCATCCCGCATGGCGGCGGCGGGCCGGGCGTCGGTCCGATCGGCGTCAGGGCTCACCTCGCGCCGTTCCTGCCCGGCCACCGCGAAGGCCGCGTGCCCGGCATCGGTGCGGTGTCCGCGGCCCCGCTCGGCAGCGCGAGCATCCTGCCGATCACGTGGACCTACATCACATTGATGGGATCCCGCGGGCTGCGTCGTGCCACCGAGACGGCGATCCTCAACGCCAACTATGTCGCGAGCCGACTCGCGCCGCACTATCCGATCCTCTACACGGGGCCGAACGGGCGCGTCGCGCACGAATGCATCGTCGACCTGCGGCCGCTGAAGGACAGTAGCGGCATCAGCGTCGACGACGTCGCGAAGCGACTGATCGATTTCGGTTTCCATGCACCGACGATGAGCTTTCCGGTCGCCGGCACGCTGATGATCGAGCCGACCGAATCCGAATCGAAAGCGGAACTCGACCGGTTCGTCGACGCGATGATCGCGATCCGTGCCGAAATCGCGGCCGTGGAAGCGGGCACGCTGGACGCGGACGACAATCCGCTGAAACACGCACCGCACACGTCGGCCGAACTCGTGGGCGAATGGCGTCACGCGTATTCGCGTGAGCAAGCCGTCTACCCGCATGGCGTCGCGAAGATCACATCGACCAAGTACTGGCCGCCGGTTTCGCGCGTCGACAACGTGTACGGCGACCGCAATCTGGTCTGCTCGTGCCCGCCGATGGAAGCGTACGAGGCATAACGTGGCCGGCCCGCTCGGTGCGGAAATCGCATCTTCCGCGCATGAACCGGCCGTTCCGCTCACTACCGCACTCAACCCATACAGGAGCGAACGAGACGCGCAGACCGCGACGCCTGACCCGGCGTTGCGCATGGCTACGCGGCTCCGACGCCGGGAGCAACAAAAATGTTCAGCAAAGACATGCAAATCGAAGGTTTCGACAATGAACTGTGGGCGGCGATGGAGCACGAGCGCATTCGCCAGGAAGACCATATCGAACTCATCGCTTCGGAAAACTACACGAGCCCGCGCGTCCTGCAGGCGCAAGGCTCGGTGCTGACCAACAAGTACGCCGAAGGCTATCCGGGCAAGCGGTACTACGGCGGCTGCGAATTCGTCGACATCGCGGAGCAACTGGCGATCGACCGCGCGAAGCAGCTGTTCGGAGCGGACTACGCGAACGTGCAGCCGCATTCAGGCAGCCAGGCCAACGCCGCTGTCTACATGGCATTGCTCGAACCGCACGACACGATCCTCGGCATGAGCCTCGCGCACGGCGGCCACCTCACGCACGGCGCGCACGTGAATTTCTCGGGCAAGCTCTACCGGGCCGTGCAGTACGGACTGAACGTGGAAACCGGCGAAATCGAATACGACCAGGTCGAGGCGCTGGCCCGGGAGCACAAGCCGAAACTGATCACGGCCGGTTTTTCCGCGTACTCGCGCGTCGTGGACTGGGCCCGCTTCCGTCGGATCGCCGATGCGGTGGGCGCGTACCTGTTCGTCGACATGGCGCACGTGGCCGGCCTCGTGGCTGCCGGGCTGTATCCGAACCCGCTGCCTCACGCCGACGTGGTGACGACCACCACGCACAAGACCCTGCGCGGCCCGCGCGGCGGCCTGATTCTCGCGCGCGCGAACCCGGAGATCGAGAAGAAGCTCAACTCGATCGTCTTCCCCGGCATTCAGGGCGGCCCGCTGATGCACGTCATCGCCGCGAAGGCGGTCGCGTTCAAGGAAGCGCTGTCACCCGAATTCCGCGCGTATCAGCAGCAGGTGATGGACAATGCCCGCGCGATGGCCGCCGTGTTCGTCGAGCGCGGCTACGACATCATCTCCGGCGGGACGGACAATCACCTGTTCCTCGTGAGCCTGATCCGCCAGGGCCTGACGGGCAAGGTTGCCGACGCGGCACTGGGCCGCGCGCACATTACCGTGAACAAGAATGCGGTGCCCAACGATCCGCAGAGTCCGTTCGTCACCAGCGGGATCCGCATCGGCACGCCGGCCATCACGAGCCGCGGGTTCAAGGAAACCGAAGCACGCGCTGTGGCGGGCTGGATCTGCGACATCCTGGCCGATACGGAGAACCCGGCGGTCGTCGAGCGCGTCAAGCGGCAAGTCGCCGAACTCTGTGCCGCATTCCCGGTATACGGCGAGTAACGGTCGCCAAGACCGTCTCGCAACCGTTCGTCGCGAGCGATATCGACGCCCTCGACGAACGGCAGACATCACGGGAGACGAGGCACCGCCAGATATTTCGAAGTCCAAATCCACGTCTCTCCCTAATAAACCGGTACCGACACGCAGGCCGGGCGACTCCCCGCGAAGCCTGCCCGAGGTGCCCTTTTTCCGAAATGACGATGAGCACCCAACCTTCCCGTACCCCACTTCACGACCTGCACATCGAGCTCGGCGCGAAGATGGTTCCGTTCGCCGGCTATGCGATGCCGGTGCAGTATCCGCTCGGAATTCTGAAGGAGCATCTCCATACGCGCGCCCACGCAGGCCTGTTCGACGTTTCGCACATGGGGCAGATCAGGCTGTCGGGCGCAGATGCCGCCGCCGCACTCGAAACGCTGGTACCGGTCGACGTAATCGATCTGCCGGTGGGGATGCAGCGCTACGCGCTGTTCACGAACGAGCAAGGCGGCATTCTCGACGACCTGATGATCACCCGCTTCGGCGACGACGAGCTGTACGTGGTCGTCAATGCTGCGTGCAAGGCCGCGGACATCGACCATCTGAAGCGCAGGATCGGCCATCGCTGCGATGTCGCCGAGCTTGCCGACCGTGCGCTGCTGGCGCTGCAGGGCCCGGCAGCCGCGTCCGTCCTGGCGCGCGCCGCCCCCCGCCTGGCCGAACTGACCTTCATGCAGAGCACCCGGGTCGAGCTAGCCGGTGCGCAATGCTATGTCAGCCGCTCGGGATACACGGGCGAAGACGGTTACGAAATCTCGGTGCCGTCCGACCGAGCGGCAGCGCTGGCGTGCCTGCTGCTCGCCGATCCGGCGGTCGAACCGATCGGCCTCGGCGCGCGCGACTCGCTTCGCCTCGAAGCTGGCCTGTGCCTGTACGGCCATGACATCGACACCGATACCACCCCGATCGAAGGTGGCTTGCTGTGGGCGATCTCCAAGGTGCGCCGCCCCGGCGGCGCACGCGCGGGCGGCTACCCCGGCGCGGACGTCATCGGGAAGCAACTCGCCGAAGGCGTGAAAAGAAAGCGCGTCGGCCTGGTCTCGAAAGACAGGACGCCGGTGCGCGAGGGCGCCGATCTCACCGATTCCGAAGGCCGGACGATCGGCAGGGTGACGAGCGGCGGGTTCGGTCCGACGTACGGCGGCCCGGTGGCCATCGGATATGTCGCCACCGAAAGCTCCGCGCCCGGCACGACGTTGAACGCCATCGTTCGCGGCAAGCCGATCCGGATGGAAGTAGCGAGGCCCCCGTTCGTCCCGCAACGCTACTATCGGGGCTGAGCCATGACGAACACGACAACCCGCCATGCGTCGATGCCCTCGGGAACCAAGCTTTCCGCCGCGGAGAAAATGGCGCGCATCCCGGTGAAGATCGTCGCGACCGAGCCATCCGGCATGCTGCGCAAGCCGGAATGGATTCGCTCGGCTTTCCCGGGCTCGCGCGAAGTCATCGCGCTGAAGAAGGTCCTGCGCGAACGGAAGCTGCATACGGTATGCGAAGAGGCCAGTTGTCCGAACCTCGGCGAGTGCTTCAGCCACGGGACGGCCACCTTCATGATCATGGGCGACATCTGCACGCGGCGCTGCCCGTTCTGCGATGTCGGCCACGGCCGCCCCAATCCGCTCGATCCGGATGAGCCGGCGCGCCTCGGCGAAACTATCGCGGCCATGCAGCTCCAGTACGTCGTGATCACGTCGGTCGATCGCGACGATCTGCGCGACGGCGGCGCCGCCCACTTCGCAGCCTGCATTCGCGACGCCCGGCGAGCCAGTCCGAACCTCACGATCGAAGCGCTGACGCCGGATTTTCGCGGACGGCTCGGGGTCGCGCTGAACCTGCTTGCATCGTCCCCGCCGGACGTGTTCAACCATAATCTTGAAACCGTGCCGCGCCTGTACCGCGAGGTGCGACCGGGCGCCGATTATCGGCACTCGCTCGATGTGCTGCAGGCATTCAAGTCTGTGCTGCCGAATGGGTCGACCAAATCGGGCCTGATGCTGGGTCTCGGCGAACAGCTCGACGAAGTCGAACAGGTGATGCATGACTTGCGCGCACACGGCGTGGACATGCTGACGCTCGGCCAATACCTGCAACCGACCCGCCATCATCTGCCCGTGCAACGCTTCGTCACCCCGGCGGAATTTGCGCAGCTTCGTCAGCGCGCGCTCGCGCTAGGCTTCAGCCAGGTCGCGGCCGGGCCGATGGTGCGGTCGTCCTATCACGCCGATCTGCAGGCGAAAGGCGAAACGGTCGAATGACAGCGACGAATCGGAACGCGACCGCATAGCGCGATTCATCGTCCGGAGCGCTGCGGTACGGCATGCCAACCGTACCGCACGCGCCAGCGTCGCTCGCGTTACGCGATGCGCTCGATCGCGATCGCCGTCGCCTCGCCGCCGCCGATGCACAGCGACGCGACGCCGCGCTTCAGGCCGTACGTTTCGAGCGCGGCCAGCAGCGTCACCATCACGCGTGCGCCCGATGCGCCGATCGGATGGCCGAGCGCACATGCGCCGCCGTGCACGTTGACCTTGTCGTGCGGCAGGTCGAGATCGCGCATCGCGGCCATCGGGACCACCGCGAAGGCTTCGTTGATCTCGAACAGGTCGACGTCGCGCAGGCTCCAGCCGGTTTTCTCCGACAGCTTGCGGAGCGCGCCGATCGGTGCCGTCGCGAACAGGCCGGGCTTGTTCGCGTAGGTCGAATGCCCGACGATCACTGCCTTCGGCGCGAGGCCGAGCCGGTCCGCTTCCGAGCGACGCATCATCACGAGCGCGGCCGCGCCGTCAGAAATCGACGACGAATTGGCCGCCGTCACCGTGCCGCCTTCGCGGAATGCCGGCTTGAGCGTCGGGATCTTGTCGAGCTTCGCTTTGCCCGGTTGCTCGTCGATCGACACGACGGCTTCCGTCTTGCCGGCCTTCACGGTCACCGGCGCGATCTCCGACACGAAGCGTCCTTCTGCAATCGCGCGCTGCGCGCGCGTCAGCGATGCGATCGCGAACGCATCCTGCTCCTCGCGCGTGAACTGATATGCCTGCGCGCAATCCTCCGCGAACGTGCCCATCAGCCGGCCCTTGTCGTACGCGTCCTCGAGCCCGTCGAGGAACATGTGATCGAGCACCTGGCCATGCCCCATGCGCATCCCCGCGCGCGCCTTCGGCAGCAGGTACGGCGCATTCGTCATGCTCTCCATCCCGCCCGCGACGGCCACGTCCGCCGATCCGGCCAGCAGCAGGTCGTGCACGAACATCGCGGCCTTCATCCCGGAGCCGCACATCTTGTTGACCGTGGTCGCGCCCGCCGCCAGCGGCAAGCCCGCCTTCAGCGCGGCCTGCCGCGCCGGCGCCTGTCCCTGGCCGGCCGGCAGCACGCAGCCGAACACGATTTCATCGATGCGCTCGGCGGGCACGTTCGCGCGTTCCAGCGCCGCACGAATCGCCACCGCGCCAAGCTCGCTCGCGCTGGCCGCGGCCAGGTCGCCCTGAAAACCACCCATCGGCGTGCGCGCCGCGCCAACGATTACGATCGGATCCTGTGTCGTCATGATTGCATTCCTCCAGTGTCAGCGCGGTGCCATGCGCAGCGCGCCATCGAGACGGATGACTTCGCCGTTCAACATCGTATTCTCGGCGACGTGGCGCACCAGCGCCGCAAATTCTTCCGGGCGGCCGAGCCGCGGGGGGAACGGCACGCTCTTGCCGAGCGCGTCCTGCACGTCCTGCGGCATGCCGGCCATCATCGGCGTCGCGAAGATGCCCGGCGCGATCGTCACCACGCGAATGCCGAACCGCGCGAGTTCGCGCGCGATCGGCAGCGTCATGCCCACCACGCCGCTCTTCGATGCCGCGTACGCGGCCTGCCCGATCTGTCCATCGAACGCCGCGACCGACGCGGTGTTGACGATCACCCCGCGTTCGCCTTCCGCGTCGGCGTCCTGCTTCGACATCGCTTCCGCCGCCAGCCGGATCATGTTGAACGTACCGACCAGGTTGATCGACACCGCACGCGCGAAACGGTCGAGCGAATGCGGGCCTTCGCGGCCGACGACCTTCTCGCCCGGCGCGACGCCCGCGCAGTTCACGAGCGCATCGATGCGGCCGAACGCGTCGCGCGCAGCGGCAACGGCGGCCTGCCCGTCGGCTTCGCTCGTCACGTCGGTCTTCACGAAGCGTGCGGACGCACCTAGTTCGTGCGCGAGGCTCGCACCGGCGTCTTCATTGACGTCCAGCAGTACGGTCTTGCCGCCTTCGGCGACCACCATGCGCGCCACCGCTGCGCCGAGGCCCGAACCGGCACCCGTAATCAGAAAAACGCGATCCTTGATGTTCATTCGCAGTCCAAAGTCAATATTCAGGATTGAGCAGCCTTCTCGGCTTCCAGCTTGCGCAGCATGAAGCGCTGGATCTTGCCGCTCGGGGTTTTCGGCAGCGCGTCGACGAAGTCGATCGCGCGAGGATAGGCGTGTGCCGACAGCCGCCGCTTCACGTGCTGGCTCAGTTCTTCGGCCAGCGCTGGTGTGCCGTCGAAATCTTTCGACAGCACGACGAACGCCTTGACGATCTCGGTGCGCTCAGGGTCCGGCACGCCGATCACCGCGGCCTCGCTGACGGCCGGATGCTCGATCAGCGCGCTTTCCACGTCGAACGGACCGATCCGGTAACCGGACGATGTAATCACGTCGTCCGCGCGGCCGATGAAGCTCACGGTGCCGTCCGGCTCGAGTTCGACGTTGTCGCCGGTGCGGTAATAGCCGCCCGCGATCGCCGGCGTGTCTTGCTGCCAGTAACCGTCGAACCACAGCAGCGGTGAGCGCGCGATGTCGATCGCGAGGATGCCGGGCTCGCCGGGACCGAGTTCGCGGCCGGCATCGTCGAGCACCGCGACGCGATAGCCGGGCATCGCGAAGCCCGCCGAGCCGGCGTGGACGACGTGCTCGAGCCCGTGATGATTGTTCACGACCATCCCGAGTTCGGTCTGGCCGTAGTGGTCGTAGATCGGCGCGCCGAGCGCCTCGTGGAACCAGCGCACGACTTCCGGATTCAGCGGTTCTCCCGCGCTGCTGACAACCCGCAGTTGCCCTTTCACGCGCGCGGCCGCTTCGGTGCCGGCCGCCATCAGCATCCGGAACGCGGTCGGCGAACCGGCGAGGCTCGTGATGCCGAGCCGTTCGATCACGTCGTAGGTACTGTCGACCGTGAAAGCGCCCTCGTACAACGTCGTTGCATGGCCAAGCAGCAGCGGGCCCGTGATCGCGTAATAGAGGCCGTATGCCCAGCCCGGATCGGCGATGTTCCAGAAGCGGTCACTGGCGCGCAGGTCCACCGCGTCGCGCATGTACGCGCCGAACGCGAGCAGCGCGTGCAACGGCACCGGCACGCCCTTCGGCAAACCCGTCGTGCCCGACGTCGACATCATCATGGACAGGTCGGTGCCCTTGCGCGGGACCGGTTCAAATACGTCGCACTGCGCGTCGAGCGCCGCGCGGAAATCGATGTCGCGCGCCGGCAGCCCGTCGCCCGACTCGCGCACCGTCGCGACCCGCGGGCAATCGACGATCTCGTCGAGCTTCGCGCGATTCGCGATGTTGGTGACGACCAGCCGCGCATCGCTCATGCGCAACCGGTGCTCGATCGCCTTCGGCCCGAACGCGGTGAATAGCGGCTGATAGACGGCACCCGCGCGCCACGTGCCGAGGATCGTCGCGACGAGTTCGGGCGTGCGCGGCAACAGGCCGGCAACCACGTCGCCCGGCTTCACGCCCTGCTCGACCAGCAGGTTCGCGACCCGCGCCGACAGCGCCTGCATCTGCGCGAACGTGAAGCTGCTGTGCTGGCCGCCGACGTCGATCCAGTCGAGTGCGATCGCATTCGCGTCCGCCGCCGCATGCCGGTCGCAGCATTCGACGCAGGCGTTCAGGCCCTGCTCCAGGTCGCCGTGCAGATATGCGGCGGCGGTCTCGATACGGAAGCCGGCCACGGCGTCGGCGTAGGCCGGCACCACCCGGGCGGTTGCTCCATCACGCATGCGTGTCTCCTATTCGTTATGTCCGCCGGCGAACCGGGGGTATATCGATGATGGTAGACAGCCGTCACATTGCAATCAATGACAAACAGAATCTAGAATCGTGATCGCTTTTGCCATGTCTGGAGGGCATGAAAAAATGGGGCCGCAGATGATCTCGCCGGATTTCGTCGAGGATGCGCTCGAGAGCCTGCGCCGGCAGCGGATTCCGACCGAGCCCGTGCTGCGCGTTGCCGGCCTGCCGGCCACCGTGCGCGAGCCCGTCACGCCACAGCAGTACGGTCGCCTGTGGCTGGCGATCGCCAACGCGATCGACGACGAATTCTTCGGGCTCGCGGCCCGCCCGATGCGGCGCGGCAGCTTCACGCTGCTGTGCCACGCCGTGCTGCACGCGGGCACGCTCGAGAAGGCGCTGCGGCGTGCGCTGCAGTTCCTGCGCGTGGTGCTCGACGAACCGCGCGGCGAGCTCGTGATCGCCGACGGCCAGGCGCAGATCGTCCTCACGCAGGCGGGCGCACCGTATTCGGCGTTCGCGTACCGGACGTTCTGGCTGATCCTGCTCGGCGTCGCCTGCTGGCTGATCGGCCGACGCATTCCGCTGCAGCGCATCGATTTCGCGTGCCCGAGCCCCGACCAGCGCAGCGACTACCACCAGTTCTTCGGCGTGCCCGTGCATTTTGACCGCCCGGACAGCCGGCTCGCGTTCAACGCCGCGTACCTCGCGCTGCCGACGATCCGCTCCGCGCAGGCGCTGAAACCCTTCCTGCGCGGCGCGCCCGGCAACCTGCTCGTGCGCTATCGGCACGACACCGGCTGGGTGGCGAAGACGCGCGCGCATCTAAAAGCGCAACCGGCCGCCGAGTGGCCGGACTTCGACACGCTGGCCGTGCGCCTCGGCACGACGCCCGCGACGCTGCGGCGACGGTTGCGCAGCGAGGGGCAGAGCTTCGCGTCGATCAAGGATGAGTTGCGCGGTGCGCTGGCCCAGTCGCTGCTGCGCGGGCACACGCTAAGCGTCGCGGAAATCGCGGTGGAACTCGGCTTTACCGAGCCCAGCGCGTTTCACCGCGCATTCCGGAAATGGACCGGGACGAGCCCGGGCGCATTTCGGCGGGATGTCAATGCGGCGCAGGCGGAGCACTGAATTGCGGCGCGGGCGAGCGTCACACTCGGTGCGAGCGCGCTAAAGGGTAAGCCAGTTGGTTGCGGGTGCCGGACCGTCCGCATGGTGCACGGGAGCGATTGCACTCACCTGCTTTCTGACTTTCGTCGCGTGCCCGCTTCTCGAAATCTCAGCGGAGGCAATAGAAGGATCGATCGACTACGTCGCCGAAGCCGAGGGGATGGTGATCGGGTTCTGGATCCGTACGTCGGCGGATTCGGATCTCCCGATGGCCGGTTGGCTATTCGTCCATCCGGAGCATATGGGGCAAGACGTTGCCCGCGCGCAACGGAAGGAGATCCGGACACCTCCCTGCACTCGCGCATTTCCGTCGCTGAAGTGCAAAAACCCCCGCCTTTCGGGCGGGGGTTTCTGGCTTAGGGAGCCTGACGATTACCTACTTTCACACGGGAATCC